>DATC01000034.1:0-1027 GCA_002504495.1 Methanomassiliicoccaceae archaeon UBA537
CAGGGGATCATCTGGTTCGATGAGGTGGCGGACATCACAGGAAAGGACCTGCAGTCCTTCCTGAAGGATCTCAAGGAGCGTGTCCCCGGAGGTTCGGTGCTGCGTCTGAGGGTCGTGGGGCGCGGTCCTCTCGACGATCTGATGAGGAGCGAAGATGCAGTCAAGCTGCTGTCAGAACAGCTCGGATGCACCATGGCGGGTCTCGATGTCCGTTCCGGGCCGGACATAGACATCGAGTCCAGAAAGAGGTCGGGAGACATGATCGGGATGGTCGCCAAGGCTGCGGACGCCTTGGTCTCGGAAGGAAGGCAGGCCTTCCTGGACATCATAGCCTCCAATCCCGTCGCGAAAGCGCATATGGACTTGTTCGAGCAGATGTCCGACGAGGAGATCAGAGCGATCGTGGATTCGGCCGTGGAGACGCTCGCAGGGAAGATGGAGGCTTCGAGATGAGGATATCGCGCATACGCATAGGATCGTTCGGAGGAGTCGTCAACAGGACATACGAGGTCCCAAAGGACATGGCCGTCTTCTACGGACCGAACGAGAGCGGAAAGACCACGACGATGGAGTTCATCCGCACAGTCCTATCTCCTTCGAAGAAGAAGAACCGGTACCCGGAGAAATCCAAATCGGACAGCGGCTCGCTGGTGCTGGAATCCGACGGCGTCCGGCGGACGCAGGAGCTCCAGAGCAAGGTCTCCTCGAGAGGCGACGACCCGTTGGGAGGAATGGATCCGGAGCTGTATCGCAAGATATTCGCGATGGATCCGGAGGAGCTCGGCGATTCGTCCGCCATAGCCCGCGGAGACATCAAGAGCAGGTTCCTGACGATCCCCGGCGGAAGCGGAGTCCCCTCAGCTATAGAGTGGGCCGACAAGGAGGTGAAGGACGTCATAGGCCTCAGATCGACCTCGCCTTCTAAGCTCAACGAGCAGGACGGCAAGATCCGCGTGAAGGAGGAGGACGTGGCCCGCATGAAGGAATCCGCGAACGAGTACGGAGATCTGGCTTCGCAGAAGGCGGC
>DATC01000034.1:1086-3798 GCA_002504495.1 Methanomassiliicoccaceae archaeon UBA537
ATCGCCGCGCTGAAGGCCGAGTCCGTCAAGGACGAGGATGCCAAGAGGATCTACCAGAACTACGAGAACAACCGCGGCAACTACAAGGAGCTGGCCGCGCTGAAGGCCAGGAGGGCCTCGCTCGGAAGCTTCGTTCCTGCCACGGAGGACGACCGCGTGAGCGAACAGCGTCTCATCGACAGTCATGATTCCTGCGTCCGGAAGCTGGAGGAGGCGACTAGGAGCCTCGATATCGTCAAGCAGGCGCTCGGAGGCATAGACCCTTCCGTCGTGACGTCCAAGGAGGCCGAAATACGCGATCTCCAGCAGAGGTTCCCTCGGTACCGCGAGGATCGTGCCGCCCTTTGGCGCATCCCCGAGCCGGAGAAGATCCCCGAAGCTCCATCCAAGAGCCGGAGCGCAACCCCGATGCTCTTTCTGGGCGCGCTCCTGATCGTCGCGGGTCTCGTCGGCGCCATGGTCTCCCTGCCTCTCATCGTTCTTTCCGCTGCAGGTGCGATCGCCGTCGTAGCATCTCTCAAACGCCGCGATGCCGAGCCCGCCCCTCAGCCCGTGAAGCAGGAGGACGGCTCCGAAGCCGTGAAGTCGGCGGTGTCGAAGTTCGAATCGGACCTGCAGTCATTATGCTCCCGGCTGGGAGTATCCGCATCCTCGCCGGATGCGATGATGGAGAGGCTGAACATGCTGCTCGACAAGTCCAAGGAGGCATCCTCGCTGGCGAACCAGCTTCAGACGGCCAAGATGGATGAGTCGATGTCCAACGGCAAGCTGCTGCGTTTCTACATGAAGTATTCCGGACAGGACGGCTTCAGGAACGCTCTGGCGAATACCAAGGAGGCCGCATCCATAGATTCGGGCATCAGGTCCATAGAGGATTCGATCAGAAGATCCGGCCTCGATCCGGCAGTGCCCGAGTGCCCTGTCCAGTGGGCGGACAAGGGCGACGAATCGAGACTGGAGGCACTCGGAAGGGAGATAGGCAAACTGACGCAGATGATGGATGCCATCCTCGACATGACGGATCTCGAGGATTCGATGAACGCGCTGGCCTCCTACAAGGCAGAGCGCATCGAGATCCTCAAGCGCGGGGCCGTCGGACTGATAGCCAAGGAGCTTCTCGATCGCTCCTGCGGCGATGCGTTCGGATCGGTTCAGCCGACGGTGGTCTCCACGGCCGACAGGTACTTCCGTATGATGACTGGGGGAGCCTGCGACCTGGAGCTCGATCCGACGGACGGCCAGCTGAAGGTCGTCGGATCCGACGGAGCCAGAGGAGAAGGGAAGTGGAGCACCGGACTCAGGGCCCAGGCGCTGCTGTCCGTGAAGCTGGCCATCGCCAAGGAGATGGGGGGAGGCGAGATTCCGATGATCCTGGACGATGTCCTGCTGATCTTCGATTCCGCGAGGAAGCGCGGAGCTCTGAAGGCGCTGAAGGAGGTGTCCTCCGAGATGCAGATCCTTCTGTTCACCTGCGATTCGGAGACCAGGGAGATGGCCGTCGAGGAAGGCATAGCGGTCATGGAGATGCTTCCGAAGACTACCGGCGCCTGACGGGCCAGGGAGGGGGCGCCCCCTCCCAGAAATACATCGTACGCATGGAGGGGCCTCATGGAGAAGGTCTACACCGACGAGCCGATCGGCTGCTCCCGCGAGGAGCGCGGAGAAGACATCCCCGAGCGTCTGGCCGGATTCGTGGATTATCTCGAACGGGGACCCTCCGTATATGGAACGGAAGGAAGGACATTCGCGAAGGCCGCCCTGATCATGGCGGATTATGAGGACGAACGGCCGTATGACGGGGAGCGCATCTCCGGCTTCCGTACGTATTCCCAGCTCTCGCTCCTCCAGCTGAGAGGATACTTCGCATGGAGGACGGCATTCAGGAAAGGAGAGGCAGGGCCGTCCGTCCATCAGACGTACACGTTCATCTTCGCCTGCGAGACCGTCAACGGGATCGGCTGGAGCGATCCGGAAAGGGGTTACGAGCTGCTTCTACGCGCCCTCGGCTTTTTCGATGACGGTCGGGGCGCCTATCCGTACATCAGCTGGCTGGACGATTTCGCGGCATGCTACGGGATAGATGATCCTCTGCATCGCCGTTCGCAATCCATCGCGACGCTGATCGAGGATATCCATTCGGCCGATCCCGGAGTTCTCCTGGAGGCGTTCTCGGAATACGCCCGCTATCCTCTCGGATCCAAGAGGACGTTCCAATCCCATCCGGCCGAATTCGCAGAGACGTTCAAAGAAGCCCTTCTGATCTACGATTCGGACCTCTCCGACGGAGGGCTTCGGGGGCTCGCGACCCGTCGCAGGATGTCTACATACTACCATATGTTCCCTTGCCTTCTGTACTACGATCCCCATTCGTCCGCGGATGTCAACTACGACATCCCCGGTGTCGCGGAGTATGAGCGTCGTCGCGGAGTATGGACGAAGACGTTCATCGAACAGCGGGTGCCGTGCCCCCGGCCGCTGCGCTCCCTTATCAGGGCCGTCGATGCCGTCCTTCGCGAAAGGTTCGCCATCCGTCCTTTTTTGAAGGCGCTCGATGAGAACGACGAGAAGATGCTCGGAATCGCCTCTGCGGCTTCGGCCGATCGGTCTCGGCATGATGCCGAAGAGTCTTCGACTGGCGCCGGGCCGTTCTGCGGAGCGTCCGTCGATCCTGGCGATCTCCGGCGCATCCGTGCTGATTCCGAGAGGATCATG
>DATC01000045.1 GCA_002504495.1 Methanomassiliicoccaceae archaeon UBA537
GCATGAATACACTGTATCCTTCGAGACCAATTCTGCGAATAAGATTCCCGATCAAAAGATTCCCTATGGGGGTTATGTAAAGCCTCCGACCGTACTGAACGGCGTTATGGAGTTCCGCGGATGGTATACAGATGAAAATCTGTGGAATCAGTATGACTTTGATCAGGAGGTCACGACGGATCTGAAGCTCTATGCAGCCTGGTCATATCCCATCTGCAGCCTTGATATTTCGATGTGTGAAGGGGCATATTATATCATTATCGGCAATCAATATTGCGGAGACGGGTTCAAGCAGATGGAGTACGGCCAATACAAATTCGTCGTAGTACCCAGGCAGGGGTACAGCGATGATCCTGTTGTCAGGTTGAATGGAAGCATTGTCACCGGCGATACACTAGTTCTGAACAAGGATTTCATGACCTTGACCATTGAGGGCTTGTACAAGAAGACCAACACGGTCCATTTCGTGAACAACGTCTCCAGAGGAACATGCACGGCAGATTCGATCAAATGCATTTCTGGGGAATCATTCGATCTGCCTTCGGTTACGCCGTCCGAAGGATATCGTTTCATCGGGTGGACGGACGGAATGATGCTATACAGCGGTTCATGCACCGTATACGACGATACGTCATTGTTCGCGGCATATGTACGTGATCCGCAGAAGATGGAGTTCTTCCTTTCCGAATACACCGTCTCCTTGAGTGTTCCCGATGGTACAACCATCTCCTCATCCGCCTTCTTCAAGGCCGATAAGGGAGACACCATATCGCTTCCCTATGTCGCTCCGCCCCATGGATATGTATTCAATGGCTGGACCTTGAATGGTAACAGTATCGGTTCATCATACACCGTTTTGGATGATGTCACCTTAGTTGCATCCATATCCAAAGTGAGCACAACCGTTCCCGATACCCCGAAGCCCGATGTCCCCAAACCGGACACTCCGACGCCGGATAATCCGAAGCCCGAGGAGAAGGTGAACGAGGATGGAAGCATTACCGTGATCGACAAGAAGGATGACGGTTCCTCCATTGAGACGACAACTAAGGAAAACGACGACGGTTCCACTACAGTCAAGATCGAGGAGAAGGATAAGAACGGCAACACCACCGACACAACCACCAAGGTGACGAACTCAGACGGGTCCTCGACAGAGGTCAAGGAGTCCAAGACCGAGAACGGATCCTCTATCAAAGAGGAGATCTTCGATAAGGACGGCGTCTCAATTGGATCCACTACGAAGGTGACTGAGACCGTTACCACCGATTCCGGAATCACCCTCGAGACTGAGAAGGTCACCACTGCGGACGGTACTGGTGAGAAGATCGCCGAGACTATTACCGTCAAGGCCGAATCTGACGATGGGATGCTGAAGTCTGAAGCTACAAGGATGGAGAAGGATGGAAATGTCGAATCCGTCGTTAAGACCATTATAGAATCGGATGTTGTGGACGGCAAGGTTGAGTTGGATTCAACAGCCGTATCCGATGCATTGAAGCAGATGGACGAGGCCGCCGGAGCGATCGGTGATGCCGACAGCAAGGTCATCGAAATCGGTACTAAGACATCATACAGAGCTACGCATGTCTCCATACCTGCAGAATCCATGAAAGAGATCTCCGATGCAGGAGTGGATGTGAAGATTACTGGAGATGTCGGCACTATTGCCATCGGGACCGACGTATCGAAGAATCTGGCTGAGAAGAGTTCCTCGGAGGAGGATGCGAAGTCCGTTTCTGTATCAATCAGCAATGCAGATAGGCTTTCCATGACCGACAAGCAGCGTCGTGCTGTTGAAGGTGCCAAGGTAG
This sequence comes from Methanomassiliicoccaceae archaeon UBA537, assembly GCA_002504495.1. Taxonomy (GTDB): domain Archaea; phylum Thermoplasmatota; class Thermoplasmata; order Methanomassiliicoccales; family Methanomethylophilaceae; genus Methanoprimaticola. Next base: position 1,815 of record DATC01000045.1, read on the forward strand.
TCAAGCTTCAGGCTTCTGTCGGAGATGAAAGCATACATGAGCTCGGAGGGGATGTGACAATCTCTATTCCGTATGTGTTGTCGCCTGGGGAGAATCCGGATCTCATCCGTGTCTATTACGTGGATGATGACGGAGGACTCCATATGAAGCTGAGCAAGTATGACCCTCTCACTCATACGGTTTCATTCGTCACCGACCATTTCTCATACTACATGATAGCGCAGGAGGTCAAGGTCGAACAGACTGAGGAGGAAGGGGAGGAAAGCAGTTTCCCGATTGCCGTGATTGTTGTTTCGATTGCCGTGATTGTTGTTCTTGCAGCAGCGATGGTCTATAGAAGGATTCACTGATCGGAGAACGAGTCGGAACCTTTTGCGACTTATATGGTCGTGTAAACAAATTATAGGGACTGCTGTCGGGGGATGGCAGTCCCGACTATCTGCATTTCGCGCATCAAGCTTTATTCCGGCCTTGGTCGAAATACGGATTTGCGTGTTCATGTGGGAAAAAGCCATTTTTGTTGGGATAGGAATGTACCTGGGTTATGACATTTAGCGGTGCAGTAGGTTTAAGACGATGCGATTCTAACGGGGTTGTATGGCCGATCTGCACGACCGTTGGGTCGCCGAGAGAAGGAACGAGCACTACTACAAGCTCGCCAAGAAGCTGAACTATCGTTCGAGGGCATCCTTCAAACTCATCCAGATCGACAACAGGTTCTCGATATTCAAGCCCGGAGACGCCGTGGTGGACCTGGGTGCCTGTCCCGGCGGCTGGCTTCAGGTCGCGCAGGAGCGCACGTGGCCCGAAGGCAGGGTCATAGGTGTCGATCTGAGATACATCAAGCCCATCGACGGTGTACAGACCATAATCGGCGACATCACCGACGATGCGACGATGATAGAGCTCATGGATCGTTTCGGCGGAAAGGCCGACGTGGTCCTTTCCGATATGGCCCCGAACATCGCCGGACACTACTCGATGGACCACGCCCGTTCCATAAACCTGTGCATGTACGCTGTGGACGTCTGCGACAGGATCCTCAAGAAGGAGGGGAAGTGCGTCATGAAGGTTTTCATGGGTGACATGTTCGATTCCCTCCTCGACGAGCTGAACAAGCGCTTCCAGTCCGTGAAGGTTCACTCTCCTGATGCATCGAGGGACACGTCGTCCGAGGTCTACGTTATCAGCCAGGGATTCTATGCGAACTCCACCGTCCGTATGAAGAAGCCCGAGGTTCCGGAGAAGGAGCCCGTCTTCAAGGCCAAGGCCGGGAATTTCTGATATCCTCGGTCCCAGAACCTCTTGTTCTTGGCGTAGAGTATCTCCGCGTTCATTATCCCGCGGAGGAAGTCGTCCTCGTCCACGTACACCTTCGACAGTATGCGGGATGCGGTATCTGGGCCTATGCCTCTTCCCGCGAGGCATATCACTCCGCGCTTCCCGAACTCGTTGACGATGTTCGCATTGCGGGAAAGGCGCAGGCGGTCCTTCTTCTCCTGGCTGGTGAGCTCGTTCAGTTTCACCAGGGATATGCTGTCCCTCTCGTAGTCCTTGAGGACGGCGATCATGTTCCCTCCGCAGATATCGCAAACGAACCTCTTGGGGGCATCGCCTGCACGGAACCTGTGCTGGGAGCCGCAGTTCAGGCACGAGGCGAAGAGGACCTCGTTCTCCAGCCTCTTCTTCAGGGCCATGAGTATTGAATGGTCGGCCCTGACCGGCTGCATCAGCTCCTTGGAGCGGGTGATTCCTTCCAATCCTATCGGGGACAGTCCTCCGGGGACGACCTCTATCTCTCCGGACGCGATCATCGACACGACCTTCTCCGCGTCCTCTATGTCGAGGTCCTCCCACAGCACCTTGTTCACGGCCTCTCTGTAGGCGGGCGTGTCTTTGTGGATCTTGAACAGACGGTCGAAGTTGACGAACCTGTGGTCGGCGTCACGGTCCACGATCCCGAACTTCTTGGCGACGAACATGAACCTCCACCTGAGGAAAGTGGAGTTCAGTATGGTCATCCTGGACAGCGCCTCCACGGTGCCCGGCTTGACGGACTGCACGGTCTGGAGCACCACGGACGGATCCACTCTGCGGGGAAGCTCCAGAATCATCCTGTACGGGTCGGCTTCCAGGCCTACGCTCTCCCCCAGCCTCGCGCTCAGAAGCGCGGCGTATATCTTCCCGAGGGTCTCGTTGACCTTGGTGCCGAAGCAGCCGTTCACTATGGCGATGCGGTCTCCCGTTTCGACGGTCACCGTCCGGTCGTCGGGCATCCTGAAGCGCTCGTTCTGGGAGTCTAGGTACTCTCCGACGATTTCGAATGCCCTCTCGTCACCGGGATAGTCCTTGAAGTTCCTGAGGCGTCTGAGCCTTCCTACCTCCATCGCGACCTCGAAGGGCACGGGGATGTCGGAGCCGACCCAGTTGGGAACGGATCCCACCGCCTTGGCCTCCTCGACTAGGATCTCGTCCTCGCGCATCTCGACTATGCGCCACGTCCTGCCCTTGGCTATGAACATGGCGAACTCCTCCGCGAACGAGGCGACGAAGCTCTCGTCCAAGGTGCCTATGATGGCGCGGGTTCCGATATCGCGTATCCTGAACGTGCGCTCGTCGGGGATCATCGATATGTTGCTGTAGAAGTACTCCATGCCCCTGTGGCTCTTCTTCAGGGATCCGTCCTCCTCGACGAACAGGAGCTTGATCGATTCCAGCTGCCTCAGGACCTCGTCCATCTCGCTCTTCGCGAGATCGCGGAACGGCCAGGCCGCCGATATCGTCGCGAAGGCGTCATCCCGGTTCATGGGTCCCGACATGGTCATGGCGATCAGCTGATTCGCCACCACGGAGAGGGGGCACGGTCTCCCTTCGAGGTCCTCTATCTCCCTGTCCGTGCATCTGCGGGCTATGACCATGGCCTCTGCCAGCTCGTCAGGCGCAGTGGCCAGCACCCTCGCCCTGATCTTCTCGCCGACGCGGTGGCCGGCCCTCCCCGCTCTCTGTATCATGCGGGACACCTCCCTCGGGGAGTTGTACTGTATCACCATGTCGGTGGATCCGACGTCTATACCGAGCTCCAGGGAGGATGTGCACACCAGGGCCTTCAGCTCCCCGGACTTGAAGCGGTCCTCCATCTCCGTCCTCGTCTCCTTGGACAGGGATCCGTGATGCACCTCGATGGGGAACGTCTCGTCCCACAGGCGGTATCTCGCGGCGAGCCATTCCGCCGTCTCCCTGGTGTTGACGAAGAACAGGGTGGATCTGCCGCCTTCTATGATTTCCCTCGCGTGCTTCATGACTCCGAGTATATCGGGGTCCCCCTGCAGCCTGTCCTGCGTGGCGGGGTCGTCCAGAGGAGGGGGGCATTCGACACGGACGTCGTACTCGCGGAACGTGTCGTGCTTGCGTATCTCCACCTTCCTGCGCGTTCCGGCCAGGAAACTGGCGACGGTCTCCGGGCAGCCGACGGTGGCGGACAGACCTATTCTCTGGAATTCGCCGGCTATACGTGCGAGGCGCTCCAGCGCGATGCTCATCTGTGCGCCCCTCTCGCTATCCGCCAGCTCATGGATCTCGTCGACGACCACCCATTCCACAGACTCCAGATGCTTTCTGAGCACCTTCCCGGTGAAGAGGACCTGGAGGGTCTCCGGCGTGGTTATCAGCACTTCAGGAGGATTGCGCGACTGAGCCGATCTCTCCGCCTGGGATGTATCGCCGTGCCTGACTCCGACCTTCACCTCGAGCGCCTTTCCATAATCCTCCATCCTGCGGAGCATATCGCGGTTCAGTGCGCGCAGAGGGGTTATGTAGATGCATCTGAAGCCGGACCTCGATCCTTTGGTGGAGTGGATCCGGTCCAGGATGGGGATCATCGCGGCCTCGGTCTTCCCTATCCCGGTGGGGGCGACGAGGAGGACGTTCCTGCCGGCCTGTATCAGAGGGATGACGTCCGCCTGGGGAGGCGTGGGCTCGACTATGCCTCTCGATGCGAGAGCATCCGCGAGCTCCGGGCATATGTTCTGGAACGGCATCTTATAAGAAGGAAGGGTGCCGGGGCGGAGCCCCGGCTTCGAAGGTTTCAGGCCGCCTGCTTTGCGGGCTTGGCAGGAGCTTCCTCGACCTTGGGGGCTGTGACCTCCAGAAGGATCTGGGAGAGCTCCATGACCTTGATGCTGGATCCGCACTTCTTGGCGCCCTGGGTGAGGTTGAGGACGCAGAACGGGCAGCAGGTCACCAGGATCTCGGCTCCGGTGGCCTCTGCGTCGTGGATCCTGTCCACGGCGATGGCGGTGGCGAAGTCGTTGAACTGGGACTTGTATCCTCCTCCGGCGCCGCAGCACCTGGAGTTCTCCCTGGCCCTGTCCATTTCGACGAACTCGACGCCCTTGATCTTCTTGAGGACGTTTCTGGGTGCGTCGTAGACGCCCATGTGCCTTCCGAGGTGGCAGGGGTCGTGGTAGGTGACCTTGTGGTTGAACGGGTTGTTCAGCGGGAGCTTCTTGTCGTTGATGAGCTGCTCCACGTACTGGGAGAAGTGGTAGACGTTCTGTCCGACCTTGGCGTAGAACCTGCCGAAGTCGGAGCTGACGGTCTTGTAGCATCCGGAGCAGGTCATGACCATGTCCTTGGCTCCCATGCCGTCCGCCTTCTCGACGACGGTCTCGGCGCAGCCGAGGGACTCGTTGAGGGTTCCGGTCCTTATGAGCGGGGAGGAGCAGCACCATTCCTTGTCTCCGAGGCAGTTCATCTTGACTCCGGCCCTGGAGAGAACGACGACTCCGGCCTTCGCGATGTGCTGCATCCTGTAGGATCCGGTGCATCCGGCGAAGAAGATCACGTCGGGCACCTTGGCGCGCTCGACCTCCTCGGGCCACCAGGCGTCCCTCTTGGAAGGGGGCTCGCCGTAGGGGTTGTGGAACTTGTTGATGTTCCTGGCCATTCCCTTGTGCGCGGAGAGGGGTCCTGCGCCGTTCTGGACGATCCAGGCCCTCATGTCCTCCCAGAAGTCGACGAGGTGAATCTTGGCGTGGCAGACGACCTCGCAGTTGCCGCATCCGGTGCACTTGTACATGGCCTCCACGAATTCGGGGTTGAGGCTCGCCTCCCTTCCGAGGAGGTTGTCCAGGGCGCCGGTGCCGGTCTTGTCCAGCTGGTTGATGTAGTAGATCTTCCCCCTGGGGGTGACGGACTCCCAGGGCGTCATGTTGTGGGCGACGCACACGTCGACGCAGTATCCGCACTGGAGGCAGGCGGTGAGGGCCTGCTGCACGCGAGGCAGTTTGATGAAGCTGCTCTTGGGCTTGTCTTTGCTAGGTATCAGTTCCATGAGATCGACTCCGCGGGGGCGTCCGATGCGCCCCGCAACGTGATTCCCACACCTAGACCCTATTTAACCGTTGACCGTCAGGCGGCTCCTTTCCGCTCCTTTTTAGAAGCGATAAATGAGACGGAATGAGATTATACCCGGATGTCGTTCGCCGCTCCATGGATTCCCCCGGATTGTACGAGGATTGGACCGGGAATGTGGTCAATGATGCCGATATCAGGTCCTTGGACATAGGGGCGCTTCGCGCCGCGAGGGCGATGTTCTGCGAGAGGTTCCCAGACAGGGCCGGGGAGAGCGCCTCTTGGGACGACCAGACCTTCCTATCCAGGACGGGCGTTCTGAAGAGGGGCAAGATCACCGTAGCAGCCCTAATCCTCCTGGGCAAGAAGGGGGCCGGACTGCTGCCGGACTCCGTCTGCATCCGTTGGAGACTGCTCGGTGCGGACGGCACCGTCGAGGATTCCCGGACGTTCCAGGGACCTATGCTTCTCGCCGCGACCCAGGCCGTGTCCATGATCCGCAATTGGACGACGACCATCGGGACGCAGGATAGGAGGAGGCAGGTCAGCGCGTACCGTACGTCGGTTCTGCTGGAGGCTGTGAGGAACGCGATTCAGCACCAGGACTATGCTCTCGGCGGCGGCGTTGACGTGATAGAGCGCGAGTCGGAGTCCGTCGAGATCACGAGCCGCGGGTCGTTCACGGGCCGTTCCCCGGAATCGCTGGTCGATGGAGCTTCCCAATCGCATCCGTCCCGCAATCCGTTCCTGATCTCGGCGATGGCCGGCATCGGTGTCGTCCCCGCGTCCTGCACCGGCATCAGATCCATGTATCTGGCTCAGGCGTCGAGACATTTTCCGATGCCGGACTTCTCCGTTTCGGACGACCGCGTATCGGTGCTGTTCCATGGCACCCGCTCCGGTCCGTACCCCCGTGTGCTGGATCTCAGGGAGGATCTCGATATCAGGACCATGATGGATCTTGACAGGCTGTCCAAGCTCCGTTCGGTTCCGGAGCGCAGGATGAGGTCGTTGACGAGAAGAGGGCTGGTCGAGATCCTCGACGGCGTTCCCTGCATATGCGTCGGAGAAGGGCAGACCGTCCTCTCGGCCTTCGTAACCGGAACCGATGAGGGGGCCGTTCTGGCTCTCATCGATCGCAACGGCGCGGTCACGAGATCGGACGTCGCGGACATCCTCGCGGCCAGGGATTCCAAGGAGCTGACCCCTGAGCAGATACGCGTCAAGGCGACCAACCTCCTCCAGTCCATGCGTCGGCGCGGAATCGTGGAGAAGGCGGAAGGAAGCACTAGATCCGCGAGATATGTCCTTGCGAATAATGCCAGTGCAATGAACGATGGTGGGCCCGGCCGGATTTGAACCGACGGCCATCCGGTTATGAGCCGGACGCTCTACCTGCCTAAGCTACGAGCCCGTCAAGGTCCCGATGTCGGGACCCATTAAAAACATATCGAACAGCGCATGCGCAATCGACCGGATGAAACAGAAAAAAGAAGAATGGCGCCGCCGCACGGATTTGAACCGAGGACCTTGTGATTAACAGTCACACGCTCTACCTGCTGAGCTACGGCGGCTTACGAAATCGCTGTATGATAGTGTCATATAAAAAATTATTGATTGACCCCTGCGCAGGCGGACCCGTTCAGGACGATTTCTTCCCCTTTTTCTTGCTCTTCTTCTCTTTAACGGCAACAGGCGCCTGCTCCTTGAATGGCATGTTGTCGAGGACGATTTCTCTGGCCTCGTACATGCGCTTTCCGATGGCCTCTCCTTTGGGCGTGAGAGTGTAGATCTTCATCAGACGCTTCCCGGATTCGAGGTGGAACGACATGAGGCCCGCGTCGATCAGACAGTTGGCCGTCTTGGTCACAGTGGCGTAGTTCTTGGCTATGCGGAGGAGATCCGTGGCCATGATGCGCTCGTTCTCGTAGACCAAGGACAGGATGTCCGCCGCATACCTCATCGAAAGAAGTGTCTGATAGTCCGTCTTCACACGGGCGCTCACGTGTTCGCGATATAAAGCGTATCGCCAAGGCTGGCTATCGGGCCGTGCTTCCCCGTGCGCGCATACAATTATAAACGCCTGCGACGGATGGAGTGCCGATACAAATGAAGGTTGATGTCAAGTACGGAAAGGACGGGGTCCAGCCCGTGGAGATCCCCGACCCGAACTTCATCGGCACATTCTACCCGAAGGATGTTCCCTGCGGCGATCCGGACGAGGTCATCGGCGCTTCCCTGGACGACCCCCTGGGATACAGCTCCCTGGAGGAGTTCCTCGACGGAGGCAAGGATGTCGTGTTCATCGTCAACGACGGCACCCGCCCTACACCGACCGCGAAGGTCATAGACGCCCTCTCGAAGAGGATGGATCTCGGATCGGCCAGGTTCCTGGTGGCCACAGGGACCCATAGGGACATGACCGAGGAGGAGTACCGCTTCGTGTTCGGCGATCACCTGGACGAGCTCAGGGACAGGATAATCGCCCATGACGCCAGGAAGTCGGAGTGCGTCAATCTCGGCACTTCGAAGAACGGAACTCCGATGGAGGTCAACAGGATCGCGGTCGATGCCGACCGTCTCGTCATCATAACATCCGTGGAGCCGCACTATTTCGCGGGATACACCGGAGGCAGGAAGTCGTTCCTGCCCGGTGTCGCCTCCTATCGCACCATCGAGGCGAACCACAAGCTCGCCATGAGCGAGAAGGCGCAGTCCCTCGCACTGGAGGGCAACCCCGTCCACGAGGACATGATGGATGCCCTGGAGGTCGTCAAGGACAAGAAGATATTCTCCATCCAGACCGTTCTGGACAGGCATCAGAACATCTACAAGGTCGCCTCCGGTGATCTCAACCAGGCGTTCCACAAGGCCATCGGATGGGCCAACGAGGTGTTCTCGGTCCCGATTCCGGAGAAGGCGGACGTGGTGATATCCGTCGCCCCGTACCCGATGGATGTCGACCTCTATCAGTCTCAGAAGGCCTTGGACAACGGGAAATGGGCGCTGAAGGAGGGCGGAAAGATCGTGATGGTCTCCAAGTGCAGAGAGGGCATAGGCAGCGACACGTTCATCAAGCAGCTTTCGACGTCCAAGGACCCCAGGCAGATCCTGAAGAACTTGGCCGCCGAATACAAGCTGGGCTACCACAAGGCGGCCAAGATGGCGGAGATAGCCACTTGGGCCCGTATATGGGCCGTCACGGATCTGGATCCGACCATCCTGGAAGGCGCTAATATCACGCCCTTCCCCTCGGTCCAGGCCGCCGTGGACGAGGCCCTGTCGGAGAATCCGTCCTCGAGGTTCATGGTCCTCATGGACGGCAGTGTGACCATACCCAAACTGGAGTGATCTCTCATGTCGGAAAGCAAGGAGTTCGAGGCGACGAACCTCGACAAGGTCAAGAACGCGTTGAACATCTGCACGATGTGCGGCTTCTGCAAGAGCGTGTGCCCGTCCTTCAAGGCGATCGGCTGGGACACGGCGCTGTCCAGAGGACGCATCGCCGTTACGTACGGTCTTCTCACCGGCGAGCTCGAGCCGGACGATTCCGTCGTCAGGGCCATGTACACCTGCACCACCTGCGCGGACTGTGTCCGCAGATGCCCGTCGAAGGTCGAGATCGTGGACATCATCGAGATGTGCCGCGCGGACCTGGTCAAGTCGGGCTGCATCCTCCCCAAGCACAAGGCGATGTGCGACAACATCCTGGAGACCGGCAACCCGTTCGGCGAGAAGTCCGGCAGGAGGGAGGCCCTGGGAAGGACGCCGCACAAGGCGAAGATCGGCTACTACGCCGGATGCACCGCCACGTTCCGTTCCAAGGAGACGTCCCGTGCCACCATGTCCATCATGGACAAGCTCGGAATCGATTTCACGACGATCGACGAGACCTGCTGCGGATCCGTCATGCAGAGGGTGGGATGGCCGCAGGAAGACGTCACGGAGCTCTTCCGCAAGAACGTCGAAGCGATAAAGGCTCTGGGGGTCGAGACCCTCGTCCTCTCCTGCGCCGGATGCTACAGGATGTTCAAGCACGAGTACCCGAAGTACGTCGACGTTCCTTTCGAGGTCCTTCACATCACGGAGTTCCTAGCCTCCAAGGATCTGAAGCTCAAGCCGATGGAGGGCGTCAAGGCGACGTACCACGACCCGTGCCATCTCGGCAGGCACTGCGGAGTGTACGACGCTCCCAGAGCGGTCATATCCAAGATTCCCGGACTCGATTTCGAGGAGATGCAGTATCACGGAAAGCTCAGCCACTGCTGCGGCGGAGGCGGAGGAGTCCGCGCCGCGTATCCGGAGGAATCCAAGGCCATAGCGGAGACAAGGCTCGACGAGGCGGGGGATGCCGATCTGATCATCACCTGCTGTCCGTTCTGCGTCACCAATCTCAGCGCCGCGATCGGCGACAGGCGCATCGAGGTCAGGGACCTGGTGGAGATCGTCGACGAGCTCCTTTGATGCCATGGCAGGGTCGGAGAGGGGTTCGCTCCCCACGATAATGGGGATACTCAACGTCACGCCGGACTCCTTCTCCGACGGCGGCAGCTGGACGGATCCGGCCGCCGCCGTCCGTCACGCTCTGGAGATGGCGGATCAGGGCGCCGGCATCATAGATGTGGGCGCCGAGTCCACGAGACCGGGCGCGACTCCGGTGAGCGCCGAGGAGGAGGTCCGCAGGCTCGAGCCGGTCCTGAAGGATCTGGTCCCGTCGTTGGACGTTCCCGTGTCTGTCGACACCATGAAGACCGAGGTGGCCGCCAGGTGCATAGACCTGGGGGCGGAGATCGTCAACGACGTCCTCGGTCTGAGGGCAGAGGGCATGATCGACCTGTGCGCCGAGACCGGTGTCACGGCGGTCATCATGCACATGAACGGCATGCCGGAGTCCATGCCCTCTTCCATGGGAGGGGATTTCATGAACGACATCCGTTCGTTCCTGAGGGAGCGCACGGCCGTTGCTCTCGATGCAGGAATCGATCGCAGGCGCATAATATTGGATCCGGGGATAGGCTTCGGCAAGAGTCCCTCGGAGAATATCGAGATCCTTCGCGACAGCTCGTTCTTCTCCGATGGTTTCCGGGTGCTTTCGGCATCCTCCCGTAAGAGGTTCCTCAAGGAGCTTCTCCCAGGGACGGATCGGGACGACGCATCCGCGGAGGCCGCCGCGATCGCCTGGCGCGGAGGAGCCGACATAGTCCGCGTTCACGATGTGGCCCGCACCCGCCTCGTCTTAGAAGGATGCCGGCTACGACGACCGCGGCCATGACGGCTATCGCGGATCCCCAGAACAGCCTCTCCTTCCGTTTCTCCGCGGATTCGCGATCCATGAATCCCTTGCGGCACGTTTCGTCGCAGAATTCGTTTCCGAACGGTACGGGGTCTCCGCAGAACATGCAATGCGAATGATCCGGCAATCTGATTCCTGCGGCCATGTTGGATTCTCCATGACCCCGAGGTTTCAACGGGTTCATTAGACTGTCGAAGTCTAACGTCGCTAGTTGTTATTCCCTATCTGCTCTGTTCATATCCTGCCGGGTCGGTCCTGTATCAGTCGCCTCGAGGCGGCAGGAGATCAGGATGAAGGTGACTCTGTTGAACAGGGGGATAAGATCCAGCATGAGGGTCGATGTCGGCAGGGAGGATCTCATAGGGGATCTGGAGGCCGTGGCATCGGATGCTTGGGGGCAGAAGCTCGTTCTGCGCAACGGATACGAGCTGCTCGATCCGGAATCGTCTGCAGGATGCGTGGAGGAAGGGGCAATGCTGGAGGTGCTTCCGGATCCCTTCGGACCGATGGTGTGAAATAGGAACCCCGGGTGGAACCGGTCGGAGTCTCTATGAGCGGAAGGATGGGAACGGCGGCGGAGGCGGTATTCGGACCGAACGCCATCCCTTCGATACTATCGGCGATAGACGAGGGTGCGAAGTCGGGCGGACTGTCGGGTCGCATCGAGGCCGATGCGAAAGGCGAGTACAGGGCGGTAGAATGCGCCGGATCTCCGGATGTCGGCATGTTCTTCGTTTCCGAGGGCACGGATCCGGGCGAAGAGATGGTTGAGGCGGTCCGCAAGGTCCTCGGAGAAGGAGTCATTCTGGTAGTGGATCCAGATGTCTGCGAGATGGCCGTCTATAGGGCGGGTCCAGACGGAGTCGTTCCGGCCACGGCGCTCATGTCGGAACGACGATCGGACCCATATCGCGTGGCGATTGCGCATATCCTCTTCGGTTATGCGCTCTCTCGACATGATGTCGGCGACTATCCCGTCGAACAGCAGCAGGACGGAATCCTCGAACACAGTTCCCAGAGGTGCTATGGAGCGGATCTCGGTCCCGTCCGAGACATCCATCACTATGGATCTGTCGGAGACCTCGGTCAGCGGGGATCCGGACGTGCCTGTGATGCAGAACACGGATGAGCCGATCCGACGAGCGATGCGGGCGGTCTGGACAACGGACGATGTCCGGCCCGTATTGGAAATCAGAAGAGTGAGGTCCTCCTTTCCGATGATCGGGGTGGTCATCTCTCCGACGAAGTGGACATCCAGTCCGAGCTGGACCAGCCTGACGGCGAAGAGCTGTCCTACGAGGCCGGATCTTCCCGATCCGTAGATGAACACCTTGCGGCTGCGGAGGATCCCGTCGACCATCTCCCGGACTAGTCCGGGGTCCACCGAATCGAGGGTGGAGCTGCAGGCCGACGCGATCCTGTCTGCGATCTCCACGTCACTCACCGGCGACCGCGGCTTCCGACTTCCTCTTGTCCTTGAGATATCTGGCGGCCTTCTTGGCGAGGATCCTCTCCTGGATGATTTTCATGTACATGGCATCATGCTCCAGGAGAGGCGATGTGGAGATGATGGTGCATTCCGGTCTGGATTCGCTGAGCGCCTCCGCCAGAGGTTCGAATCTCAGATCCCCCTTCTTGATCGGCGTCAGCCTCTTCTCGTTCCCGTCCTGGTACTCCACTCCGGCGAACTCCGTATGGATGGGCCCCTTCGCGTAGGGGGCCACCTGGTCTATCAGGTCGTTGAAGTCGTCGACCTCCATCAGCTTGCCGTCCGAGCGGGAGTGGTAGTGGGGGAAGTTGATCACCGGGACCAGCGGTCCGCCGATCTGCTCGCAGATGTCGAGGACCTGCTCCAGCGATCCGAACACGTCCTGATGCCCGGTGATCTCGATTCCGAGCCTGGGCTTTATGCCGACGCCGTCCCACCAGTCGACGATGCTGGCGACGTTGGAGTATATGGTGTCGTCCACGGCCCGCCTGTCGCAGCCTTCCTTGTAGATGCCGAGGCTGGTCACGACTATGTCGCCGTCCAGCTCGTTGAGGATCGTGGCGGCGTGCCTGATGCTCTCGCAGCAATCGAATGCGAGATCGTCCTCCTCCCCCAGGTCCATGTAGTAGGGGGTGTGGATGGAAAGGTTCACGTCCAGCCTCTTGGCCATGTGCCCGAGCCCTCTGAGGCTTCCGAAGGTCTTGGCCACCGGGGACGGCATCCACAGGAGGTCGTCGTCCTCCTCGATCGGTTCGTCGGGATCGTCGACGGGAGCCTCGTCCCTGAGGACCTCCACGACGAAGTTGTCCGTGATGTCGCGGATGGTCATGCCGATCTCCTCGTCCTCCGGCGGACGCGGATATGTGCCGGAGCGGACCATCTGCACCTCCAATGCGCTGAGGCTGAGATTATGGACGTCCTCTATCCCGTCTTTGAGAGTGCGCCCCTTGCACGAGAGGGGGATTCCGGCCGGACCGAACCTTATCATGAGGCTCCCGTACCTTCGCGGAATAGATAAGGTTTGCATACGCGCGTGCGCAGGCGGACGCTGGGTGGCGGCGGGCCATCGGTGCCATTTCGCGGACAGTATGGTGTTTTCAACGCAGAGATTATATTCTGATGGGTATGAGGCTACCGTATGAAGGAGGAGATTGCGACATCCGTAGGCGTGATGCTGGCTTTGGCATCGGCCGTCCTGTCGTTGTTGAAATGCGAAGGGATAATGCTCGCCATCTCCGTTTTCGCGGTGGCGTTCGGCATACTGGCCGTGAGCCGCTGCTCTTCGGACACCGCGATGCTGATCACTTCCGCGTCCGGCCTGGCATTGATCGCTACGGTGCTTTCGGTAACCGTTCTCGAGCCCGAGGGCTTCATGAACGGCAACGACCCGTCGACATCGTGGTTCGTCCTGATAGGGCTGGTCCACACGATCCCCCTGGTCCTTCTGGTGTTTGCCGTGATGTCTGTGATGTCCGCGATGTTCGGAGCCTCGTACAACTGGGTTCTCGTGAGAGGGCTCAGCCCCTTCGTGGCGATGGGCATGGAGGTCCCCGGGTTCGTTCTGGAGTACATCTTCATGGGGGTGGACACCTGGATGACCGACAACGGATACATCCTCTACCACTTCCTGGTCACAGGAGTGGTCGTCGCCGCGATGGCGTATATGCTCTCCGTGAGGATGAGGCGTTCGGGCATAGTCATGGCCCGCGGCCGCATGGAGGCGGTCAGATGATCCCGTCCGAGCAGGATGCGAAGGAGAGGCGCAACGCCTGGATAATGCTGATCGCATGCCCTGCCTCGTTCCTCTTCCTGTCCGTGTTCTCGTTCATCGGCGTCATGCCGGGCATAGCGGCCGGGCACGAGCCGATCTATCTGGAGATGACGTGCTTCGCATGGGCCATCGTCTCGATGTTCCTTCCCGCCATGAGGCTCCTGAGGATCCTGTCGGTGCCGACCGTCTTCCTCGCCGTCGTCTATGCGGACATGTACTTCTATGTCTTGTCTCTGAACGTCGGACTGTATCTGAACGTGTCCTGGTGGGGGGACATGGGACATGTCATATCGTCCACCGTCGTCACCATGATCGTCTTCGTCGCCATGTGCGCGATACAGAGCCGCGCCCCGTCGTATGTTACGCTGGGGTCCAATACCGGAATGGCCGCCATGACGTTCCTGGTGGCCATGAGCTTCGGAGGAGTATGGGAGATGATAGAGGGCTTCGCGGATTTCGCCGGAGGACATGCCTACATGGTCTACGGCGCCGACGACACGATGGGGGATCTGACCGCAGACATGATCGGGGCGGCTATCTTCTCGATATTGGCTTTCGTATATCTCAAGGATCACGATCCGGCGCACATCACGGCGGATCTGCGTGTCGGACGTCACGCCTTCGAGGCCTCCGACATCGAGATATGACGTCCCGTCTCCATGCTGTGCTCTGGGCGGACAGGGATGCGCAGGTCCGTACGCTCATGGCGGTCGGCTTCGCCGTAGCCTGCATAATCTACCTGGCTGTCATAGCCGCGACTGGCATCGAGACGGAGGTCATGCGCGATCGGTTCTGGAAGAACGCCGAGCCTCTGTTCCACGGACAGTTCCCTCCTACAGAGTATCCCCCGCTGGCGATGGTCTTCTTCGCGATCCCTCGTCTGTTCGGGACCACCGCATGGGGCTATGAGGTCGCCTATGTGGCGCAGATGTGGGTTTTCATCGTTGTCGGACTCCTTCTGACGGACCGCATGGCCGTGTCGATGGGTCGCAGCAGGTGCAGATCGATGTGCGTGTACTCGCTCCTCGTGCTCGTGCTGCTGGAGTTCGTCCTGGACCGTTTCGACATGATCGTCGCCGTCTTCATGCTGGCGGCACTGGTCCTGTTCATCGAGAAGAGGACCAGTCTCTCGTTCGCGATGCTGGCGGTCGCGACCCTGCTCAAGGTGATTCCGGTCGTTCTCTTCCCCGTGTTCGCCGTCTCCCTCATGGCCGACGGCAGGCAGAGGGATGCGGCGAAGGGCACAGCCGTCTACATCCTCGTCGGAGCTCTGACGATGGCGGCGTTCTGGATCATAGAACCAGCCTCCGTCACGAGCTTCCTGACATACAACGGCACGCGCCCCCTGCAGATCGAGTCCGTTCCAGCGGCCCTCCTGTATCCCCTGTCCATGACGGGGACGGTCGATATGTGGATACAGTCCGCCACGGATCCTGGAAGCTTCATGTCCGATAACCTCCGCGGTCCGATTCCGGATGCTATAGCATCGGTCCTCCTGCCGTTCACGGTCGTCGCGACCGCCGTCGTCTGGCTCCTGTCGGTGTCCGGATCGGGCTCCCGCTGCGCTCCGGGCCACATGGCGCTGGCATGCGCGGCGTGCATGCTGATGTTCCTGGCGACCAACAAGGTCTATTCCTCCCAGTACCTGATATGGGTCGTCCCGTTCATCATCCTCATCGACACGGCCGCTCCCGAGGGGCAGGTGCGCAGGATCATGTCGCTGTTCGTCGCGCTTCTCGTTCTGACGCAGATCAACTTCGCATACAACGTCGGTCATCTCGGCGGGGGCTCGAACATCGACGATGCCGGCATGATGATCCTCCTGGCCAGAGCGGTGGTGCATATCGTCCTCCTGGGAATCTGCTTGAAAGGGCTGGCATGTCGTTCCGATGCCGTCGTCGACAGTCGGAACGGCGCATCTCTCAATCCTTAAACCTCAGATGAACGAAGATC
>DATC01000012.1:0-154 GCA_002504495.1 Methanomassiliicoccaceae archaeon UBA537
CTTCGTTCATCTGAGGTTTAACGGTCTCTTTTACGAGTCCCGTTGCGGGGCTTGCACCCTGCCCATATGCAGATTTCCTTCCACGCGGTTCGAGTCTGGGAAGGCATAGATTATATATGGAGTAATGAAAGAGGTGCGGTATGTCAAGCCGTCC
>DATC01000012.1:225-1364 GCA_002504495.1 Methanomassiliicoccaceae archaeon UBA537
CAAGGGCGTCGTGGCGATAACGGATCCGCAGCACATAGCGATATACAAGCTACTGTGCGCCGGAAGCATGAGGCCGTCGGAGATGTCCGACAAGCTGGGCCTGCCGTCCTCGTCGCTTCATTTCATACTCGACAAGATGGTCGATTCGGGCATCATCGTGCGTTCCAAGCCTGATCCGGCCAAGAAGGAGGTCCAGTATTCGGTTCTCGCACTGAAGATAGCGGCCTCGTCGCTTCCCGATTCCGAAGCCGTCGCCGCTTCCAGGAAGGCGTTCTCCAGCCCCCCTTCGGGATACACCGGCCTCTCGGCGGTATCCAACATGATGGAGGCATATACCGCGGAGATCGGTCTGGACCTGAGCCAGCTGAGGGAGAGGTACGTCTCCGATCTGGCCGATGCAGTCCGGGACGATATCGGGACCGGTGGCCTCGAAGGGGTCATGGATTCCGTCATATCGAAGTTCAGGAGCCTCACGGGATACAAGCTGGACGTCTTCTCGCTCAATCCGCTGACAGCCGTCATCGAAGGCGACGAGGCGATGAGGAGCAGGATGGACATGCTCTCCGGGCTTCTGGCCGCCATGGTCGGCAACGCGTCCTCCAGGCATTTCGCCCCTGCGAGCATCGAGGATTTCAGCAGCGGCGATGCCGTGAGGTACAAGGTCTCCTTCGAGAGGGCCGAGCCGAGAAGCTCTCCGTACGTCAATACAACCCTTCCGCAGACCGCCGAGCCGGAGAAGTTCATGATCCTGGACATCGACGGGGGCGCCGCGCTTCTGATGAACGACATCCAGACCAGGCTGGTCGACGCGATCTACGAGAGGCCGCTCTGCGTCTCCGACATAGTCACCGACCTGGGGATGCCCAGGTCCACCGTCACGACCAACCTCCTCCGCATGGTCGAGGAGGGGATCGTATCCGTCTTCTATTCCGAATCTGGCGCCGTCTACTACGGGCTCAGCTGCTCGATACTGATGAAGAGGGTCCGCAGGGCCTCCAGGGACCAGTCTCCCACGAGGGCTGCCGTCCGCGCCGCTTCCGTCGACGGCGGCTTCGTCGGAGGGTATCTGCTGTACATGCAGGCCTCCCTCCAGGAGCTGGGATTCGACACCGACTACCTGATGGTGGTCCTCGGAGCCA
>DATC01000012.1:1401-1642 GCA_002504495.1 Methanomassiliicoccaceae archaeon UBA537
AAGAACTTCGATTTCTACTTCGGGAAGATGTCCGACATCGCGAAGGTGTTCGGCCTCTCTCTGGGCGTCGCCTCCGTCTACCCCCTAACCATAGGGATCTCGCGCGAGAACGGCGATTCCTCTATCGCACCCGCGATGACGTTCGTCAAAGGCATGGCCCATCAGGGCCTGGAGATGGCCTCGTCGGGGATATTCGTGAGGAACTCCGAGGAGGCCGGCGACGACGTCAGGGTCTCCTTCC
>DATC01000012.1:1689-5525 GCA_002504495.1 Methanomassiliicoccaceae archaeon UBA537
ACAAGGAGATCTATCCCACGCTGAGCATGTCCCCGGCGTCGCAGGAGGACGCGGCGGCCGATGCGGCGGCCGAATCCGTCAGAAGGAAGAGGACCTCCTCCGTCCGCGATGCGCTGAGCATCAGGAAGGCCAGGTCCGACGGCAGGCCCGCCAGGACTGTCCGCTACATCACCGGGGTCGTCCTGATGCTGATGTTCGCAGCGATCGTCGTGTTCTCCGGCAATATAGGCACGGACAACACCGCGTCCGTGGATTCGTACGAGCTGTCCGTCGATTCTCCGACGATAACCGTCTACGACGCCTACGGGGACGTCATCGACACCCCCTGCCTCGTCCGCGGAGACGAGCCTCTCGTGTTCTCCGTATCCGCCGATCCGGGATGCATCGTGGGAACGGTCGCGTCCGGAATCGCTCATCCGCTGTCGGATGTCTGCACCGTGACGGAGAGGGGCCTCTATTCGATAGTCCCCGCATCCGATCTCCGTCTGACCGAGGTCAGGGAGATAGACGTGTCCGGCGACGGACTGACGGTATCGGTCTACGACTTCGGCCGCAACGTCAGCATGGGCTACGCCTCGTCGTTCGACGGCTACGTGCCGCTAGAATCCTATACGGAGTCCGCCGGAGGCTTCTGGGCATCCGCCGATGCCGTAGTCGAGATCTCCGCCGGGGAAGGGTGCTACGTATCCTCCGGAACCGACTGCGGCGCGTATCTGACCGTCGTGGACGTACGCGCCTGGGAGGTTCCGGATGTCCGTTCGGAGGCTCTCCCTTCCAATACGGTGACCGTCTCCATCAAGGGAGCGGCCTATGATGCCGGAGGATTCTACGCGAACGAGAGCATGCTCGTCTGCAAGAACCGCGATGTCTCTCTCGGATTCATCGGGACCGACGGCCCTGTGATGATCACTCTGACGAGCGGGGTCCTGGAGAAGGAGGTCAGGAAGGACAAGGCCACCGGCGCCGTCGTCTTCTCGGCCGACAGGGATTCCGTCCTGGTATGCCAGCCGATCGACATCTACTGATGCGGGAGTGCGCATGAGGTGTCCGAACTGCGGGACGGAGGCCGGTCGGGCCCCGTTCTGCCCGCAGTGCGGGGCCGATCTCTCGGCCCTCCGTCGTCATCGGACGGCGTTCTTCGCCGTTCTGGACCGCAGGCTCCGCCATTTCGCCTCGGCGATGGTGGTTCTGATGGCGGTGCTCAGCGTCATGACCGTGGTCCTTTCCGCCCTCCCCTCGGAGGAGCCGGCTCCCGTTCCGGAGACGGGCATCCCCCGGGGCGCCATCGCCCTGGGCGACGGCTATGTCGTCCTCTCCGACGGGTATTCCGAGCACTTCTCCGCCGCCGTCAACGAGCGCGGGCATCTGGTCACGAGCCTGGATATCGACGGCATGGAGGGCCTGTCCAAGATCGTATGGTCCAAGATCGAGGACCGCACGGGGGAATCCGCGTACATCACCAAGGAGGCCAGCTTCGATCTGCCGGTCGAGGACATAGGATGGCTGGCATGGGAGGCCTCCGATCCCGGCACCTATACCGTATCCGCCTGCTGCTACTCCTCCGATGGAACGCTTCTCGCCGCCTATTCCGGTTCCTTCACCTATGTGTGCGACTACAAGAGGACGTTCGAATGGAGCCATGGAGGAAGGGTCCTGTCGTTCACCTACGAGGTCTCCTCTCAGGACGCCCTCGATTCGCAGGTGCCGGCGATCGGAAGGACCGTCGATTCCCTCGACTCCGCAGGAAGGTTCGTCGTCCCCGACGGGGCCGCCGCCTCGTTGGAGGAGGCAGTGTGGAACACGTACCGCTCAATCGTGGGCGGGGCCCGCCAGTCGGCCGACTACGCGGCATGCGTCATAGGGTTCGTCGCCGCCTCGTTCGAGGAGGCCGACGACGGCATGACCTACGGGACGGCGGTCTACTGGGCCTATCCCGCCGAGACGATCTACGCCGGTCAGGGCGATTCCGGGGATCTCGCGGTGCTCGCCGCCTCCATGCTCTCGGCAGCAGGCTGCGATTCCTGCCTCGCCCGCCTTCCGGGCATGTGGGCGGTCGGATCGGTCGTCGTCCCGGGAGCGACGGCCGCAGAAGGATGGACTCTGATGACGGTCGACCTCGGAGGGACGAGGTTCGGGATCACCTCGATCCATCCGTTCTCTTCGGCTGGATCGGTGCCCGGCGTCTACGGCCTCTCGAACGGATCCGTGACGTTCTACGGCGAGATCGCGGGAGATGCCTACGGCTTCCTCAGGACTTCTTCCGCCTCCAAGGACTCCCAACTCTAATAATGCGGGACGTCCGTCGCCTCTCACATGGCATTCGGATTCGCATCTCCCAAGGAGGAGTACAAGCTGGTGGTCCTGGTCAGGACAGATCTGGACATGGGCAAGGGCAAGATGGCGGCCCAGGTCGGGCATGCCTCGGTCGAGTGCGCCCTGTGGTCCGAGAAGAAGGACAAGAGGGCCTTCGACGCGTGGATGGCGTCCGGTCAGAAGAAGGTGGTCCTCAAGGTTCCCGGAAAGGACGAGATGGTCCGCAGGATGACGCAGGCCAAGAGCTGCGGGATCCACGCGTCCCTTATAGTGGATGCCGGAAGGACGCAGATCGAGCCCGGATCGGAGACGTGCGTCGGGCTCGGCCCCGCCCCCGAATCGGAGCTCGATAAGATCACCGGCGATCTCAAGATGCTGCGACGTCGGACGACTCTGGAGAGCTCTCCGGTCACCACGTCGACCACGAAGCCGTGGATGCGGAGGTCCTTCGGCACGAGGGGGTGCTCGCGTATCGCTCTGCAGGTCGCATGGACGTCGTCCTCGTTGGTCTCGAAGCCCGACAGCCAGCGGTCCAGGTCCGCCTCGGCCCCCAGCCTCTCTATCAGCTCCGACGGGATTCCGCGGGACCTCATGTGCGCGGTCATCGATTCCGCGCTGATCTTCTGGGCGCCGCAGTCGGTGTGTCCTATCACCATGACATCCTCCACATCGAGCTCGTACACGGCGATGAGCAGGGCGCGCATCGTCTCTCCGTAAGGGTCCGTGATCCTGCCCCCCGCGTTCTTTATCGACACCACCTCCCCGTCGCGCAGTCCGAGGGCCGCCGGAAGCAGATGGACGAGGCGGGCGTCCATGCAGGAGATGAGAGCGGTCTTCATGGAGGGGTGCTTGGTGGCGTCGAACTCGGCATGCCCGCCCCTCTCCACGAAGGACCTGTTCCTTTCCAGGATGGTGCCGATCATATCCTCTCGATCCTGGCAGAGGCGTCGATGTCGTCGGCCGTCAGTGAGCACAGGGCGTCCATGAGGACGGGCTTGAACGTCCCCGGACCAGAGCAGCGGGAGGAAGCGATCTCCGCCGCGACGTTGAACGCGGTGACGGCGGCGGCAGCGGATTCCAGAGTGGCTCCGCATGCTCCGACGTAGCACCCGACCACGGAGGACAGCATGCAACCGGTGCCGGACACCTTCGACAGGAGGTCCGTTCCGTTCGAGAGCCTCAGAGTGATCCTTCCGTCGGAGACGTAGTCGATCTCCCCGGTGGAGACGACTATGCATCCCTCCCTTTCCGCGAGCGATTCCGCTGCGGACGCGGCATCCTCCGCTCCGTGCGAATCGACCCCCTTGACGTCTCCTCCCTTCCCGGACAGGACGCCGATCTCTCCCGCGTTCCCCTTGATCACAGAGGGTCCGAGGCTGATCAGCTCCTCGGAGATCCCGGTCCTGTACGGGGTGGCTCCCGCGCCCACCGGATCGAGGACGAAGGGGAACCTGCCATGGGAGAGCCTTCCGACGGCCCTCATGGATTCCACGGTGCGCGGGTTCAGCGTCCCGATGTTCAGG
>DATC01000030.1:0-242 GCA_002504495.1 Methanomassiliicoccaceae archaeon UBA537
CTTATGCTTAGACCATCGAAAAAACAAGATACGCCACCATTCTATACAAGGGGCGCGATTCCGCGCCCATGACCGTGAGGATCGCCTATATGGGCATTCCCGGATCCAATTCCGAACAGGCCGCGATCGAATTGGCAGGAGCCATGGGCTGGAAGGATTGCGACCTGATTCCATGCGAGGACTCCAGAAATACGATAACCGCTCTGGATTCGAACGGAGCCGATTACGGCGTGCTTGCGTCC
>DATC01000030.1:299-9568 GCA_002504495.1 Methanomassiliicoccaceae archaeon UBA537
GAGACGCAGGAAGCACTGAAAGACAGGAACGATATCGAGACGCTGCGCGCTCTCTGGCTACCGATCCATCACTGCGCATTCGCCATCGGACGCGACAACGCCATTGCACACGTCGCCTCGCATATACAGGCGCTTCAGCAAACGCGCACCCATCTCGCCGAACTGTTCCCCGATGCCGATCTGGTCGAGGTGTCGGACACCGCCATCGCGGCGGAGATGCTCTCGAAGGGCACCCTCGGAGCAGATACGGCCGTTGTCTGTAGACGCAACGCCGGCGAGATGTTCGGACTGACCCTCCTCTACGAGAACATCGAGGATAGGAAAGGCAACATGACGGAGTTCATCCTGGTGAGGAGGATCCATGAGCAGCGATGAAGCGATAGAGGAAAAAAGCCTCGAAGAGATAGTCGCCGAGCTCAGCAAGGAGGCTCGGAAGCATAAGCAGATGAGGGACGAGTACCAGGAGAAGGCCGAGGTGCTCGTCGACAAGCGCAACACCCTGCAGGCCAAGGCCCGTTCCCTGTCTTCGGAAGCGAACGTATGGAAGGAGCGCAGGGACGAATCCAACATCACGGCCAGGGAGTGCCGCGGCAAAAGGGACCAATGGAACGAGCGCGTTGCACGGATGCGCGCGTCCGGAGGCCTGGGCGATATCGGAGAGGCGAGATCGCAAGCAGACAACTGGCATCAGAAGGCCGAGAAGGCATCCCGGAGCAGCAATGCCGCTCACGAGAAGATGCATCAGCTCTTCGAGGAGGCCGATAAGCTCCGTGCGGAGGCCACGGCCTGCCAGGAGCAGATAGCTGTCCTCAGGAAGGCCGCCGATGCAGAGCATACCCGCTACATCGTGACGATCAGGAGGATCGATCGCGTGAAGAACGACCTCCCGGACCTGCGATCAGGACTTCAGCACGGTTCCAGGGAACAGCCTCTCGACGATCTCCCTGACCACGGAATACGGGATGCCCGCCTCGATGGATATGGCGACGCATCCCAAACCCTTCTTGTGGAGCTCCGTCACGACCCTGTCATTCCTGATCTCCTCCTCGGTGGGGCCCTTCTCCACCTTGCCCGCCCATGTGCGGGAGAAGCAGGAAGGGCATCTTCCCGGCGGATGGTTGGTCTTGGAGTTCCAGGTATAGTTGCAATGGCAGCATGTATAGACGGTGGGCACCCTGTTCCAGTTGTGGGTCCCGCACTCGGGGCATCTGAGAGGATCGCTGGTGCGCGAGATCCACTCATAGCCGCATCTCAGGCATGAGAGCCTTTGAGTCTCCTCGTTCCATTTGATGGATCTGCACCGAGGGCATCTTGTTGGCAATCTCCCTCTGCGAGGCATCCATTCGTACTCGCATCTGTTGCATCTGAGCAGGCTCGCGACGAATCCTTCGGCCATCGTACTCCCCGATAGAGATTGGTTGGACGGATGTATAAACCCACCGCATGATATCACACCTTTAGCATATCGGAGGATATCGCCAACCGTACCGGAGAGCGAGGAAAACCCCGAAATAGACTCCTGCCCAACGCGGTCTGCGGAGCATGGCATAGAGTCCTCTTGCGAGCGAGAACCTCCCGCCGAAAGGAGCTAGCGCATCGCGGATCTGCTCGTCCGACCATTCCGCGAACACGTCGTGGGCATCCATGAAGCGATGGTCGAACATGGGATTCCTGCGCACCCATCTTCCATAGCCTGCAGGATCGTCGGAGAGGACGGCATCCGCGGCCTTGCGGCCGGAGAGAAGGGCTGCGCCTATTCCCCCGTAGCATAGGGGATTCGCAAGACCGGCGGCATCTCCGGCCAGAAGGCATCTTCCCTTGAAAGGGGTCTTCACAGGACCGAACGGCAGCGTCCTCGCGGCGGAACTAACCACGCTCCCCGCCGGGAGATCGCATCCGACGGGGCAGCCTATCGACACGGCGCCCGCCTTGGACGGGAATCTCCACGAATAGAATCCTCCATACGACTCCGATACGAAGAACGAGAGGTCCGAACCGCCATCCCCCTCCGCTATCGAATTCACCATGGCGACCGACCTCTCGGGCCTGCAGCCGCATATGTCGCGCCCCACCGTCGAATGCGCCCCATCGGCGCCGATGAGCCACCTGCAGACGAACTCCCTTCCATCGAAAAGCTTCAGGACGTATCCTTCGGACGTCTCCTCGACTCCGACGACGGAACCCTTGACGAACGAGGCTTCGCACATGGACCTCATCTCCGCCAGCATTGCGGGACGATCTACGATGAATCCGTCCGCGGGGATCTCCAACCCGCTTCCGTCCGACGCATGGATCCCTATGCTTCTCGCCTCTGCCACGATGGCCGACGGCCTCCATCCGAGTCTGTCGAGCATGCGGCGGCTCACCGCCTCTCCGCAGATCGAATGGTACCCGGAGAAGCGGTCCCCGGACAGCCTCTCGAATACCGCGACGTCCAGGCCGCTTCCGGCCAGACCGACGGCGGCGGACATCCCGGCCGGTCCGGATCCGACGATAGCCACGTCGATCGAGCGAGGAGCCTCATCTGCCATGAAACCGCCATCCTCAGCCTCTCCATGAGCGTGCTCGCCCGGTAGTCCTCGCACGAGTACTCGGTGCTGGACTCCAGGTCCTTCAGGAACCGGTCGGCCGCCTGGGCGTTGATCGTCTCCGAATAGATCATCGCATTACTCTCGAAATTGAGCTTCAGCGATCTGTTGTCGAAATTGGCCGAACCTATGGAGCAGCACACGTCGTCCGTGAGGATCATCTTCTCATGGACGAACCCGTCGTTGTACCTCCATATCCTCACGCCGGCCTCCATCAGGGAGTTGGCGCAGGTGAGATTGTTCCAATAGAGGAAGATGTGGTCCTTCTTGTCCGGTATGAGGATCCTCACGTCCACTCCCGATCTCGCCGCATTGCCCAGAGCCACGGCCATGGACTCGTCCGGACCGAGATATGGAGTGGTGATGTAGATCCTCCTCCTGGCGTTGGCTATCATGGAATGGTACTGCATCTGTATCGGATTCCCGGGAGAGATGTCGGGTCCACCGGAGACGAACTGCATGCTCTCGACGCCTTCGTTGGACCATACGGACGGAGAGATGTACTGCTCGATCGGGGAGAGCGAATCGCGAGGCGCGCTATAGGCCCAATCTCCGCAGAAACGGGCGAGCATAGGCACGACCGCTGCGCCCTCCACCCTCACGGTGGCATCCCTCCAGTGCCCTAACGGACCCTCTCCGCGGTACTCGTCGCCTATGTTGAAACCGCCGCAATAGGCTATGCTGCCGTCTATGACGGCGATCTTGCGATGATTGCGGTTGTTCTTCTTCGGACTGAGGAGAAGGTTGATCGCACGATGGAACATGGCATAATGGCCGCCCGCCCTTCTGAATCTCATGATGCCGTCCTTCGGACCCTTCCCTATACCGAAGGCATCCGTCAGGAAACGGACCTCCACTCCCTCCTCGACCTTGCGCGTGAGCAGGGAGACGAACTCGTTGCCGTCCCTATCGTTCCTGACGATGTAGTATTCTATCAGAACTGACCTCTTGGCCGATGCGATGTCCGACATCAGCCTGCCCATCAGGGGAGCCCCCTCCGTGAACAGCTCGATATCGTTGTTGTTGGTGTACGTGCGGGCGCCGGAGGACTCGACAGCATCTATGACCCTCTCTATGTCGCAACGCCCGGCAAAGCGGTTCTCGTCGCTCCCCCTCATCCCGTCCTGGACCGCCTCCCCTTCCATGATCTGGGCATCGGAGACGTTCTTCGGCTCGAACCGTCTTCTGTTGTAGATGCTGATTCCGAGGTACAGATAGAGCAGGAATCCGACGGGGGGCAACAGGACCATAAGTATCAGCCATGTCACGAACACTCTTGGATCGCATTTCTCGAGAAACAGCATCACGAACAGGGCGATGACGTCGAACACCACGATCACCATCACGAGATCGGCCACGACGTTCGTCACGGACAGGACATCGTCTACGGACACTTCCACATGCTACCGGACGCCCCAGGGCTATAAATCGGATTCCAACGACAGACCGTCTTCCGAAGACTTCGCACGTCCTGCCCGAGGCTTTTTCCATGTAATTTATATAATGAACAGACGAGACGACACCAATGAGAAAGAGAACGGATGCGAACGACATCGCAGGTTCGGGACTGAAAGGCCTCGCCATGCTGGCCGTAGTCGTCCTGGCGATCGTCGCGATTGCGATGGTCGTGCCGGATTCCGACGATCATAGCTACAGTAATGACGGCGGCGACGGCGACGGCGATAGGCATTCTGTCTACGACGTCTCTGACAATCGCGAGATCCTCATAGACGACAGCGACGCCATACAGGGTGTTGCGACGAGGACTACGGATGGAAAGGTGGAGGTGACCGCGACCCTATCCGACAGCGCCGCATCCGGATTCTCGGTGTTCAAATGGTATGTGATAGAGGTCGGATCCAGCACATACACGGGATACAAGGAGAAGAGCGAACCGCACGCCACATGGACGCTCGATGACGATACGACGGGAACGTATACGTTCGGGGTCGTATGCGAGAAGGATTCGGGATGGGGATTCCATCCTGGCGGATTCGGATGGGCCCTTCCCTCCTCGGATTCCGAGTCGTATTCGATGACCGTCACCGTGAACATGACCGGAACGGTCACCAAGAGCTACGAATGGAGCTACGGCGGCGTGACCCACAATGCGACGGTCGTGTACGACTACTCGGAATACCAGAAGTACTCCGGGATCTCGGCGGCATCATATTCCAAGAGAAGCGCCTTCGCCTCCATCACGGACTTCATCGTCGTCGACGATGTGGTGAAGAAGCTCTCCAGCGACCTTTCCTGCGATTACACGGCCACATGCGGCGCATCGGCCGAAGGACAGGGATTCGCGGAGTTCGTGCTGGCATTCGTGCAGGAGGCATACTCCTATCTGGAGGATGCATCGGTGTACAGCCGCGAAGAATACTACGCCTTCCCGCTGGAGACGATACAGCACGGAGGAGGGGATTGCGAGGACACCTCGATCCTCTATGCCGCCATAATGACGGCCTCCGGATATGAGGCCGGAGTCTTCCTGATCCCGGGCCATTGCATAGCGGCCGTCTCCCTCGACGCCTATTCGCCCGGAGAAGTGGATGCGAGATACACCGGAAGCGTCGCGCAGTTCAGCTACAAGGACTCCGACGGCAGGACGTACTACGGTTGCGAGACCACTCTCGACGAGAACGCATACGGCATAGGATGGATATCCGACATGTACTCCATCGATGCCGATGGAGAGATCACCTACACGACCACGGACGCGTGGGGCAGGAAGACGACATCCACGGGCAACGCCTACGGGACGTACAAGAGCCAAGGATACGGACTGCACAGGGCGGCCTCCGCCTGATCGACATGCCGGCGAATATCATAGAGATCAGAGGCGCCCGCGTCCACAATCTGAAGAACATCGATGTGGACGTCCCCCTCGATCGGATCGTCGGCATAGCAGGAGTATCCGGTTCAGGGAAATCGTCGCTGGCGCTGGGGATCCTGTACGCAGAGGGTTCCAGGAGATATCTGGAGAGCCTGTCGGCATACACCCGCAGACGGATGACGCAGGCCGCGGAGGCGGACCTGGACGATATCCGTCATATCCCTGCGGCCCTTGCGCTCCACCAGCGTCCCGGAATCCCGGGAGTGACGAGCACGTTCGGCACCGGGACGGAGCTCCTGAACAGCCTGAGGCTCATGTTCTCCAGACTGGCGGAGCACAGATGCCCGAACGGCCACTACGTCGCTCCATCGCTGAACGTCGCGGCCGAGTGCGAGCTGGAATGCCCGGTTTGCGGCGCGAGATTCTACGGACCGAGCGCAGAGGATCTGGCGTTCAACAGCCGCGGGGCGTGCCGCAGATGCGGAGGCACGGGAACCGTGATGTCGGTGGACGAATCCACCCTCGTTCCGGATGAGAGCATGTCCATAGACGACGGCGCCGTGTCGCCCTGGGGCTCGCTGATGTGGTCCCTCATGACCGACGTCTGCCGCGCCATGGGGGTGCGCACAGACATTCCATACAGGGATCTGACCCCTGAGGAGAAGGATATCGTCCTCCACGGACCCGCGGTGAAGAAGCACATACTGTACAAGTCCAAGACCAGCGAGAACGCCGGAGAGATGGATTTCACGTACTACAGCGCGGTGCGTACGGTGGAGAACGCTCTATCCAAGGTGAAGGACGAGAAGGGGATGAAGCGCGTCGAGAAGTATCTGAAATCGGATGTGTGCCCCGATTGCCACGGGACGCGCCTGTCTGAAGCTGCCAGGGCGCCGAGGCTCGCCGGCATGCATCTCGACGAGGTCTGCACGATACCGCTCGAAAGGCTTCTCGAATGGGTGGACAGCGTTCCGGACACGGTTCCAGAAAGCATGAGGCCCATGGCGAGGAGCATATGCGGATCGTTCTCCTGCACCGCCTCCAGGCTGATCGATCTGGGCCTGTCCTACCTCTCTCTGGACCGCTCCGCATCCAGCCTGTCCACTGGAGAAAGGCAACGCATGCAGCTCGCCCGCGCCGTGAGGAACCGCACCTCCGGCGTGCTGTACGTCCTCGACGAACCGTCCATAGGACTTCATCCGTGCAACCTGGAGGGTCTGATAGGCGTCATACGCGACCTGCGCGACGACGGCAACTCCGTGGTTCTCGTCGATCACGATACCGCGGTCCTTTCCATCTCCGATTGGATGATAGAGATGGGCCCGGGATCGGGAGCATCCGGAGGAACCGTGATAGCGCAGGGCACGATACCCGATGTGATCGCATCTCCGGCATCCCGCATAGCGCCGTTCCTGGCCGGAAACGGATCCGGAAGGATCCTGGATGCTGTTCCTGCGAACGAGATCTTCTCGAAAGGAAGGATCGACATCTCGATCGGTCCGATACACACCGTCAAGCCTTTGACCGCATCGTTCCCCGAAGGAAGGATGACGGTCGTGACGGGAGTCTCCGGAAGCGGCAAGACGACCCTGGTCCTGGAGAGCCTCGTCCCGGCGTTGCAGGCGTCCGTGTCCGGAACAGGGCTCCCGAACCATGTGGCATCCATCCGTGCCGACGGCATCTCCAGGATAAGGCTGATGGATGCTTCGCCCATAGGGATCAACTCCCGCTCCACGGTGGCGACGTACACGGGCATACACGACGACCTGAGAAGGATGTTCTCCAAGTGCCCCGGTGCGACGGCCTGCGGATACAAGGCCGGGGACTTCTCGTACAACACCGGCAGATTGAGATGTCCCGTGTGCGACGGGGTGGGATCCATCGATCTCGATGTGCAGTTCCTTCCGGACATCGAGATCCCGTGCCCCCAATGCCGCGGCTCCCGCTATTCAAAGGAGGCTTCGGACATCCTTCTGGACCTGAAAGGGGATTCCGTATCGTTGCCCCGGCTCATGGACATGGATGTCGACTCCGCATTGGAGCTCTTCGACGGCGGGACCGTCTCCCGTCGTCTCCGCATCCTGCACGACCTGGGACTGGGATACCTGACCCTGGGAGAGGAGACGCCAGGGCTTTCCGGAGGAGAGGCCCAACGGATCAAGCTGTCGGCCGAGATGGGACGTGCACAGAGCGACACGGTCTTCGTGTTCGATGAACCCACCATAGGCCTCCACCCATTGGATGTGAAGACTCTGCTCTGCGTGTTCAGAACTCTGCTCGCGGCAGGCGCCACCGTGGTGGTGATCGAGCACGATCTGGACGTCATACGCAATGCGGATTGGATAGTGGATATGGGTCCGGGCGGAGGAGATTCCGGCGGATACATCGTTGCTGAAGGAACCCTCGACGACATAAAAGCGAATCCGCGCAGCGTGACCGGCCGGTACATCTGAGTGCTCAGAACGCATAGGAATCGGAAGAGGATCCTCAAAGGAAGAGGCTCGCCGCACGAATGCCGAGGAACGGCACAGAATCGTCCGAATCCGAACATGGTCCAGTGAACTATGCAAACGCTAAGACAAGAAACGCGATCCAGAGGTCGCGCAGTTCGCTTTTTAACGCAATGATTGAGAGAATGGCGCACTGGAGGGGATTCGAACCCCCGGCTTGCAGCTTAGGAGGCTGCCGCCATATCCAGACTAGGCCACCCGTCCGTTAAATCGTGTGATAGACGAGTAGGATATAAGTGTTTGGGTCGATTTTTTAATAGGAGGTTTTCGTCGACGATTCATCCCAATCCGCTTCAGAATGCTTCGATGTCACGAGCGGCGAGCATCGCGAAGTCCCATTGCGGGTCATGGTTGTTCCGATGAGCACCTTCGGAACCTTGCCCCAGAANNCCATATCCAGACTAGGCCACCAGTGCGTTGAAGCGAGAGATATACGGGTCGAATATAAGGATTTGGGTTGTTCTGCACTTAGATACATAGTCCTTGCAGCGGGATTCCGTCGCAATCCGTCCTCTACAGCACGACGATAGGCTCTATCGACACCGCCTGCGACCGTCCTGTCATCGAATCCGTGTCCGTCGATCGATGAAACAGGCATCACCCCCATCACGGAGTTCGTGATGAAGCATCCCGTAAACGAAGGGATTTCCTCCGGGAGTATCGTCCTCTCTTCGACGTCGAATTCATCGATGACGAATGACCTGAGCGTTCCCGGAAGCATGCCGCTGCTGATGCACGGCGTCGAAACGCGGTTCCCTTCCGCGAAGAAGATGTTGGACGAGGCGCATTCGCATATCTCTCCGTGAAGATTCAGGAACAGGACCTCGTCGAATCCATCAGCGACGGCCTTGCGCCTCTCCATGATGGAATCGGCGCAGCACAGGCTCTTGATGAAGGTGAGAGGAGATGTCTCGTTCCTGCGTACCAGCGAGGTCCTCAGCGAGAAGCCCTTCTCATAATCCGATGGATCGTAGGGATTCCTTCTGTCCGTGAGGATCGTGTTCCTCTCGGACACCTCCACCTTCAGCACCCTTCCGTCGAGTGATCCATCCGAAACGGCACGATGAACCACGGACGGATCGAAGTCGATACGGAGGCCCAGGACATCCAGACCGTGCAGCAACCTGTCCATATGGCGCTCCATCATGATGCACCTCCTGCCCTTCACCAGCATTGTCTCGAACACTCCGAGTCCGAACGAATAGCCGTCATCGTGCTCCATGCCCTGCCCCCAACGCCTCCATCATGGCCTTCCCCTTCTGATCCGTCTCGTCGCATTCAGCCCTTGCATCCGACAGATGCGTTATGCCTCCGCCGATCCCGAACTCGTACATCCCG
>DATC01000075.1:0-14780 GCA_002504495.1 Methanomassiliicoccaceae archaeon UBA537
GATTAATTGCGCGGAGAATTAACCGTCTCCGAATGCTCTGGATGCATCCGATTCCGCTCGAGTCCTCTGCATCTCAGGCCCTGTCATCGCATCTGCGGGCAATCCTTTATCGCCGTACAGCCGATAGGCCCATCCATGGCAGACATCTGCGATGCTGTCCTTCCGGATTCACAGACCACGCCGGAGGGGAAGGCTTTCGAGAAGGAGATCGACGGCGTTCTCGGCGGAGAGAGGAGGGACCACCCGCTCTACATAGGCGGTCAGAAGATCGGATCCGGGCATCTGTTCTACGTGGGCAGCCCCATCGACGAGACGATAATGTACGGTTCGTTCCAAGAACCCGAGAAGGGCACTATGGTCGCGGCCGTTGAGGCCGCTCAGAGGTCCGTGCGCGATTGGGCGAAGCTGTCGTCCGCCGAGCGTGCCGCCTGCTTCAAGCCCTACATCGCGGCGCTCAAGGCGCGTAGGATGCACTATGCCGCCCTGGTCACGGTCAGCTCGGGAATGGTCATGCGGGAGGCGCTGGCCGAGGTGGACTTCCTCATCGAGGCTCTGGAGCGCATGCAATCCGATGCAGCCGGATTCGGAAAGGGCAAGGGGGGAGTGTGGGCGGTCTTCTCGCAGCACAACTCTCCTCTCGCATCTCCCGTGGCATACGCCGTCGCCGCCATGATCGCCGGAAATGCCGTGATCATGTACCCGTCCAACACCTGTCCGCTTCCCGTATTCGATTTCTATTCCGTCATGGAGAGGACGGGACTTCCCGGCGGGGTCCTGAACGTCGTCGTCGACAGGCTGGAGGCCGAATCCACCGCCGAGCTGGCCAACGACATGAGGCTCCGCGGCATCGTGGCATCCGGATCGGGCAAGCGCATGGAGGACATGCAGTTCCTGATGATCGATGACGAGCTCAGGTTCATCAACAACATCAAGGGGATGAGTCCGTGCATCGTCTATCGTCCCGGCAGCATGAAGCAGGCCGCCAAGGCGATCATAGACTCCGCATTCTCGTTCAGCGGACAGAGGATCCATTCCTGCTCCAAGGTGATCGTCACAATGGACGAGCAGAAGGAGCTGATGGCCTGTTTGGTGGAGGACCTCAAGGATCTCAGGATATCCGATCCCGTCAACGATACCGCGTTCTCCGGGCCGGTGATCTCCTGTTCGGAAGGCGAGCGCTTCAGAGATATAGTGGCGGAGAATGCGGAATTCGTCGTGGCGAAGGCGCCCCGTTGCACCGATTCGTCTGCTGGGAACTATATCTCGCCTGTGATAATGGCCGGATTGGACGAGAAGAACGAGCTGGAGTACATGGATTCCGGACTGCCGATCCTCTGCGTGAAGGTCGTGTCGTCTCTCGACCAAGCCTTCGAAGAGCTCTCCAATACGGAATGCGGGATGTCCGCAGGCCTGTTCTCGAAGGATGCGAAGACCATAGACCGCTTCAAGAAGGAGGCGGATGCGCCCGTGCTCTATATCAATAGGAGCAGCACGGAGCTCAGTCCCGTCGTCGGTGCGGATCTCGATCTGTTCTGACGTCCGGCATGGTGCGGACGCCCTTGGCACGGCCTTTGAGGGTCTTGACCAGGGCGTTCACATCTCTTTTTCCAAGACACCGTCCGGGGTCGCGGGGCATCAGGAGGATGAACTCCCCGGAGCCTTCGGATGCATCGGCGATGTGCTCCACATCCTTGCTGCTCATCCGCGACGGGTCGAGAACGCAGCATATGCAGAACTCCGCGTCGGAGTCTCTGATGCGATCCAGGCTGGCTTCCTGTTCTTTCGATGGCGTCGCGGTGAATCTGAACGCGACGCGATTCACGTATCCCGCTCCGACGAGATCGTCGAGCGCCGACGGGTCCGTGCCCGATGTCAGCATGATGAGCGGCATACGGGGCGGAACGATCGCCTTGATGAATCTGTGGATCCCGGGGACGGTCTCCGGATCCCCATCGTTCATGATCAGAAGAACGGCATCTATGGAGTCCTTGTCGCCGCGTATGGTGTTGGCGACCTCGGTCATGTTCTCTCCGTCTCCTTCGCCGTCGTTCACGCGCACGACGGAAAGGTACTTCCCAGGCCATGTGACAGTATCTATGCGGGAAAAGCTGGATATGTACACTGGTCTAAGAGTAGCAGTCTTTGTTGATAAACTTCGGGGTCGTTCCGATGCCGCGGAGCGTATCCCGCTTCTGATGAGCTCGTCCAGTACGGTGCATGCATCCTCATCGAGGTCGTCCAGCACGGCGATCGTGCCGCCGTAGAGCACGGATACGGAAGCCATGGACAATGCGTATTCGCCGGACCAGGAGCAGATTCCGATCGGCAGCCGAGGCGCACTTCCCGAATCCATCATGCGACGGAGCATCACCGAGATCTCCATGCACGATTTGATGTTGCGGGGCGCGGGATCCAGAACGATCCTCGGACATCCGAGGGCATCGGCCAAGGTTGCAAGGGAAGGCAGATTGAGCGGATCGTCGTCCGATACGACGACGCCGCATCCGCATGAAGCGCCCGTGCGGATCAATGCGCCCATGTCCAGGTCCCGGGACATCAGAATAGCGCCTTCGAAGGATGCGGATATCAGGGATTCCTGTACAGACGATTCGATGAACACCTCCAATCCGAGATGCCGCGCCATCTCCGTGGCGCATGAGAGCAGTTCGGAATCCATTGCGTCGTCTCTCACTCTTATTCCTTTCAGAGTCGGGAAGCGTTCGGAAAGAGCGGAGATCGCGCGGCATCTGTCCTCCATCATCTCCGGAGTCGCAGCATCGGACAGGGTGAGTGCGAAGAACGGCGTCATAGGTCTGCCAGCTCCTCTCCGTAGACGCGGGCCATGTCCGCTGCGCCCGGACCTTTGACGATTACCATGTCCGCTCCGCACGACATCGCGGCAAGAGCCGCGGTCCCTTCTCTCATGGAAGCGCCTCTAGCATCGCCTCCATTAGGGTAGGCGGATGTGACATCCGCGGCCAGAGGAGCGTCGCAGTCGGAGTCTCCGTTCAACGCCCTTCTGCGCAGTTCGGACATAATATCGAACGGTTCGCGGTCCGGGTATGCGCATTCGACCAGAATGATCGATCCGGCACGGTCTGCGGAAGTCGCGGATCCGGCAGGAACGGCCGAGGCGTGGATCCCGCGAGGAGCGCATCCCGACAGAAGGAGGACGGTATCGCCGATGGCGTCGCCCACATCTCCGGATGCCGCGCCGTCGACCATCAGAGGGAGGCGCGTTCTTTCCGTTATCGCCTTGGATACGGAGCATGCGATTTCCGGGTCGGCGTCCTTCAGCCTGAGGCATATCCCGTCGGCGCCGATCTCCTTCCACATCACGGACCATTCGACAGGATCAGAGGCTCTTCCGGAGAACATCTCCTCCAGCGTCCGGTCGGATGGAGGTGCAAGGGTCACCTCTCCGAACACCAGAGGCCTGCGGCGCCTGGCCCCGTCCTGTTCGAGGAAAGGCAGGGAGCACGATCCCCCTGCGGCATAATCCCCGCACCCGAGCACGACTTCCTTCAGATATCTCATCTGAGTTCCGTGAACTCCTTCACGGTGTATATCCCGTTGAGCTGATCGGCCCTGCTGGGAAGCTTCTCCTTCAGCTGCTCGAACGTGTCGGTGCTCTTTCCGATGTCCATCACGAGCTCCAGATACATCACCTGGTTGCAGATCTTGACCTTGCTGAACACAGATATCAGGTTCACGTTGTATTCCGCGATGACTTCCAGCACCTGTTCTATGCCGCCGGGGCAGTCGGGGATCTCGAAGGCCGCCTTCACCAGGCGGGTGCCCTTCTTGAAGAAGGTGATCGAGAGCACCCAGGAGTCCGCATCCATGGTGATGAGCACATTCTCCCCGTCGATGTCCTTCAGGATGTCTCCGTACTGGTCGGCGACGTCGAATCCCCCGTCGATTCTGGACGGATATCCCCTGCGGATCTCGGTCTTGCCGTCCGCCGGCGTGTTCTTGACCTTGAACAGCCTGCCGATCTCGGCGGGCTTGATATCGATCCTCTTGATCTTGGAGACGGACGGATCCTTCTTCGCCTTCAGAGCCTCGAAGTCCTCGACGAGGATGTCTCCTTCGCCGGCGAAGTTGAGGTCAGCCATGAGCTTCCAGATGATCACGGTGTCCGATATCCCATCCAGGGAGATCGAGTTGAGGATGTTGATCTCTCTCGACGATAGGAATCTGGCCGCCTGGGCGCTGGAACCCGGGACGTCGTCGAGATACATCGTGATGTGCGTCAGGGTCCTGTAGTTCTCCTGAGGGAACATCGATAGGATGATCTCATAGTCCTTGGGCCCCTCCTCGGGGTGTTTGAACAGGGTGCTGTAGACGATTCCGCCGTCGACAAGACCCATGGTGTCGGACATCCAATCGTCCACCTTGATGGACGAGCCTTTGACCTTGGCGAACTCCCAGATCTTCATCGGTTCGCGCCATCGGCGGTTGAATAGAAATAGGTTGCATCGGAGCTCGTCGCCGTCGTTCCGCAGCTTCTCCAGAAGGGCATCGTCATCGTTGGGGAACAGGTTCTTCGGAGACGTCAGAGGCTGCGTCCATACAGGGTTCTTTTCCAGCCTTTCGATGTCCAGGGCGATGTTCCTCAAACTGCCTCCGTATGACGGGTCCGATGCGATTCTGCGAACGGTATCGGAATCCTTTCCTGAACGCGATTCCAGTCCCGACATCCTCAGTGCGCCGTCCATGAGCTCGGCTGCTCTGAGCAGCAGGGATTCGGCCTCCCTGAGCATAGACGCTCTGGTGGTGGCTGTTATCTGATGTCTCCGTGAAATGCCGTACCTGGCGGGGCGGGTCTCGTTGCCGCTGGCAACGTATCCGCAGAGCCTGCAGCTCCGGCTGAGCTCGACCGTTCCGCCATCGAGCGTCCTGTTCCTCACGGAAGACAAGGCGTTGCCGCATACGGGACATTCGTTGCCGACGGCCCTGTCGCTGGCGGCGTAGCTTATCTCGATATCGATGATCCCTCTCTCGATGCCGATGCGTCTGATACGGTCTCCGGATATGCGGTATTCCTGATCCGTGAACGCCAGTTCGTTTCTGACGATATCGCACAGCTCCCTCTGAGATCTGAGCCTGGGCGTCCTGACCAGGCAGTCGTCGAGCGCCTTCGCGACGACGTCGTCCGGAGGGATCCTGTATGCCATGGACTGGTATCCGCCTGCATAGCTATAAGCGCGTCTGTCCGCACATAATATAACCGCTTCTGGCTTACGGTGCCATGGGCGGGGGTGGCCGAGCAGGCCAAAGGCGCGGGACTTAAGATCCCGTCCCTAGCGGTTCAAGGGTTCGAATCCCTTTCCCCGCACCACGGCTCTTTTTCGAATCGTACTGGGTCAGGGTATCGATAGGACTAATACGATAGACTGTGTGCGAGAGAATCATGTCGGAGAAATCCAACGTTTTCAAAGTGCAGCTGCTGGAGACATTCGCCTCCCTGATCACGGCTGCGTTCGGACTGGTGGCCGCTCTGGCCTGGAACGAGACGATCAAAGCCGTCATCGCAGAGGTGTTCGATTCCGGTAACGATATCATCGGAAACCTCGTCTATGCGGTAATCGTCACCGTTCTCGCCGTCATCATGACCCTGCTCATCGCCAGGTCTCTCGACAAGGCCAAGGCCGCCATCGAGACGCACGAGCAGTGCAAGGACTCTAAGCAGTGATCTCCATCCCGGTCCGACTTCGAGCCGGACCGGTAAACGCTTTCATCGGTTCTTTCCGGTCTTGCGGACCTTGCGCTTCCTGTTGCCTACATAGGTCAGGAGGGCGGTTCCCGTGATGTCGTCCGACTGGGGCCCCTTCCTTATGAAGAACGTCTCGGTCTTCCCTTCTCTGAGGAATACAGGGTCTCTGCAGGGGTCGCATTTCACACGGATCACGGTCTTGTCGCCGAAATCCACCATGAAGAATGAGATGTAGGGGATGAACTCCTCTCCTATCTGCGAGGAGATGATGTTGCTGAGGTGCAGCCCCATCTTGTCTTTGTTGTCGAAAGATGCGACATCCGCTCCGATGATCGTGCCATCGTCGGAAACCCCTATGAGCAGATTCCCTCCGTCCGTGTTGAGGAACGCCACAATGGTCTTCAGGACCGCCTTCTCCATCCTCTTGTCGCTCTCTCCGGTCTGGAGGTTCGTTCTGAGCGTCGATTTGAATTCGAGCCATTCGGATTCCCCATCTTCGATCAGCTTGAGAATATCGGCCTTCTGCATGTCCTCCATCCCTATGAGCTCGGAGTTCTCCTCAAGGAACGAGTTGATGATGCCGCCGAACAGGTTGGCCTTCCTGCGGATGCTGTACACGGTCGCGGAGATGACCGCGCCGATGAGGATCCAGCTCATCTCCTCCACGAGGAGGTCCAGATCGAATGTCGCGCCGTCGCCGACGGCGGTCTGTATCCAGTACTGGGCCATGCGAATCATCGCATAGGATGCCAGGGCTATGCAGACGGCGATGAATGCGACCACGCCGTGGTTCTCGTCTCTGATCCCGGGGAGCGCTTTCAGGATGATGTACACCGATATGAGGCCGAGTATTCCGAGGTTGATTCCGGTGAGGATTCCTGCAAGGTCCTGAACGAATCCGTCCTCGCCTCCGAAGGCGCGTCCGGCCGTTCCGAGAACGAATGCGGCTATGACGAAGACGATCATCTCCGGAGGCACATGGACGCTTCTGCGATCGGAGAATATGGCTCCTCCCAGGATGAACAGCATCGGCACTCCGACAAGAGCGTCTCCGAGGTCTCCAGTCGCCACTCCGATCGCCGTGAGGATCGCTATCGCCGCGAACGAGCAGTAGTAGAAAAGCACGGTTCCGCGTTTCAGGCGCAGACCGATGAACTCGAATCCGTTGCTGTCAGGGCTCTGCATAGGGAGTCATCGGAATCCGCGGTATAACCGTTGGGCTTCGCGCGCGTGTGCGGGACCTGCATTATTTAAATACATAACCCTGATTCGACCTTCGTACAGGAGCAATATTCTTGGCAGGTGAAACCACATCGTCACATTCCAAAGCCCCTTCCCATTCCGGCGGAAGGCAGGATCATCAGGGAAACGGTCAGGGCAGGCCGAGGTCGGCCGGAGCAGGCAAGCCTCAGCAGTCCAGGCCACAGCAGGGCGGCAGGCCCGGCGCATCGAGGCCGCAGTCCCAGACAAGGTCGGGACAGGGTCAGCAGAAGCCTTCGAAGCCTCAGCAGTCGTCGAAGCCCGCA
Source organism: Methanomassiliicoccaceae archaeon UBA537 (assembly GCA_002504495.1). Taxonomy (GTDB): domain Archaea; phylum Thermoplasmatota; class Thermoplasmata; order Methanomassiliicoccales; family Methanomethylophilaceae; genus Methanoprimaticola. Next base: position 7,246 of record DATC01000075.1, read on the forward strand.
CAGGCATCCTCCAATCCGAATGCGATCTCGTACATCGACGCCAACGGCGAGAGGAGGAACAAGGTCGTCGTCAACCAGCCCAAGGAGTCCGACGGATTCGACAAGGGGAAGAAGAACAAGCAGGTCAGGACGAAGGAGTCCACCCGCAGGCAGGCGATGCTGAACACCCACCGCATCAATCCCTTCAAGTACGATATGAACCAGATCCTCGCCGAATCGACGATGGACCCCAGCAAGGCATCCGCATTCCTCGCCAGCGTCATCGCCAAGGCCTCCCGTACATCGACGAGGGATGCCAAGGATTTCGTCAAGACGTTCGTCGATGCAGGGGACCTGTCCAAGGACGAGGCCGACAAGATCGGCAGGCTGCTCGACAAGTACAGCAGATACAGATGAGTCCGTCTCATGAGGTCCGCCGAGTTCGGGTCGAACAGGGCCTTCGTCCTGAGGATGAACGACGGCGAGATCCTGCATGAGACCATAGATGCATTCTGCCGTGAGAACGGCATCCTCAGGGCATCCGTGACATTGACCGGAGCCGTCGATGCGGGGTCCGTCCTGGTGAGCGGTCCGTCCCTTCCTCTAGGGGACAAGGTGTCGCCGGAGAGGATCGTCATTCCTGCTCCGTGCGAACTGTCGGGAACGGGCACCGTATTCCCGGACGAGGAGGGGCGCCCGATATCCCATCTTCACGGGTCCGTGGGAAGAGTCGGATTCTCCGCTGTCGGGGATCTCTGCCACGGCATGAAGGTGTGGTTGGTCATGGAGGCCGTAATCATCGAATTGTCAGGGGATTGCGGATTCAGAAGGATCGGGGACAGTCGCATCGACGGCAAGCTATTGGAGATAGAGCGATGGCATCAGAGGAGATTCTCAGACGGACGATACATAACGCTGATGGAAAGCCGTTCGCCAAGTTCAGGAATCTGCAGGGCAGCTTCACGACGGAGGAGTTCGAGCTCTTCATCGACGAGATACAGGGGGACCGTACCGGGCATACGGCGATGAGGGTCCGCGTTCCGATGAGGCGGGCCCGCTTCCCGGAGGATGCCTATTCCACGCTTTCCAGGAGGACCGCCCTCCGCGACATCATCGCCAGGCGGTTCTGGGAATCTGCAAGGACGCATGCCAGGTCGCCCATACCGAAGACCGACGGCGGGGAGGTCTATATGCCGCGCCCCGGGCAGGAGATCCTTCCTCGTGGCAGCGTCGTCGTGACGGAGCATTACGTCGAAGCCTCTTTCACTGCGGATCTCCCCTCCAAGGCCAACAAGGTCGACGAGGAGGCGATGATAGATCTGATCTTCGGGCGGATATCCCTCATCGTCTCGGAGTCGCTCCTCTATTCCGCATATAAGGAGGGGAAGCTGTACGCGCACCTGGAGGTGGCGGAGAACGCGGACTGGATCCGCGCACATCTGAAGGAATCCGGGCTCTGCGCGTTCGTGGCCGAGGGATCGATACTGCCCCGGAGAGAGGACGATCTCGCGCCTATGATCGATGCCGTCCCGTTCTCATGCGACGAGTCTTTGATGTACGAGATGCACGTCCCCAACGGCGCGCCTATAAGAGGATTGGGGCTGCCGATCGGATTCACAGCCGTGACGGGTCCATCGGGTAGCGGCAAGTCTGTTCTGGTCGATGCTCTGTTCGCAGGGATATACAATCATATTCCCGGCGATGGGAGGGAGTATGTCGTGTCGGATCCCGATGCGGTATATATCATGGCAGAGGCCGGGCGTTACAGAGAGGGCGTTCGTTTGTCGGGCCCCGAGTCGGAGATCGCCGCCATAGAGGAGGCGCTCGAGGCCGGCTCGCATCTGCTGATTCTGGATGAGGAGTTCTCCTCTCCGTGCGTGATCCGTAGGGCGTTCCCCCGTTCCGACAACGATATGGTTCCATTGAGCGAGATGGGGCCGTCGTTGAAGGACAGGGATGTTTCGATGGTCATCGTGACCGGAGACGAATCCGCCGTCCGCAGGGCGGATCTGACCATAGTTCTCGACGGATACTCGGTGCGCCGTCTGGATCTGGAATCCGAAGCAGGATGCGCCGCGGCACCGTCCGCATACGGCAGGTATCCTCTCTGCAAGGGCGTCTCCTTCGAGAAAGGCAGGAAGGATGTCAGCACGTCCGCGCCCTCCGTCCGCGTCATCGAGATCGGCGAGTACAAGGTCTCCGTTCCGGTGGCCGGATTCTTCGATACGGCTCAGACCAGGGAGGCGGCTGATGCGATCGCTGCGGCCAGGGATCTCATGGACGGTTCCAGGACTCTTGCGGAGGTATGCATGATGGCTGTCGAGACCGTGGAATCTGATGATGAGGCGAACGGCACCGGTATGCCTCATGCACATGCCCGTGCCGTCGATGTCGCGGCGGTTCTGAACAGGCATCCTCAGATGCTGTTCATCAGAAAAAGCTGAACCCGTCGTCCGGAGATCTATCCGGGCGACGGGGCGCATCAGCGCCTGTTGTTGCCGTAGCAGTCCTGCCAGTTGTTGAAGACCCTGTCGGAGTACTGCGTCATGTGGACCTGGTCCGCCTTGCTGTTCTCGCCCTTCTCGGGGACGATGAATCCTCTGATGGGATACTCCTTGTCGCAGTACGGGCAGCGGACGTTGGGGCAGTTGTTCCCTGCCTGCGGGCATGCCTTGCAGGCGATTGCTCTGGATTGGAAGAGGCTGAACTCCCTTCCGCAGTTGGGGCAGAGGAAGCGTCTTGCGGCCACTTTGAGGTCGCGATTGATACCGGCGGCCCTTTCCTCGGGCGTGAGCCACATCGGTGCGGAGGGCGAGACGGGCGCATTGCCCTTCTGGATGTCGTCCCATGTTCCCATGGTCACGCACCTTTGGCAGCAGCGACGACCGCTTTGAGCTTGGAGATATCGTCGCACTGCTCCAGCAACGTTCCGGTGATGATGATGTCGGCTCCAGCCTCCCTTGCGGCTGCCGCCGCTTCGGGAGTCCTGATGCCTCCTCCGATGATCAGAGGGATCGAGATGTGCTTTTTGATCGCGGAGATCATCTCGGGGGGAACCGGCCTGTCGGCCCCGGATCCTGCCTCGAAATAGACCAGTTTAAGGCCCATCATCTCCGCTGCCATGGCATAGCCTACCGCCCTGTCGATGTCGTCCCTTTTGATGAGATCGGCCTGCCCGACCTCGCCGACCTTCATTCCGGGCTCGACGATGACGTATCCCATCGGGATGGTCTCGATGCCCAGCTTCTTGACAATGGGTGCAGCATAGGCCTGCATGCCGGTGATGAGAAGGGGATTCTTGCTGTTCAGCATCGACATGAACAGGAGCGCATCTACTGCGGGAGTGACCTCTTTGGGACTCCCGGGGAAATGTATGACCGGAAGGCCGGACGATTTCCTGATGGCTTCGGCAGTGGCGGTGCTGCTCTCGCTGGTTACACCTGTGGATCCTCCGATGAACACGGCATCTGTTCCCGCATCCCTCATCCTCGCGGCGATCTCGCCTGCGACCTCGGGGGTCTGCTTGTCCGGATCGATAAGGGCCATGTGGAGGGTCCCCTTCGCCATCTTGTCGAGGATATCCTGATAGACGGTCATATTATCACATCGAGCACGAAAGCGATAAGCGCCGCCAGCATAGCGATTTTGGCGAGCTTCTGGGCCTTGTGCGCATCCTTCCGAACTATATACGCGCAATACAAAAAGATAGCGTCAGGCAACGCAATCAGGCAATAGATCGCACCGATGTCTCCGGATATCGCAGGGATTACGCTGAGAACGGGGCCTAGAACGAAGAATGCGCCTGCCACGGTTGCAGCCTTTTCCGATCCTATTCTCATAGGCAGGGTGAATCTGCCTTTGTCCGAATCCTCGTCCTCTATGTCCTTGGATATCTCTCTTCCGACGCTGACGAGGAACGCCATCGCGGCGAACACCAGGTCTGCTTTCGCGTCACCGCCTATGGACCCTCCCACGATGAAGACCATGGCGGTGAGGAACGCGATGTCGACATTCCCGATGAATCCTCTCTGTTTGAGGAACACCTCGTAGGAGAACATCAGCGGGATGCAGACCAGGACCATGGCGGTGGTGATCCAACCCCCGCCTTCGCCGATTATCCCGAATATCAGTGACAGAAGCGCCGAGAAGAGGAGCATGCCCACACCGAGTGCACGGGCCGTCTCGGCCTTCAGCTGTCCGGAAGGAATCGGTCTTTCCGGATGGGCCTCTTTGTCGATGTCGCGATCGATGTAGTCGTTGAGGGCGTTTCCCCCGGCGATGAACGTTACGGAGACTAGACAGCCGAGCGCCACCCATGCAGCGGCATCCGCGATTCCGGTTCCTGCAGCGATCAGGCCCCCTACGGCTATGCCAATGATCCCCATCAGCCCGTTGCCGAATCTGAAGAGGCCCAGATATCTGTTCATACGACGTCATCGATAGATTGTTCTTAATAGAATCCGACTGGAAATCGAGGCCCCCTCCGATCATCACAGTTCCGAAGGCGGATATCCGTTCATCTGAGGATAAATACGGAACAGACGTTCAGTCGTCCATGGACGGAACATGGCTGATCAGCACCGATGAAGGCGGAGCCCGTACGGTTAGCAGCTGGAGCGAGATAGAGGCGACGATCGAGGAGGTGATGTCCGGCGATCGCGAGTTCGCAGTGATCGAACGGGAGAAGGATTCCGATACCCTGTTCTTCCAGGTTTCTCTATGGACGAAGGGCGTCGCTCTGGGAAGGAGCTTCGTCGCCGAGGCCAGATTCCCGGAGGGGAACGGGTTCAGGCAGTTCATGACGAGGACGAAGAAGCAGGAGGACATCCTATCGTCAGCAGAAGCGTTCGTCGACGGCGTCCGCGATTTCGCCGGCAGATGGACCGACGTCACCGACGACTACCTCGAGCGATCGGCTTCCTGAACAGATGGTAGTGGCGTGTCAGGGAACCGTGGACCCTCTGTTCGAAAACCCTTTCAAGCTCCATCTCCGGATATTGGACGATATGCGGGAGGACTATGCCTGCCATCGATCCGGGCTTGAGGGCGGAGGCTATGGCCGTTCCCGCGCGACGGTAGATGCGGTCTATGTCCTCCCCTCCCGTCTTCGTGGACCTGCCGTAGGGGGGATCGGTGCATACCGCATCGAGGTCGGGGAACCGTTCGGCGATCTCGCCGATGTCCAGGACATCGAAGTCATGGATGGGGAGTCCGTAGTAGTCCAGGTTCTCTCTGCATCCTGCGACCATCTCCGGGTCGAAATCGGATGCTATGGCCTTCATTCCCATATCCGCGGCTTCGATGACGATGCCGCCTGTACCGCAGAACGGATCCAGGACCGTGCCTCCGCGCTTCACGCCCGTGAGATTGATCAGAGCCCTGGCGTATTTCGGATGCAGTGATATGGGGGAGAAGAACGGCCGTTCTCCGACCTTCCTCTTCTCCAGCAGGTCGGTCTCCGTAACATGCTCCTCGATGAAGAGATGTACTTTGTCCGACATCAGCATCTTGATTGTGAAATCCGGTTCACGGAGATCCACGTCGCGTCTTGCGGAGAGGACTCCTCCTATCTTGCGGATCATCCCTTGGGAGTCGGCATCCCTCATCATGCCCTCGAACCTTTTTCCACGGACGGCGAACGTCCCTTCGGGCAGGTCGGCCGATTCCAGGTTCGAGATGTCGTCGGGATCGTACTCTCCGAGGTATCTGCCCACGCACTTGGTCAGGGCTACTCTTTCTGCCACGCCGTCGAGGAACCGTCCATCGAAATCCGCGATGAGGTATCCGGGCCCTTGGGAGACGATGGCGTAATCTCCTGCTTCCGCGGATATGCAGCCTTCCGCTTCCGCGGGAGGCATATCCTTCGATTCGCCTGATAGTTCGAAGAAGTAAAGGCTCACGGGCCCTCATGTGAAAGCCGACTTAAATTGAATGCTGTGTTCCGAGGGGACGAGCCCCCCGGAAGGCCTCAGGCGTCCTTTATTCCGTCTTCCGTCACCATGAAGACGGCCTCGCCTTCTGGAAGGTTGGGAGAATCGATCAGCCTTGCGATCCTCTTTCCGGCTTTTCCCTTCCTGAGGTATATCCTGAATGTGGCGGTGTGCCCTACGATATGCCCTCCTATGGGTCTGGTCGGATCTCCGAAGAACGCATCGGGCTTGGCGGCGACCTGGTTCGTGACGGCGATCACCGCATTGTTGACGGTAGCGAAGTTCAGAAGGTCGTGCATATGCCTGTTCAGGATCTGCTGCCTCTCGGCCAGCGCCCCGCGTCCGACGTATTCTGCACGGAAGTGGGAGGTCAGGGAATCGACGATCAGCAGCCGGCATTTCACGCTCTGGGCGAGCTCCATGGCCTTGTCTACCAGGAGGACCTGATGCTGGGAGTTGAATGCGCGGGCGACATGGATCCTCCTCAGGGTCTCGTCCGGGTCCAATCCAAGGTAGGTAGCCATCTGTATAATCCTCTCGGGCCTGAACGTGTTCTCAGAATCGATGATGATGACGTCGGAATCTAGGCCTCCGCGCTCCTCCGGAAGCGTGGCGTTGACGGCTAGCTGGAAGCAGACCTGCGTCTTGCAGCTTCCGAATTCTCCGAAGAGCTCGACGATGGATTGGCTTTCGAGTCCGCCCGCCAGAAGCTGATCGAAGGCCTGGGAGCCTGTGGTCAGCTTGGTGACCTGCTTCCTTCTTTCGAGTATGTCCTCTCCGGTCTCGAATCCGCCTATGTCGGCGCACAGCTTCGCGCCTTCGATGATGTCCATGGCCTTCTTCTCGCCGATCTCGCAGGTCTCCGCGAGCTCCTTGGGCGATGCGACCGCGATGGCCATGAGGTCGGTGTATCCGGAATCGCGCAGCTTCTCGGCGATGGCGGGTCCAACGCCGGGGATGTCTTCGAGTGTCTTCTTCGCCATTTCAGTTCACTGTTCCGATGTAGACTGCCGGGATATTTAAGCGGAATCGGGGGGTCGATGAAAAACCGCTTCTGTGTTGATATCCGGCGATCCGATATCGATGGAAGGCGTTCCGGACGGAACGCAGCCGAACCGTCCGGGGATAAATGGAAATAAGGGTCCCGAGGGGGACCCCGTTTCATGCGATCGCGATCGCTGATAGGAGCCGCGCCTCATACGCTCTATGGCTTCCTGGATCCTGTCCACGGGTTTCGTGACGGCCATCCTGATGTAGCCGTCTGCGGATTCGCCGAATCCGGATCCCGGAGTCACTATGATGCCGAGATCGATCATCTTCTGCGTGAACTCGAACGACGGCATGCCGCAGTCGAACCACACGTAGAACGTGCCCTTCGGCATCTGGACATCGTAGCCGAGGGAGCGAAGCCCTTCGACGAGGACTCTGCGCCTCTCGGCGTACTCGTCCATGTTCACGCTGACGCATTCCGGAGGCTCTCCGTCGGGGCCGTACAGGGACAGGGCCTTCTCGGCGGCCTTCTGGATGAAGATGGGGGCTCCCGAGTCGATCTGGCCCTTGCATTTGGTCAGGCCGGCGATCAGATCGGGGTGTCCGACCGCATAGCCGAGTCTGAATCCGGTCATG
>DATC01000075.1:14816-23945 GCA_002504495.1 Methanomassiliicoccaceae archaeon UBA537
CTTGGAGAAGGATCCGAACTCTATCGCGTCGGGTCCCGCCTCGAGAATGGACGGGGCCTGGTAGCCGTCGTAGCACATCTCGGAGTACGCCGCATCGTAGCACAGGATGGTGCCGTTCTTCTGGCACCAGTCGTAGACCTTCTTCAGATAGGCGAGGTCGCAGGTCGCGCCGGTCGGGTTGTTGGGATAGTTCAGGTAGAGCATCCTCGCGCCCTCGGGGCAGTCGTCCACATCGAGGAGCCAGTCCTTCTCCTTCTTCAGAGGGACCTTAACGCACTTCGCCTCGTTGAAGAGCGTGGCCGCGCCGGAGTACACGGGGTATCCGGGAGAGGGCGCGATGATCGTCTCGCCGGGGTTGACGAACGCCTGGGCGATGTTGAAGATCCCCTCTTTGGATCCGATGGTTATGCAGACCTGGGTATCGGGGTCGATGTCGAGCCCGAACCTCTTCTTGTACCATTGGGCCACGGCGACCCTGAGGGACCTCTCTCCCTGCGAGGAGGAGTACTTCTGGTTCTCGTTGATCTCCGCCTGGCGGCACATCTCGTCGACGATCTCGGCCGGGGCCGGCAGGTCCGGGTCTCCGATCCCGAAGTCGATCATGTCCCATCCCTGCTCCTTCTTCTCTCTGGAGAGCTTCTCGAGCCTCACGAAGAGATACGGCGGGATCTGCTTCAGTCTTTCTGCCTGTTCGTATTCCATATGAATCGCTCCGTTTCGCCGATGAAGACCAGCTCCGCCGGTCCTTCCATCAGCACGTAACCAAGGTTTTCGTCGACGGTGATCTTGAGCCATCCGCCGGGAAGGCGGACGTCGACAGGCTCTCCGAAGGGCACCAGCCCCTTCAGCGCGGCAGCCACTGTGGATGCGCATGCGCCCGTGCCGCAGGCAAGGGTCCATCCAGCGCCTCTCTCGAAGACGCGTATCGTTATGCGGCCGTTCTCGACGCTGCAGAACTCCACATTGGTCTTGCGGGGGAAGAACGGATGCCTCTCGAGCACGGGGCCCAGCCTGTCGACCGTATCGTCGTCCAGGGGGTCGAATGTGATGAAGTGGGGGTTGCCCATCGAAACGGCGGATGCGCGGAAGCGCACGCCGTCGGCCTCGAAGGGTTCGTCGAGGAACCTTCCGTCGGCATCGACGGGAACCGTTCTGGCATCGACGATCGGAGCGCCCATGTCTATGCGGACGCTGGCGACCCTGTCGTCGGCACCACGGGAGACCATGGCCTTCTTGACACCGGCCGGCGTCCATATCGTGAACTCGTCCGAGTCGACCAGGCCCGCATCCCTCGCGTGCTTCGCCACGCATCTGATGCCGTTCCCGCACATCTCCGCCTCGGATCCGTCGGCGTTGATGACCCTCATGGAGATGTCCGTGCCGTTGCCGGGCATGATGTACAGGACGCCGTCGGCTCCGACGCCGAAGTGTCTGTCGCATGCGCGCACGCACCATTCCGTATCGATCTCCAGATCTCCGGACGTTCCGTCGAGGACGACGAAGTCGTTGCCGTCGCCCTGATACTTCCAGAATCTCATTGCAGCCTCTCCGGGACGATCTGGTGCCTCCAGAGGTCCTCCACGGTCTCGGCCTCCCTTATCAGGTCCGCCTTGCCGTCGTTGACCAGGACCTCCGCGCACAGGGGACGGGAGTTGTACCTGCTGGACATGGAGAATCCGTACGCTCCGGCATCGTAGACCGCCACGATGTCTCCCGGCTGCGGGTCGGGAAGGACCCTGTCGTGGGCCAGGTAGTCGCCGCTCTCGCATATCGGCCCGACGATGTCGTACTTGTCCGTGCAGGCCTTGCCCATCTTGTTGGCGACGGCGACGTGGTGGTACGAGTCGTACATAGCAGGGCGGACGAGGGTGTTGAATCCCGCGTCCACTCCGACGTACTTCTTCGTTCCCGCATCCTTGACGTCGTTGATCCTGGTCAGCAGGACGCAGGCGTCGGCGGAGATGTATCTCCCGGGTTCGAGGATCAGCGTCTTGATATCGGTCTCGTCCTCTATCATGGCCGTGAGATTGGCGGCTAGCTCACCCACGTCCATCTCGTCCTCCTGCGGACGGTACGGGACGCCTATGCCTCCGCCCATGTCGATGAACTCGAGGCCTATGCCGATCCCCTTCAGCTCGTTGACGATCTCGATGAGGACCTCCATCATGTCCATGAAGGGCTCGACCGTCTGGCCTCCGGAGCCTATGTGGGCATGGATCCCTCTGATGTTGAACCCGAGGTCCTTGGCCCTGGCGTAAGTGGATATGACCTCGTCCAGCGGGATCCCGAACTTGGCCCCCTTGTTGCCGGTGGTCACCTTGGCGCTGTGGCCGGATCCCACGCCGGGCGTGATCCTGAACGAGATGTCGGAGCACGGCGCTATCGATGCCAGCCTCTCGAGCTCGCAGGCGGAGTCCACGTTAATCATGACCCCCGTGTCCGCTACGGCTTTGAGCTCCGCATCGGAGACGCTCACCCCGGTATACATGATCCTGTCCGGGGTGAACCCGGCTTTCAGGCAGGTGAGCACCTCTCCGATCGACACGGCGTCGATGCCGGACCCCTCCTGCTCCAGGATGCGCAGGAAGGCCAGGCTGGTGTTGGCCTTGCAGGCGTAGTGGATCTTCGTATCGATGAACCGCGAGAACGCCCCGTGGATGTTCCTGTAGTTCTCTCTCACGCGCTGTTCGTCGACGACGTACACCGGAGTGCCGAACTCGTCGGCTATCTCCACGGCGGACTTTCCGCCGATGGTCATCACGCCGTCATTCACCGGGAATTCGCGCATCATGCCTTCTCACCTATGAACTTTCCATGGAGCATCTTGACCACGTCGATCACCTTGCTCATCGGGACCACGAAGTTGAGGGACACGTCCGACGCGCCTTCGGATATCATCTCCACGTTCGCGTTGGCGTCCTTCACGGCTCCGAACACGTCGCCTGAGAATCCGCACTTGTCGAGCAGATCGTCCCCGACGGCGCAGATCAGCGCCACGTCGTTCTTCACGTCGATCCTCTCGATGTCCCCTCCGCTCAGCCCGTTGAGCTGCCTCAGCGTCTGCTTCACGTCGTTGTTGTGGACGAGGAACGCTATGGTCGAGAGGGATGTGGATATCGAATAGATGATGACGTTGATCTCCGCTATCTGGTTGATGATCTTCGCGACCATCGCGGGCCTGTAGGCGATCTCGGCGGACGAGATCGTGATGATGGACAGGTCGGTCTTGGCAGCGACGGACCTCAGGACCTCGGAGGTGCTCTTCCTGAGATGGTGGATGAGCGTTCCCGGCTCCTCGGGCTTGAACGAGTTCCTGACCCTCAGGGGGATGTGCTTGAGCCTCACGGGCTCGATGGTCCTGGGATGGAGCACCTTGGCGCCGAAGTATGCGAGCTCCGCGGCTTCTCCGAAGTTCATCTCGTCGATCTTCTTGGCGTCGGGGATTATCCTCGGATCGGCGGTCATGAATCCGTCGACATCCGTCCAGATCTCCAGCATGTCGGCGTCTATGGCGTTGGCCACGACGGCGGCCGAGTAGTCCGATCCTCCTCTTCCGAAGGTAAGGGGTCTGCCGTTGGACGCTATCCCGTAGAATCCGGTGATGATCGGCACGGTTCCCATGGACAGGAGCGGCTTGATGCGCATCGTCATGCCGGATGCGGTGTTGAGCAGGTCGGCCGATCCGTTCCCGGGTCTTCCGACGGCGACGATCCCCGCATCTTCGGACGTGAGGGCCTCGGATCTGATCCCCATGTCCCTGAGCACGTAGCACAGCAGCAGGGAGGAGAATCTCTCGCCCTGGGACGTGAGGGCGTCCTTGTAGTACGGATCCTCGCGGTCCCCCATGAGCGCCGAGCGGAACAGGGCCATCCTCTCATCGAAGTCCTTCCCGAACTCCTCCAGGGTCTTCCCCTCGAAGAGCTGGGTCGCGGTCATCATGTGCTTGTTCCTGAACTGCTCCACGACGCCCTCCGGATCGATCAGCGGGTTGTCCGCGACGTTGACCAGGAAGTTCGTGATTCCGGACATGGCGGATACGACGACGACTCTGTCGCCCTCGTTCCTGGCCACGATTCCCGCCACTCTCTTCAGAGCCTCGGCGGAACCGACGCTGGTGCCGCCGAATTTCATAACCGTTATCATAATTGCATCCTCCTTCATTCAGCTATTCCCAGGTCCTCGAGGACCGGGTCGATCCTGCTTCTTCCTTCCTGCGACAGCGCGGTCAGCGGCAGCCTGAGCTCGCCGTTGCCGTATCCCATCCTTCCCATGACGTATTTGATCGGAATCGGGTTCGATTCGACGAACAGGCTCCTGAACAGAGGGAGCAGCCTGTCGTGTATCGCCCTGGCATCGGACACGTTGCCTGCGCGTGCGTTCCTGACGAGGTCCGACATGAGCGCGGGGCAGCAGTTGCTGGCCACGGATATGACCCCGTCCCCTCCGCTCAGCACCATGGCGAGAGTGAGGGCGTCGTCTCCGCACAGGACCTCGAACCCGGAGGGCCTGCGGGCGAGAATGTCCTGGATCTGGGCCATGTTGCCGCTGGCCTCCTTGACTCCGTCTATGCCGTCTATCTCGGCCAGTCTCATCAGTGTGTCGGCGGTGATGTTGGATCCGGTCCTGCCCGGTATGTTGTAGACGATCACGGGGATCCCGGCGGCGGAGGCCACGGCCTCGTAGTGCCTGTAGATTCCCTCTTGAGTGGGCTTTACATAGTACGGGGACACGGACAGTATCCCGTCCACGCCCATGTCGGCCGCCTCCTTGGTGAGGTCCACGGCCTCGTGGGTCGAGTTGCTTCCGGCTCCGGCGAGCACCTTGGCCTTCTTGGCCTGATCCCTCACGATCTCTATGACCTTGAGGTGCTCCTCTCTCACGAGCATCGACGATTCACCTGTGCTCCCGCACGGGAGCAGGAAGTCGACTCCGTTGGATTCCTGGAAGTCCACGAGGCGCCTGAGCGCCTCCTCGTCGATGCGTCCTTCATTATCGAACGGCGTTATCAGCGCCGTGCCTGTTCCTGCGAACATTCCTTATCGGGCCTCCCCGTAGTGCTCCTTCAGTATCAGTCTTGTCCTGGTGCTGAGTATGTTGTCGTAGCGTCTGACCCTCTCGATTATGTCGTTCAGCAGCTGGGACGACTCCACGTCGACTATGGCGATGATATCCTGGTCGCCGGTGACCTCGAAGACCTCGGTTACCCCGTCGTATCCGGCGAGCTCTCTGGCGATCTCCTGGGTGTCGGTGTTCACGGCTATGCTGATCTCGACAAGGGCCTTAACATTCTTAGAGCTCGTCTTGATGGTGAATCCGCGGATCACGCCTTCCTCGGTCATCTTGTGGACCCTGCTGCGCACCGTCCCTTCGGATACGCCGAGCTGGTTGGCGATCTCCACGAAGGGGCATCTCGAATCCTTTTTCAGGAGCTCTATGATCTTCTTGTCGAGGTTGTCTATCATCGGAACGGCCTCCTTCGGAGCGTATGTCGACTCGTAGAGCGCTTTATTATTTATTTCTAAAGGAAACCGAAGTCCCGGAAAGGGTATCCGCAGGACCTCGGCTTGAAAACAGAGGAAAAGGTTTGATGTTCTGCGGAATCCGCAGAATGCTTCCGTTCATTCGGATGCGTGCGTCGCGTCCGACAGGATGTCTATCTGCAATCTGTTGTATGGGATCTCGACGCCGTTGTCCACGAGCTCCTTGTAGATGAGCTCGCGCACCTGTCCGGCATAGACCGAGCTGTTGTCGTAGTCGTCCACCCATACCGCCAGCTTGAACGTTATGCCGGATGCCGCGAACTCCTGGAGCCTGGGGGACGGCGGTGTGACACGGCCGTCGGAGATCACATGGGGGTGCTTCTTCGCTCCCTCGACCAGGCATTTCTTGCAAAGGTCGATGTCGGATCCGTACGCCACGTCGATGAACACTGATATCCTGGTCCACGGGTTGCCTTTGGTGAGATTGAGGATCGTGGCGCTGCTCACGGTGTTGTTGGGCATCGTCACCACCTGGTCTCCGTCCCAGTTTTTGAACTCGGTGTACATCAGCTTGACCTTCTTCACGATGTACGTCGTGTCGTTGATCTTGACGAAATCGCCGCTCCTGAACGGACGCGTGGCGAGAAGGACGATGCCGCTGAAGAACTGGTTGAGGGTGCTCTGGGCGCCCAGGGTGATTCCCAGCGAGACCACTCCCGCAGATACCATGATCCCGGCGAGATCCACTCCGAACGCGGCGAGGACGGCGCAGCAGGCGGCCACCCCTATCACTAGCTCGCCGATCATCTTGAACAGCGGAAGGAGGGACGTGTCGAATCCGGAGACGTCGGACTCCTCCTCCAGGCCCTTCAGGAACGCGGTCACTATGAAGAGGTAGATCTGCCATCCGAGCATGGCTCCGAAGATAACATAGAATATCCACGATATGGACTGCATGAACTTGTTGATCTCGGCGCTGGCTCCGGCGATGTGGAGGCATTCGTTGATCGCGACGATGATCATGATGCCGGTGATGATCTTCGTCAGCTTGTCCCTAAGCTTGGCCTTCTCCTCGCTGGTCTTCCTGTTGCCTGCGAAATGGGTGAACAGGGGAATGATCAGCTCCGACACGACGATGGTGGCCAGAATCCATATGATGAAGGTAGCCAGAACCGTGAACCACACATTGTTCAGAGGCTCGCCGAGGGTGTTGGGAAACACTCCGAAGAACTTGTTGTAGCTGCTCTCGGAGGAGAACACGGACGTGATATCGACCGTCAGAGGGATCTCCACGGTCTCGAGTGGGCGGGATTCTTCGCTTATATCCGTGGCTTTGACGGTTATCAGGCCGGTCAGCTCGGACGTTTCGGCATATCCGTCCGCTTCCACGGACACGACGACGGCCGCGACCCCCTTGTCGACGCTGCTCCGAGGCTGAAGCAGGTTGGATAGGACGCCTCCGACGCTGATCGCGACGTTCGAGCTCGCGAATTCACCGAGATTGGATACGGAGACGTCGAGAGTCACGTAGTGGTCTAAAAGGTTGACGACGTAGAACGTGAGTCTCTTGGTGCTTCCGCTGTCGACATGCACGGTCTCCGACTCGGTGCTCACCGATACGAGCCCCGAGGTGCTCTGCGGCTCCGCTTCGGATTCGGCCGCGACGCACGATGTCGCAACCGTCAAAGCGAGGATGATAGCCGTTGCAACGGCCAGCCATCTGGCATTCATGACTCGACTAGAATGATCTCGTATATAATGATGAACAGAGGAGTCATCGAAACGCCGTTGGAAAGTCGTTTAATACCATCTGATGCAGCCGGTATGCCATGAGTCCTGAGATGATAGCGGCGTTCCTCATCGCTATAGTGCTCGCGCATGCGGCTGTCAGCGATTTCAGGACGCGGCGTGTGTCCGATCCCCACTGGGCGATCATATGCGCGGCATGCATTCCTCTGCCCCTGATAGGCGGGGCGTCTTTAGAGGAGGCCCTATCGGTCGCAGGGGCTTCGCTCCTGTCCGTGTATATGCTGTCGCCCCGTTTGACCGGAGCGAAGGCGATCCCGGTGATATTTGCGGCATTGGCGTTGTTCATGTGCTCGTTCCGCATCTCGCAGGATCCCGGGGTTCTGGTCGCTTTGGCCATGTTCTTCCTGTTCTGGTTCCTCTACATGGCCGGGATAATCCCAGGCGGCGCAGATGCGAAATGCCTGATGTCGATAGCCCTCGTCATGGACCCGTCCATGTACCTGGAACGTTTTCCATTCTCCCTCTCGATGACCGCGCTGGCTCTGATTATCACAGCGCCGGTCGCATTGATGGTTTTCCACAGGAGCGGAGGCAGGTCGTTCGTATGGTACGAGGTCGATGAGGGCAATATCGATCCGGTGCGCGAGAAGCCGTGGGACGGCAGCAGCAGGGATGGAAAGGTGAAGGTCACTCCTCTCGTGCCGTTCATAGTCCCTTTGGCCGCTTCGTACGCGATTCTGGTCATCGTGCTCGGTCTGGCAGGCCGGATATGTCGAGATCGGAGCCGCAACGCCGGCATCTGCCGCCGTCCAGTCCCGCAGTGTCCGCTTCGAATCCGGATCTCCTTATCGCGACGGCTCCGCAGGACGGGCATATCGTATCTTCGGCTCCGTCGACCCTCGCGTTGCCGCAATACACGTAGCGGAGCCCGCATGACAGCCCGATCTTCCTGGCTTTCAGGACATCATGCGCAGCGGCGGGCGGTCTGTCCATCATCATGCGGTCCGGATGGAACGCGGTGAAGTGGACTGCGACACGCTCGGACAGCGAATCGCGCACCCATCCGCAGAATCCTTCGACCTCTTCGGGCGAATCGTTCAGGCCCGGGATAACAAGGTAGTCGAGTTCTACATGGACTCCCGACGAATAGGTGATCTCGCACGTGCGGAGAACGTCGTCCAGGTGGGCGTCGCAGACATCGCGGTAGAACCTGTCCGTGAAACCCTTGACGTCTATGCTCATAGCATCGATGAACCCCGTCGCCTCCTTCAGCGCCTCCTCCGAAATCAGACCGTTGGTTACCGTCACCACTCCTTTTCCGCGGGCTGCATGCGCCGTATCCCTCACGTACTCCATCCAGATCGTCGGTTCGTTGTAGGTGAACGCCAGGGTATCCGTCCCTTCGGCATCGCATATGCGTGTCAGATCGTCCGGTTCGAAGCGCTCTGTGGCGGCGAACGACGGAACGGCGGAGATCGCATGGTTCTGGCAATGGAGACATCTCATGTTGCATCCGAGTCCTCCGATGGAGAGGCAGTCCGTTCCGGGTCTGTAGTGGAAGAAGGGCTTCTTCTCGATCGGGTCGATCCGCAGAGCGGACACTTTCCCGTAGGAGGATGCGTACAGGGTACCGTGGATGCAGGTCCTGGCGCCGCAGTATCCGGTGCATCCGTCGGCCATGCGGCAGTGCCGGGGGCACAGGTCGCACACGGCGGAATCGCGATCCCGGTGCCAAAACGATGCTTCGATCATCGGTATTCGCCGAACAGTATCGGAGTTCTCTTCCCATCCTTCAGGAGGAACGGCGATCCGGAGTCGTTCACCATTCCGATGATGTGGAATTCGATCTCCCTATCATACAGCCGGTCGAGCCGGTCGGGGTCTGCAGTGAATACGAGCT
>DATC01000088.1 GCA_002504495.1 Methanomassiliicoccaceae archaeon UBA537
AACCGATGAAATACTTCGGAACCAACGGCATCCGCGGAATCGCCAACAACGGCCTGGACTCGTGCTTCTCCGTCATCGCGGGACGCGCGATCGCATCCGTTCTCGGACCCGGCCCCATCGCGATGGCGTGCGACCCCCGCGTATCCTCGGACATGATCTCTTCGGCCGTGAGATCCGGCATCCTCTCCATGGGGGTCGACGTCCTCGACCTGGGGATGGTCCCCACTCCTGCTCTGCAGCTTTACGTCCGCGAGAGCGGTGCCACGGGAGGAGTCATGATAACGGCCTCCCACAATCCTCCGGAGTTCAACGGCATCAAATGCATCTCCGCCGACGGCACGGAGTGCCCTCCCGAAGAGGAGGAGAGGATAGAGGATCTCATCGATAATCCTCCGGAGCTTCCTTCGTGGGAATCGGTGGGAAGGTGCAGAACGGTATCGGATGCCGCCGACCGCTACATCTCGTCGATAGTGTCTTCGGTGGATGCCGATGCCATCCGCTCCGCAGGACTCGTTGTCTGCCTTGACTGCTCCAACGGAGCGGGTTGCGCCACGGCGCCGGAGATCCTGAGACGTCTCGGAGTCAGGGCGATAGCGCTGAACTCCGACCCCCAGGGGATGTTCCCCGGGCACCCCAGCGAACCGGTCCGCGAGAACCTGAAAGACCTCATGTCCCTTGTCGCGGAGACCGGGGCGGATCTCGGCATGGCCCATGACGGCGACGCCGACAGATGCGTGTTCATCGCCGACGGAGGAGAGTACGTGGACGGCAACATCGCCCTGGCGGTGTTCTCCCGCGACATCCTCCGCAGGAACGGCGGCGGGACGGTGGTCACTCCCGTCGCCACGTCGATGGCCGTCGACGACGTCGTCGGGGAGGAGAACGGAACGATCATCCATACCGCCGTCGGCTCTCCCGTCGTGGCCCGCGCCATGATGGAGACCGGAGCCCTCTTCGGAGGAGAAGAGAACGGAGGCCTGATCTTCGCGGAACACCAGTACTGCCGCGACGGCGGATACGCCATAGCCCGCATGCTCCAGCTCGTGGCGGAATCCGGGCCCCTTTCGGAACTGGCAGCCTCGGTCCCTGGATACACCATGATCAAGAAGGCCGTCGTCTGCCCGGACCGCTTCAAGAAGGCCGCGCTGGAGATGGTGATGGAACGCGTCAGCGGCGAGATCGACACCACCGACGGTCTCAGGATCGACCTTCCCGAGGGGTGGGTGATACTCAGGCCCTCCGGAACGGAGCCGAAGTTCAGAATATACGCCGAATCAAGGTCCCCGGAGATGGCCGAGAGGCTCTCTGAGGAGTATCTGGCCATCCTCGAGAACGCCATAGCGACGCTGGAGGGGAGCGAATGAAGGGGATAATCCTCGCTGCCGGTGCCGGAACGAGGCTGTCCCCCGCGACCGCGCCCATCTCGAAGATCCTCCTCCCGGTGTACGACCGCCCCATGGTCTACTACCCTCTGGCGACGCTCATGACCGCCGGGATCAGGGACATACTCGTCATCACGAGCGAATCCGACAGACCCAACTTCGAGCGCACGCTCGGCGACGGCTCGAAGTTCGGAGTGAGGATCTCGTACGAAGTGCAGCACGTCCAGCGCGGGATCTCCGATGCGTTCATCATCGGCAGGGAATTCATCGATGGGGACCGCGTCGCCCTGATCCTCGGCGACAACATATTCCACGACGACGGCATGGCATCCGTCCTGAAGGAGGCAGCGTCTTCGGAATCGGGAGCAACCGTGTTCGGATACAGGGTCCCTGATCCGGAGAGATTCGGCGTGGCGGAGTTCGACGCCTCCATGAACGTCGTCTCCCTGGAGGAGAAGCCTGCCGTTCCGAAGTCCGACTACGCCGTGGTCGGCCTGTACTTCTACGACGGCACCGTCTGCGACAGGGCCGATACGCTGGAGCCGTCGGCAAGAGGAGAGCTGGAGATAACCGATCTCAACCGCCTCTATCTGGAAGACGGGGACCTGTCGATAAGGATCATCCCTGAGGACGCCGAATGGGTGGATGCGGGAACATTCGAATCGCTTCTCGAATCGTCGGAGTACGTCCGCGACACCGAGAGACGGCTCGGAAGGAAGATCCTCTGCCCGGAGATCGTCGCCTTGGAGAAGGGATGGATCGGGGCAGAGGAGATGGCAGCCTATCTGGAATCTCAGAAGGACAACGGATACTTCGGCGGGATAAGGAAGGCGCTAG
Source organism: Methanomassiliicoccaceae archaeon UBA537 (assembly GCA_002504495.1). Lineage (GTDB taxonomy): Archaea > Thermoplasmatota > Thermoplasmata > Methanomassiliicoccales > Methanomethylophilaceae > Methanoprimaticola. The sequence goes on from DATC01000088.1 coordinate 2,220, forward strand.
CAGGACAGAACGCATGATCTCCTCCAAGGCGGAATGCTCCGGCCTCCATCCGAGGACGCGCTCCGCCTTGGACACCGATGCCACGATGCGGGCCGGATCCCCGCGCCTCCTTTCTCCTACGGAGACCTCGATGCGCCTTCCGGATATCCTCTCCGCCGCATCCACGAGCTCCAGGACCGATGTACCGATCCCCGATCCTATGTTCACGGGTCCTAGAGAAGAGCCTCTAGCCGTCTCTTCGACCGCGAGGACGAACGCCCGCGCGACATCGCGCACATGCACATAGTCGCGTATGCAGGATCCGTCGCGGGTCGGCCAATCCGATCCGTTCATCATGAACGGCCTTCCGTAGCGGACGGCATCGGCCAGAGCCGGGAGCACATGGCCGTTCTCCGGACCGTCATATGCTCCTTTCCAGGTTCCGGCGACGTTGAACAGCCTGAGCACGCACGCGCCCATGCCCGCCTCCTCCGCTGTCTGAACGACATGGCGCTCCGACACCGCCTTGCTGTCGCCGTACGGGGAGATGGGATCCACGGAAGCCCCCTCGGAGACGGCCGTCATGCGGCCTCCTCCGTATACGGCGGCGGACGAAACGAACACGAACGAACGGACGCCGGACCCGATCGCCGCATCCAGCACGGACAGGGTCCCTCCCACATTGACAGAGGCATAGTCGAAAGGCTCGTCGAACGAGGCGGGAGACGAGACCAGTGCGGCGCAGTGGATCATGGACTCTATCCCGAACTCCCGCACCGCGCGATGCACGGCGGGGCCGTCGCGCACGTCGGCTCTGACCTGTCCCGAAGACGCGATATCCAGCACCACCGGCTCGTGGCCCCTGTCCTCCAAAGCCGAGCATACGGCCGTCCCGACGTAACCGGCCCCGCCTGTGACCAGCACCCTCAGGCGAACACCCTTGCCGCCTGATGGATCACGACGCTCCCTCGGTATTGCCGGGAAGCTCCTTTATCCTCGCCTTCAGCTGACGTATGGGCTTCACATCCGCGGAATCGATGCCGCGGAGCTCTGCCATGTACATGGAGATGTAATCGCCGAGAATGACCGCGCGGAACAGGTTCTCCAAAGGGGAGCCTCCGTCCAGCTTCAGGTACTCGAAACGGACCCCCATGCGATAGAGGTCCTCGGCCAGCCGGTCCACGTCTGCGGATCCGCACCCCGACAGCATCGCCGGAAGGATGCTCTCGCTCCCATAGCTCCTGGCCGCCTCCATCATGCAGTCGCGTGCCTCCGGCAGGGTGCCGCAGAAAGCGACGTGCTTGGAGTTCTCGTTGACCTGCGTCTTCCATCTCAGGACGACGGACCTCAGGCTCGAATCCGAGCATATCAGAGGAACACGGTCCACGAAGCAGGACGCCATGCGTCTGGCCACCGAATCCGGAGCCTCCATGCTCTCGCGATACGCCCTGAGCGCCGGCAAGAACGCGACTATGTCCTGTTCCAGATCCGGACACCCGGCCGACCTGAGGATCGCCAGCGTGTATCCGATCATGTATCCGATGGAATGTCTCGGATGCATGTCGTCCGGAAGCATTATGAGAGGGACTCCGTCCTTCTCCGCCCTGCCCTTCAGCAGTCCCCCGGAGGTCATCGCCACGATGCGGCACCCCTTGT
>DATC01000103.1:0-926 GCA_002504495.1 Methanomassiliicoccaceae archaeon UBA537
GAGATCGAGAAGCGCAGCATGGAGATCATAACCTCGGAGCTCGGAGGCCGCACATGGCCGGAGCCCGAGTTCTCCATAGTGAAGAGGTGCATCCACACCTCTGCGGACTTCGACTACGCCGACAATCTGGTGTTCTCCGAGGATGCCGCGTGGAAGGGCGTCGAGGCGCTCCGCGCTGGAGCCGACGTCGTCACCGATACGAAGATGGCGGCCGCCGGAATCAACAAGAAGAAGCTGTCTGGATTCGGAGGCCAGGTCCACTGCTTCATCAGCAACGACGATGTCGTCGCAGAGGCCAAGGAGAGAGGATGCACCCGCGCCACCGTATGCATGGAGCGCGGAGCGGATATCGCCAAGGAGCATCCCGTGATCTTCGATGTCGGAAACGCGCCCACCGCCCTCATCAGGATCGTCGAGCTCATCGACTCCGGCGCTCTCAGGCCCGCTCTTGTAATCGGGGCCCCGGTAGGCTTCGTCAACGTGGTGGAGGCCAAGGAGCTTCTGATCGAGTGCTGCGACAGGCACGGAATCCCCTATATCGTCCCCAAGGGAAGGAAGGGCGGTTCCAACATCGCGGCGACCATCATCAACGCGATGGTCTATTTCAAGGGCGAGCGCTGAGCTCGCTTTCGGGGACGTCCCCGCACTGTTCCGACGGAGGGCGGTCGATCCTTCCGTCGGGATACCTTATGAATCTTCCAGTCCCGAGGGGATGCGCCTTGTCTATTATGTTCCAAGGCCATTCGGCGAACTCGTTCCTGCGTATCTCGTCCATGGCCTTCCTGACCTCGGGATCGCTTCCCAGGACGACCGGTCCGAACGAGGACATGCGCTGCCCTATCGGAAGCCCTTCCAGGAGCCACATGACCGACATCCCGCTCCCGTTGGAGATCTCGAACGAGCCCTTGTGGGAGAACTTGAGGCGG
>DATC01000103.1:972-2713 GCA_002504495.1 Methanomassiliicoccaceae archaeon UBA537
GACACGTAGTAGAGGTTCCTGGATGCCTTCTCGTCGGTGCCGTCCAAGGAGATCGATGCCCCCGGCTCGAGAACTATCCTCATGATGCGGACACGATTGGCGGACCTGGCGTACGACACGTCGTTGGGGGATTCCGCCTCGGATCCTCCGAAGCGTCCGCAGAAGAGCTCGATGGTCCATCCATCGCCCGAGACGACGGATTTATCCTCCTTCCATATCGTGGAGACGGAGCAGCCCATGTTCTTGGATTCCAACGGCAGGTTGATCATTATCTGGGTGATGTCGTTGGGATTGCGGGCCTCCTGCTCGACCAGCGGGTACATCTCGCAGTGCTCGTACTTGGAGGATGCCGAGACCCACTGGCAGTCCCCGAATCCGAATCTTCCGTCGACGCCTTCGGTGTCGAAGTGGTCTACGAACCCGAGCTCCGGGACGGTCAGGGTCTCATAGCCCCAATGGGCGTGCATCGGGAATCCCGGCACGACCTTTCCGTGGTACATCCTGAAGCCGAGGATCTTCTTGTAGTCCCTTCCGAGGTTCCTTCCGCTTATCTGCTCGAGCGGAGGCGCCTGCTGGCGGTTGCCGTTCGGGTAGTCGTCCTCGTGATGAGAGGCGAAGATGAACGGATCCTCGGTGTCCCAATGCATTCCGAGGCCGCTGGTCCTGAACGGCCCGCCGCGAGAGAAGAGTCCCATGCCTTCTCCAATCATGGACTGCTTTAAAACATCCTGCCCGGGTCCCGTCGAAGTGACGGAGGATTTACCGGCCGTCGCCGCTTCCGGCCGCAGGCGCACCATATATACGTGGACCGTATCGACGCGACATGGACGGGACCCGTCTGAACAAGTTCATATCCGAGGCGGGAGCGGCCTCCCGTCGCGCGGCGGACAGGATGGTCGAGGAGGGGAGAGTCACCATCAACGGGAGGAGGGCTGTTCTCGGCGACCGCGTGGCCGACGGGGATGTCGTGCGCATCGACGGCAGGATCGTCGAAGCCGGACATCGGGACGTCGTCATCGCTCTCAACAAGCCCCGCGGGATAACGTGCACCTCCAGCAGGGACGATCCGGACAACGTCATCGATTTCATCGGTTATCCGGAGAGGATATACTCCATCGGCCGTCTGGACAAGGACTCGGAGGGCCTTCTCCTGCTCACCAACAACGAGGAGCTCGCCAATGCCGTCATGCGCTCCAGAGGAGAGCACGAGAAGGAGTACGTCGTCACGGTCGACCATGATATCACCGATGCGTTCCTGAAGAGGATGTCCTCGGGAGTGGAGATACTAGGGCGGATGACCAAGAGGTGCGATGTCAGGAGGATCGACGACAGGAGGTTCTCCATCGTCCTCCGCCAGGGCCTCAACAGGCAGATCCGCAGGATGTGCGGAACACTCGGCTACACCGTCATGGAGCTGAAGCGCATCCGCATAATGAACATCGAGCTCGGGGATCTGCCTGTGGGCAGATACCGCGAACTTACCGGAACGGAGGTCGAGGAGCTTTGCAGAGCGGCTTTGGGCAATTCGAATCGAGGCCTCTGACGGAGGCCGACATCCCCGTTCTCGTGGAGATCGGGAAGGAAAGGCTCGGAAGGGATTACATCGGGCCGGATGATTTCATGACGGCTTTGGAGGATTCGGGCCAGTTCTGCGAGACCGTCGTATGCTCCGGAGTCCCGATAGGATTCGCCATCTGCCGCGAGTTCGGTCCGGAATGCGAAGAGGCCGAGCTCGACCTCC
>DATC01000023.1 GCA_002504495.1 Methanomassiliicoccaceae archaeon UBA537
GCCGCCAGGATAACGGCTCCGGCTATCGCTATGGTGCGCCTCTCCATCGGAGCCTCTTCCCGCAGACGGAGCAGAACCCGTGCCCTTCCTCTACAGGCGATCCGCAGTACGGGCAGTATCCGGAGTACTGGTGATGCTCCTCCGGAGACGGCTTCTTGACGGGATCCGCATCCGTTCCGCGTTCGGGCGCGATCGCGCGCCATATGTTCCTCAGAGCTATGATGACGAACAGCAGGCCGAACGCCATGAATGCGATGTTCATCGGGAAGACGGGGATGGTGGAGGCGATGGACATCCATACGATGCAGAATAGCAGCATGAAGGCTCCTGCAACCAATCCGCCGGTGTTCACGCTTCTGCGCGCCATGGACAGGCGATTGTGCTTCGTATCATAACCGTATCGATTCCGAATCCGTGTCGGATGGAAGACGATACGCCTGCTACGATCCAGTTCATGGTTTCCGTCGGACGATGCAAGACCAGAATTCGTAGAATCATGTTTCTTGAAATCACGTAAAAAGCGTGGAATAATGACAAGTGTTTCCGAAATTTTCGGAAATATTATTAATTCTCGTAGCGGATGTCGCTAACATGGACCATGTATTCCGCGATTCCTACATCGACAAGATCGCACCCTTCGTCGGCAACAGGAACGCGAAGGTCGTCACCGGGGTCAGACGTTGCGGGAAGACGACGATATTGAAGATGCTGCCACTATTCGCGAAGGACAGCAACGTCCTGCTGTACGATATGGAGCTATGGGCGAATCGCAGGTTCCGCGACCCGGATGTCTTCTATCGCTCCATCAAAGACTCTCTCGACTCTGCGACGGAGAACGTGCTGATAATCGACGAGATCCAGGACGTCGATCGTTGGGAGGAGCTTATCAGGTCCCTCATCGCGGAGGGCTGTTGCGACATATACATCTCGGGGTCCAATTCCAAGCTCCTCTCGGGCGAATTCGCCACATATCTCGCGGGAAGGATCAACAACATAGAGGTATGCACGCTCAACCTCAGGGAGTGCATGCTCTTCGACAGGATGTACGGTGACAGCGCGTCGGACGAGGAGGTGCTCGGAAAACTCTTCAGAAGAGGCGGGTTCCCGTCCGTATGGGCGGCCGATTACGAAGAATCAGATGCCATGTCCGAGGTGAGGGACATAGTCCAATCGATCATGATGATCGACATCGTCGGCAGATACGGTGTGAAGCGCGTCGACGTGCTGGAGAGCATCCTGATGTTCCTCTGCGACAACATAGGGAACATCAGTTCGCTGAACAGCATCGCCAATACGCTCTCTTCATCCGGAAGGAAGGTCCATAAGGATCTCGTCTACGAATACGCGGGATACCTCGAAGCGGCCTGTCTGGTGGACAGGGTTCCGATGTACGACATCAAAGGCAAGGAGATTCTCGTCTCGAAGTACAAGTACTATTTGGCCGACATCGGCATAAGGAACGCGCTGCTCGGATTCAGATCATCGGATCTGCCCGGATACATCGAGAACATCATCTATCTGGACCTGAAGAGCCGCGGCTACACCATCCGGATCGGGAACAACAACGGGATGGAAGTGGATTTCGTCGCCAGGAAGGGAGGCGACATCGTGTACGTCCAGGCTACCATGGCGCTCGAGGATGAGAAGGTCCTGAAGAGGGAGTTCGGGAATCTGGAAGGGATCGCCGACAACTATCCCAAATACGTGGTCGTGCTGAACAAGGGTCCGCTGGATTCGGATGTGAACGGGATCCGTTGCATCGCACTGAAGGATTTCCTGCAATTGGAGGATCTCGGGAGACCGCGACGATCCTCATCCCTTCTTGCACAGTTTCTCGCGGTTCCGGTTTCGGATGCATCCTGCGAGGAATGGGATCGCACCGTCCGGGCAGGTCCATTCGTCATGATCCGGATGACCCTTTCGGATCGATCCCATGGGATCTCGCATAGCGCATAGCATGAGAAACACATGCTCAAAATCATTTTACATGGTACGGGCATCGCATCCGCATGAAGGCCGAGGAACTCAGGAACAAGGCTGATTCTGTGCGTGAAGAGGATCCTTCGCTCGCTGCGGAGCTCTATGCGGAGGCGTCCGATCTCGGAGATGTCCCGTCGTCCGTATCCTTGGGATCCATGCTGCTCATAGGCAAGGAGATCGAGAAGGACTGGGAGAAGGCCAGGTTGTACACGCAGAGGGCCGCGGATGCCGGAGATCCAACCGGGATATGCAACCTCGGAGTCCTCTGCACCGACAGCGATTGCGTCAAAGCCCTCGAGCTGTTCGAGAAGGCCGCCGAGCTAGGGAACATATCCGCCGTGAGGAACGCGGCGGTCCTGCTCCGCACAGGAGGCGGCGTGCCCATGGACTCCGTCAGAGCCGCCTCATGGCTGGAGAAGGGATGCGAGATGGGAGATGCGTCGTGCATGGCGATCCTCGCACACATGCTCCGCACCGGCGAAGGCATTCCGGAGGACAAGCCCAGGGCGGCGAAGCTCTACCGTGCCGCCGCGGAAGCGGGAGACAGGGACTCGATGTACGATCTCGCCATGATGCTCGATTCCGGAGACGGCGTCCCGACGGATCGCGACGATGCGGAGGCGTGGTTCCGCAGGGCCGCCGATCTCGGTGACGACGACGCACGTCTGTGCATCGGAGGCATCCTCTACGAGAAGGGGATGTATCAGGAGGCCGCCTCCTACTTCACGGATGCGGCTCTCGACGGCGATGTCAAGGCGATGTACAATCTGGCCCTGATGAATCTCGGACAGGAGCTGAACGATCCCTCCAAGGGCCGTGAATGGCTGGAGACGGCCGCCGAGGCAGGATTCGCATACGCCCAGACGATGCTCGGATCGATGCTCCTCGACGAGGGCGATCTGAAGAACGCGGAGGCCTGGCTGAGGAAGGCCGCGGATCAGAACGAGCCGACCGCCATGTACAACCTCGGAGCGGTGGCCCTCGCCGGAAGGATCGCGATGGACGACAAGGAGGCCGTCGGATACCTGATGAAGGCGGCGGATGCCGGCGTTCCGGAGGCCGGAGAGCTTCTCGCGAAGCTGTCGTCGAACGGGATGGTCCGATCGCAGCAGCTCTTCCAGCGAGGGGATCTCGTAGGTGCAGTCCAGTCCGTCGGAACTCATCCCGTTGCGACGGTTCACGATGACGCAGTCGACTCCGAACGCCTTGGATGCGCCCGTGTCGTTGGCGCTGTCGCCCACGTAGACGGTCCTCTCCTTGGGCACGTCGAAGAACGAGAACGCCAGCGCCAGGGGATCCGGATAGGGCTTGTGGCGCTCCGTCTCGTACCAGCCGACGACGATCTCGGGGATATCGTCGAGTCCGTTGGCCCTGAGGTACTTGTGTATCTCGTCCCTGCTGGAGCCGGAGACGATCCCTATCCTCTTCCCGCGCCTCTTAAGCTCCCTGAGGACGGATCCGACCTCGGGGAACGGGACCGCCGCGTCCTGCATGGACGCAAGGATGCTCTCGGTGAGAGCTGTCATCATCTCCGTCTCCTCGTTGTTCCGTCCTCCGTACAGGACGTCGAGGTCCTTGTTCAGATACTCTGAGAACCTGGAAGGGTCGTAGGTCTCGCCTTTCAATGCCAATACGGCTCTGAGCACAGCCTCGACCCTCGGCTTCGAGTCGAAGAGCGTGTTGTCGAAATCGAACAGGTACAGATCGTAGTCCTTCATTCCCATCCTTCCAGAAGATCTTTCAGGGATCCGATTGCGTGGTCGGCGGGGACGCCGTCCATGCACAGCCCGTTGTCCCTGTGGACTATGGCGACATCCATCCCGCAGGCGTGCGCGGCGAGGTAGTCGTTCATGCTGTCGCCGATGTAGAGGGCCCCTTTCCCGTCGGATCCCATCCTGGACAGCGCCAGCTCCAGCGGCTGCGGGTCGGGCTTGTGGCGGTCCGTGTCGTCGTATCCCACTATGCAGTCCGTGAAGCGGTCCATCCCGTAGGATTCCAGGAGCTCGATTATCTTGAACGTCCTCTTTCCGGAAGCTATCCCGACGCGTCTGTTCCTTCTCTTCAGGGCCTCCAGCACTTCGAACGTCTCCGGGAACGGGACCGCCGAACGGTACGTGAATGAGTCCGCCACGGCTTCGAACGCCTCTCTGAAAGCCAGGCCGTCCCTTCCTTCGGGAAGGCTCCCGCATATCTCGGCGAGGGTCATTCCGGCGAACTGCGGGAACATGGAATGGTCGTAGGTCAGTCCTACGGCCTCCATGCCCGCGGACAGCATCATCTCCATGGATGCGCTCGAATCGAACAGGGTGTTGTCGAAATCGAAGAGGTAGAGGTCGTACGTCCTCATCTGGTTCCCACGTAGATGTTGACGGCTCCGAAGCTCTTCACGTAGAACCTGGCGTCCTCGAATCCGGCCTTCCTGAAGATCCTGATCATCTCCTCGCCGTAGGGGAACCCCTCGATGGACGATGTAAGCCAGTCGTACGCGGGCTGCCTGCCGTCGATGGACTTGCCCTTGTCGAACTTGCGCCCCTGTCTCTTGATCCTCTTCATGTAGATGTTGTAGAAGAAGCGGATCACGCCGTTCTTCGGCTTGGACAGCTCCGCCACGACGACCTTTCCTCCGGGAGCGAGCACCCGGTGCATCTCAGATACGGCCTTCTGGATGTCGGTGACGTTGCGTAGCATGTATCCGGACGTCACGAGATCGAAGGATCCGTCCTCATAGGGGAGGTTCAGAGCATCTCCGACCACCCAGTCGATCTTGCAGGGGAGGTCGAGCTCCTTCTCCTTCCTGGCGGCGAGCTCCAGCATCTTCGGCGTGATGTCGATTCCGACGACCTTCCCGTCTGCGCCTGCCGATCTCGCGACATGGAACGCGATCTCCCCTGTCCCGGTGCCGACATCCAGGCATCTCTTCCCGGAGATGTCCCCGGCCTTCTTCATCATGAAGCGATGCCACCCCTGCACCATGTGCATGGACATGATCTCGTTCATCTCGTCGTAGTACTCGGCGATCTCCGTGAAGACGTCCTTGACGTAGGTCTCCTTTCCCTCGAACTGGTTTCCCTTCTTGATCTCCTCTTCGACCATAACCATCACACCATAGGAAGCAGTATCTCCTGGATCGCGTAGCCGGCGACGAGCCACAGGCCGAACCTCCAGTTCAGCGAGAACGCCAGCGGAACGAGCATGAAGTTCGCGTGTGCATCGTCTGCCGATTCTTTAGCGTTCCTATACAGGGATGCCAAGGACGGAACGGAGGCGATCGCCAGCATGCATCCGATCGGCACGAGGCCGACGAGCGCTGCGACGACCAGGACGATGTACGCGGCGAGGATCTCGCACAGATACAGTTTGAGCGCGCCTTCGCGGGAGAAGTGCGATGATAAAGTGCGCACTCCTGCGGAGCGGTCCTCCTCGTAGTCGCGCGTCTCGTTGCCGCAGAGCACCGCTGTTATCAGGAAGGCGTTGGGAATGGCGAGGGCGACGACGTTCCATGAGAATCCTCCGTCCATGAGCACGCAGTACGTGCCGATCGGCATGAGGAGCCCCATCATCAGGAACACCATCGGCTGTCCGAGCCCGTGGTACTTGTACGAGACTCCTGTGGTATAGGACCCAGCCCCGATGACCCCGAGGATCCCCCAGAACAGTATGTTCCACCCGGAGTACCATATGAAGATCAGGCCGAACAGGCACACGATGCCGAGGCAGCCGAGTCCCGCGAGCTTCACCTTCTCCGGATCCAGCACGCCCGTCACCAGTTCGGGGGAACGGGTCTCGTTCTCCACGCTGTCGGTGCCCTGCTTGAAGTCGCCGTAGGTGTTCAGAAGGTTGACCGCGGCCTGGATGAGGATGCTGGCGATCAGGACCATGATGAAGACGGCCCATCCGGCGGCATCGAACGCCCGGTCGTCGTATGCGACCGCGCCGCCTATCAGGACGGGGACTATCGCCCCGTGAAGGGACCACGGCCTGAGAGCGTTCCACCAACCGGCCTTGACTGGCTTGACATCCGGCATATGGGCGGACAGAGGCATCACGGTTTTTAACATATCGACATTCGATAAAACGGAATCTCCGGAGCACGGTTCGAGCCGTCCGCTTTATACGCTCGACGCCATGCGAGCGTCATGGAAGTCGAAGTGAGGCCCTATCGCGACGAGGACCTTCCCGCGATGGCGGCGATATGGAACCGCGTCGTGGAGGACGGCATGGCGTTCCCGCAGCAGGATGCGGTCCGGCCGGAGGAGGAGAAGGAGTTCTTCGGTTCGTTCTCCGCCTGCTCCGTCGCGGAGATGGACGGGAGGATCGTCGGGATGTACGAGATCCGTCCGAACAACGTCGGAAGATGCGGGCATATCGCCAACGCCAGCTACGCCGTCGATCCCGGGGTGCGCGGGCACGGCGTAGGCAGGGCCCTGGTCGGAGATTCCCTCATCCGTGCCAAGGAGCTCGGGTTCCGCATAATGCAGTTCAACGCCGTCGTCAAGGAGAACGCCAACGCCAGGCACCTGTACGAGGATCTCGGATTCCGGCTGGTGGGGATCATCCCCGGAGGCTTCAGGGCGATCGACGAGGTATACCATGACATCTGCGTCTACTACCACGCCCTTTGAGAACAGATATGCGAGGTCCTTCGTGAGGGCGTTCCTCGCAGGGGTATGCATCTCCATCGGAGGATGCGTCTATATGAACGTCGCTCCCGACATCAAGTGGGTCGGAGCGGTGCTCTTCGCCGTGGGGCTCACCGCCGTGTGCGCCTTCAATCTCGATCTGTACACCGGCAAGGTCGGATACTGGGTCGAGAAGAGCCCGTCCTACGGACTCGATCTGCTGGTGATCATCGCCGGGAATCTGGTCGGTTGTCTGCTGATCGGATTGATGATGCCGTACGACGCCTGCGGGATCGCTGTCGAGGCGAAGCTCGATCAGGAGTGGTACACCGCGATATTCAAGGGATTCATGTGCGGGATCCTGATGTTCATCGCGGTCGAGTTCTACAAGCAGAGGGGCAGCTTCCTCGGAATCGTCTTCTGCGTCCCGACCTTCATAATGGCGGGATTCGAGCACTCCATCGCGGATATGTTCTACTTCTTCTCAGCGCAGGTCTTCTCCGTCGATGCCGTCGTGTACATCATACTCGTGATCATAGGCAACGGGATCGGAGGGATGCTGGTTCCGTTCTGCAGGAAGTTCATGACCGAGCCGGAGACGGCCTGACAAATGCTTTCCCGGGTCGTGCTCCGGCCCGGGCATCGCTTCCTCTTCTCTGTCCGTCCTTATCATCTTTATTAGGTTGAGAAACACGG
>DATC01000121.1:0-2291 GCA_002504495.1 Methanomassiliicoccaceae archaeon UBA537
TAGATTCGGGGAAACTTATGTTAAAGCTAAATAAGCGGAGGGGTTTTGAATAGTTACCAACCTGATTTTATAATAGTATTGCGGTTCTCCAATCATGGCGATTTTCAGATCGAAGGATCATAAGAAGACAGGAGGAAAGGTGGATCCGATAGCAATTGATATTGCACGTCTTGCCCAGGGAACTCCTGTCGTAGGATATCATGATGAAGATGGTAACCTTGTGATACCGAAGGAATATGATGATGGATACGACAGAGATTGAACCTCTGTCTGTCTGGTGGGCCGATGTCAAGTTAGAGGTATCGGTCGACGGAGAGTTTTACATATCGAAAGATTCCTTTGAAAGACCAGTTTTGATAGTCGACAACAAGGCATATCTCGTCTTCAAGATAACATCTCGCTTGGGAAGGGAAGGCTACAGAATAAAGGATATTTCAGTTGCCGGATTGCCGAAGGAATCGGTAATCAGGACCGACATCCTAGTTCCGATAAGTGTTTCGGACCTCAGACATAGGATGGGTGTGTTGTCGAGGGCAGATAGAATCGGATTGAGATCATATCTTGATAATCATGATTCACCCCGTATCATGGGACGGAAGCAATAATCTCGTGATTCGTATTGTCTTTGATAGGAAGTCTTTTGTCACCGAATCTACGGTCAATGACGGTGTTTTGGCGAATATAACTGGTGAACTGTCGGAAGTTGTGGTACGCCGAGGGAATACAGGTCCATGCTCCTAAGTTTTGTCGTTATTGTCGAAAAGTGAAAACGATGGCGATTACGATGAGATTCTGAAGATCATAGAGTCTTTTTATCATATGCCTTCATAATCAAATAGACAATCGTTGAAAACAGAAGCAATACGTGTTTCAATTGGGGGATTTGCAATCATCGAATACTCTTCCAAATATACTGTCGATCTGACCGAAGAGGAGCTGGAGCAATGTTCTTCGCTCTATTCGAATCATTACGGTTTCTATTCGAGTGACTCCCCCAATGGCAAGGGCGGATCTAGAGTCAGGATGTCTCCTGGCTACTATCGCAGATTCTTCATGGAGGACAACTACAGAGTAGCCTTGGCGAAAAGCGACGGTGTAGTTATCGGTCAGGCGTTCTATCTGCGTGATGATATCAATAGCGATACATTTACATGGGTTCTGCAGCTGGTGGTCCACTCGGATTACAGGAGAGCAGGGATAGGAAGCATGCTGCTCCACTCCATATGGGGTTTCTCCGATGATCTGGCTTGGGGGCTCGCCACTGCGAATCCGTTCACTGTGAAGACCCTGGAGGGAACCACGTTCCGTCACGTCCATCCTGAGGAGATAAAAAAGCACGAAGTTCTCGTCCGTGAGATCTGCTCTCGCATCCCATACATCTCGCAGTTGATCATAGACGGTTCCAGATCGGTCGCCGATACGAACTTCTTTGTCGATGCAGAAGGGATGGATGAGGAGCTGTTGATGAAGAAGTTCGGAGACAGCTGGGTTCTGGGTTCGCTTCCGTCCGGTCATGAATGGGTTGCGTTCACATTCAGAGACCAGAATTTCGATTCAGACTTCATCGATGAGCTGCAGGATCTGATCTCCTTTTCGGAAAGCCGGTTGAAAGACGCATACGGCAGAATGGATATGGAGAATCATCCATGGGCAAGGCATTCCTCCGAGGAAATGATGTCCGTGGAGAGGATCTGCGGTTCCTTCGAAGGTCTGAGCATATTGGATGCAGGCTGCGGCAGGGGGAGGCATTCCTTGGAGATCGCCCGTTCGAATCCTACCGCCCGTATCCACGGGGTCGATTTCTCCGAAGCCAATATAGCGTCGGCCGATTCGAAGAAGGGCGATCTGAAGAACATAGATTTCGAGGTATCAGATCTGAGGTCGTACCGTTCGGACTCGCAGTTCGATCTTATACTCTGCCTGTATGATGTGATCGGTTCCGTTCCGGACCATTCTGACAATCTCGCTATTCTGAAGAATCTGCATTCCTGCTGCAAGCCCGGGGGCTTCATCGTCATATCTGTCATGAACATGGAATTGACGGTGCATGCGGCCATTCCTTCGCATATCGGGAATGTGAGTGCCAATCCGAGGATGCTTTTCGATCTTCCGCCCAGCGATGCCATGCACAGGAGCGGGGACGTGTTCGATCCCAGATACTATCTGATTGATTCCGAATCGGGCCTTGTATACAGGAAGGAGCAGTTCAGGGACGACAGTTCGTTGCCTGCCGAATACGTGATACGCGACAGACGCTACACCGCGGATGAGATAAAGGGGCTGGTATCCGA
>DATC01000121.1:2318-4892 GCA_002504495.1 Methanomassiliicoccaceae archaeon UBA537
GGTATCCGACTCGGGATTCGATATCGTCTGCTGCCGCTATGTTCGTGCCGGAAGATGGGACGAGCCTCTGGGTGCCACCGATTCCAAGGCGAAGGAGATCCTTGTCGTCGGCCGCAGGGACGATCGATCCCGAGCTTCGCACCGATCGCGCGTCGAAGGTGCGAAACCCGGGATGGCATCCCTGTCTCCGGATCGATCGCGCCGTCAGATCGGCGGCCAGCGTCTTGATGCGGTCGATGATTCTGTCGATCCTCTCATGGGTGAGATTAGGGTTCAGGAGCGTGAACTTCAGCATGACCTTCCCGTCCATCACCGTCTGGCCGATGACCGTGCCCTCCGCCAGGAGGAGACGTCTGATCCTCTTGTTCAGCTCATCGCCACCCTTGTGCGCGAAGACCACGGAGGACATCTCCGGCTCCACCGGAGCGATGAAGTCCTCGTCCGAAGAGACCTCGTCGTAGAGGTAGGCGGCGTTCTCCACCGCCGTGTCGATGATACCGCCGAATCCGTCCAACCCTCTGGCCTGGAAGGCCATGTACACCTTCAGCGCATCGAAGCGGCGGGTGGTCTGCATGGATTTGCCTACCAGGTTGATGTATCCGTCCTCCTCGTCCTCCACACGGTTGAGGTAGTCGGCATGGTACTCGAAGCATCTCAGAAGATCCGCGTCCCTGACGAGGATCGCCGAACAGGAGATGGGCAGGAGGAACATCTTGTGGAAGTCCACCGTGATCGAGTCGCAGAGGGATACGGCGGAGATCCTGTCGCGGTATCTCCTGCTCATGATCAGTCCGGAGCCGTAGGCGGCGTCGCCGTGCAGGTGCATCCCGTGGCGGTCGCATACCCTCCTCATGGCGGCGGCGTCGTCCACCGAGCCGAAGTCGGTGGTGCCGAAGGTGGCCACGGCGCAGAACGGGAGCAGGCCGGCGGCGACATCCTCCTCCACCATCCTCTCGAACGCGGCGATATCCATCCTGCACTTTCCGTCCACCGGGATCTTGCGGACCGCTCCGTATCCCATTCCGAGGATGTGGCTCGCCTTGTCCATGGAGAAGTGGGAGATCTCCGACGTGTAGATCCTGAGCTTCTTGAATTCGGGGGGAAGCCCGTCGTTCCTGACGTCCCATCCCAGCCTGTCGCGGCAGAATCTGTCGCGGGCGGCCATCAGGGCCGTGATGTTGGACTGCGATCCGCCTGATGTGAAACATCCGTCGGACGTCCCGCCGGGGAGCCCGAACAGTTCCGCGAGTCCGTGGACCATGCTCTCCTCCAGTTCGGTGGCGGCGGGACCCTGGTCCCAGCTGTCCATGCTGTCGTTGAAGCAGGAGATGATGAGCTCCGAGCAGATGGTCTCCGTGAGGACCGGGGAGTGGAGGTGCGGCATGTAGTCGACGGACCATGTGCGCAGCAGGTTCGGGAGTATGACCTTCTCCGTATCCTTCAGAACGGCCTCGAACCCTCTTCCGTTCTCGGGGAGGAATCCCAGGCCGTTCACCTTCTCTCTGAGCTCCAGGGGCTCGATTCCGGAGAACGCGCTTCCGTCGGAGAACGAGCGGAAGATGGATTCCAGGGTCTCGCGGATCATCTCCTCGAATCTCTTCTGCACATCCTTCGACTCGGATAGCAGCAGGGGATCATTGGCGGTGCTCTGCATCGATCTCCCTTACCACGTTCTCGAAAATCGTCAGCGCGGCATCCATGTCGGCGTCCGGGATGTTCAGGGCGCAGAGGCACCTCATGACGGAGCCGTCGCGTCCTCCCCTCTCCATGATGAGCCCGTTCTCGAAGCATCCCTTCTGCACGAGGGCGGCGATGTCTCCGCCGGGCACCGGCACGCCCATGAGGTCCTTGGGGCCGTACGGGTCGATGAACTCGACGCCGATCATGAGTCCCTTTCCGCGAACGTCTCCGATGATGGAGACCTCCTTCTGGAGCCTCAGCATGCGCTCCATCATCGCATCGCCCTTCCTGGTCACCTCGTCCAGGAACCCGGGGCTCTTCACCCTCTTCATCACCACGGTGCCGGCGGCCATCGCCAGCTGATTGCCGCGGAAGGTCCCCGCATGGGCGCCGGGGCCCCATGTGTCCAGGTCCTTGTCGTAGACGATCACGGACATGGGCTGCGAGCCGCCCACGGCCTTCGATATGAGGATGACGTCAGGCACGATGCCGGCGTGCTCGAATCCGAAGATCCTGCCGGTGCGACCCATGCCGCACTGTATCTCGTCGCAGATTAGGGGGATCCCGAGCTCCTTGGTGATCCTCCTGACCGCCTGCAGGAACTCCGCCGGCGCAGGCACGACCCCGCCTTCGCCTTGGATGGCCTCCAGGATGACGGCGGCCGGCCTGGTCACTCCGCTCTCGGGATCCTTCAGGAGCCTCTCGAAGTAGTTGATGCAGGCTCTGGTGCCGGCTTCTCCTCCGATTCCCATGGGGCAGCGGTAGGAGTAGGGGTAGGGCATGAACTGGACGCCGGGCATGATGTTGGCCACATGGTTCTTGGCCTTCAGGTTCCCGGTGAGCGCCATAGGTCCCTGGCCCATGCCGTGGTATCCTCCGGAGAAGGATATGACG
>DATC01000010.1 GCA_002504495.1 Methanomassiliicoccaceae archaeon UBA537
CCATCCTGTCCATGCTGTCGAGGCGGGCCTTGATCTGGTCCTCGGAGAGCATCAGCTTGCCGCATTCGGAGCACGTGCACTCCAGCAGCATCTTGATGTCCTTGATGAATCCGACATGGATGACAGGCATCGCGAGATCGATGTGTCCGAAGTGGCCGGGACACTCGTCGACCTTGCATCCGCAGGTCTTGCAGCGCAGTCCGGGCTCGATGACGCCCATGCGCATGTCCATGAGACCTCCCTCGATGGGGAAGCCCTCGTCGTTGTACGTGTCCGCCGTGATGACCTTGACGGCGGACATCCTCCTGATCTCATCCGGTGAGACGCAGGAGAACTTGATGGATCCGATCCTCTTGGTGATTCCGCTCATCTCAGGTCCTCCAGCTGGAGCCTCATGGCGACACCCATGCTCAGCAGCTCGTCCATCAGCAGCTTGAACGCGTAGGACGTCTGGACGGGATAGATGTGGGTGTGGTTCTTGCATACGGGACAGTACATGGCTCCGTTCCTGTCCTTGATCGCGATGTGCCCGCACTTCGGGTTTCCGCAGATGTACTGGGTGGTTCCGTCGGACTCGTCGAGCAGCCTGTCCTTGATGACCATGGCGGCTCCGTGACCGGTGAGGCAGTCCCTCTCCATCTCTCCGAACCTGAGACCTCCCTGCCTGGAACGTCCCTCGGTAGGCTGACGGGTGAGGATCTGGACGGGTCCTCTGGACCTGACGTGCATCTTTCCGCTGACCATGTGGTGCAGCTTCTCGTAGAAGATGACTCCGGTGTAGACCTCGGTCTGGATCATGCGTCCGGTCCTGCCGTCGTACATGGTCTCCTTACCGTTCCTCTTGAAGCCGTTCCTGAGAAGGCCGTCGCGGATGGACTCCTCGTTCTCTCCGGAGAACGCGGTTCCGTCGATGATGCGGCCCTCCATGGCTCCGACGCGTCCTGCGATCATCTCGAGCACGTGCCCGATGGTCATACGGGACGGGATACCGTGGGGGTTGACGACCAGGTCGGGGGTCACTCCGTCGGCCGTGAACGGCATATCGCACTGGTCGACGAGCCTTCCGACGACTCCCTTCTGACCGAACCTGGAGCAGAACTTGTCGCCCAGCTCGGGGATCCTCTCGTCCCTGACCTTGACGCGGACGAGCTTGCATCCGTTCTCGGACTCGGTGATCATGACCGAATCGACGTATCCCTTCTCGCCCGGACGGACGGTGACGGACGTCTCCCTGCGCTTCTGAGGCGTCAGGAAGTCGGTGTCCTCCTCCAGGAACCTGGGCGGGGACGTCTTTCCGATCAGGACATCCGAACCGCGGACCTCGCTCTCGGGAGCGATGAGACCGTCCTCGCCCAGCTCGGCGTAGGCGGTGTCCGCCCTGGCGCCCATTATGTCGGGGGAGGGGATCTCGAAGTGGTCCTCCTGTCCTCCGGGGTAGCGGCGCTCCTCGGCACGGTAGGACCTCATGAACGTGGACCTTCCGAGGCCTCTCTGGACGGAGCTCTTGTTCATAACCAGCGCATCCTCGATGTTGTACCCGTGGTACGAGAGGACGGCGATGCAGAAGTTCTGTCCGGCGGGCCTGTGGGCGTACTTGATGTACTGCATGGTCTGCGTCTGGACCATGGGCACCTGGGGGTACTGCATCAGGTGGCCTCTGGTATCGGGCCTGATCCTGTAGTTGGAGGTGGGGATTCCGAGAGCCTGCTTACCCATTCCGGCACCCATGGTGATACGGGGGGCCGAGTTGTGCTCCGGATAGGGAACGATTCCCGCCGCGACACCGATGATGACCATGGGGTCGACCTCCATGTGGGTGTGCTCCGGGGTCATCTTGGACGGCATGGTGAACTCCTGTCCGCACCACTTGCACTTGAGGACGACGTCGCCCTCCTTGCCGATATTCATCCAATCGACATCGGTCTTGGAGAGGGCGTGGTTGCATCCTTCGCAGGGGCACCTCTTCGGAAGATCGTACGCCTCCACGAGGACGAGCGCGTCCTCCTCCTCCTCGGCGTCGAGCCACTCGATGAATCCCTCGCGGAACAGGTCGTCCCATCTTATGCGTCCCTCGCGGATGCCTTCGATGTGCTTCCTGGTGAGCGCGAGCCTTCCGTTCTTGACGATGAGCAGAGGCCTTCTGAGACGTCCCTCGTCGCAGTTGATGACGACCTCTCCCATCTCCTCGTCGTAACGGATGTTGATCTCATTGGATATGAGCCCTACGCGCCTGCGCTCCCTGATGTCGGAGACGAGCCTGGCGGGATCGGGGTGCGTTCCGACGAGGTCTCCGTTGACATAGACCCTGGCGCCGGATCCGGACTTGACCGTCTCGAGGTCCAGGCCGCGGAGCATCCATTTCACATCGTTCTCGGGGAATCCCTCGGAGACGTCGATGATCAGGGCGGCGTTCTTCACCAGACCGCAGTTCTGACCTTCCGGGGTCTCGGACGGGCACAGCCTTCCCCACTGGGTGGGGTGCAGGTCACGGGCCTCGAAGTGGGGCTGGCTCCTGGTGAGCGAGGAGGTGACCCTCCTGAGGTGGGACATGGCGGACAGGTTTGACGTCCTGTCGAGAAGCTGGGACACTCCGGCGCGGCCTCCGACCCAGTTGCCGGTCGCGAGCGCATGGAGGAGCTTGTGCGTCAGAAGGTCGGGACGGATGGACGAGTTTATGTTGATGATGTCGGAATCCCTCTTCCTTCCGCAGTTCCTCTCGAGCTGGTACTCGAGATCCTTCATGAGGCTGCTGAAGCTGGTCCTGAACAGATCCTCCATGAGATCGCCGGACAGCTTGAGCCTCTTGTTGGCGTAGTGGTCCTTGTCGTCCTCCTGCCTCATGCCGAAGCTGAGCTCCAGGACGGAGCGGGCGATGCGTCCGAGGAAGATGGCCTTCTTCATGCGGTCGTCCACGGAGTCTCCGAGGTGGGGCAGCAGGGACCTGTCGAGGATTCCCTCGACCTTCTTGGTCCTGTACTCCTTGGCCTGACCGGCGGCGAAGTTCCTCTCGAGGAACAGGATGGCGTCCTCGGTGGTGTGGAATCCGTTGGGCGCATAGGTCTTCTTGTCGAAGGACGCCTCGATGTTGGCGTAGACGATGTTGGCCATGCGCTCGTCGGAGACGATGGTCTCGTAGATCTCCTCGTCCTTCTCCATCCCCAGGGCCTTCATCAGGGCGACGAGGGGGATGCTTCCGGATGCCACGGGGACGGACACCATGATCGTGCCGTCCTTCTTCTTCTCGACGAGGGTGAGCGCGCGGTATCCGTCCTTCTGGGAGAACACCTTGGCGACCTCCACGGCGGCGCCGTACTTCTCGTTGTACTCGACCATCACCCTGTTGGGGGCGAGGTCCTCGAGGGTGATCAGGACCCTCTCGGTCCCTCCGATAATGAAGTATCCTCCGGGCTCGCGGGGATCCTCCCTCTGCCTGATAAGCTCGTTCTCGTACTCGTCGTCGGAGAGAGGACGGTCCTTGAGCCTGGTCATCACCTGGCGGTTCAGATTGCATCCCGAGGACTTCACCATCATCGGAAGGTCTCCGACGTGGATCCAGCGCTCGTTCTCGGGCATCTCGACCTCCGTCCCGTTCCTGTAGACGTCGAACCTGACGAAGATCTTGGACATGTAGTTGAGGTTCCTGAGCCTGGCCTCCATAGGGGTGAGCTCATGGCTGTATCCGTTCGCCTCGGTGACGGTGGGAGGCTCGACGCGGATGGTGGGCTTGGCCTTGAGGTCGACGTTGCCGTCGGAATCCCTCTTCCTGCCTATGTATATCTTGATGTCCTCGCCGCCGACCTTCTCGGGGTCGAGGGTTATGACGCCTCTCTCGGAGTCGTCGGAAGAGACGCGGATGTCGTCGACGATCCTCTGCATCCTGCTGTCGGGATTGTCCGCAGTAGCAAGGAAATCGTCGAACGAAGAAATGTGATGGCTGACAATATTGTGATCTTTGAAATACAGCTCTACTAGGTCCCTCAGTCGCTCACCCCCTGGTGACAAGCCTGTAGACCGTGAATTCCAGCGCGGTCTCGCTGTCCCTTACGATCTTGATGACGCGGCCCTCGTCGATGGGGCCGTGGATTGTCTCCAGAATCTTGATCGCCGGGTCGCTCTTCCTGATCTTCGGAAGCTGACCCCTGTTGATGCCCAGCTTGAAAAGCACCTCTTCCGCCTCCTCCTCGGTCAAGAGGTGATGCTCGGGGGTGAGTCCGTGCATGAGCACATTGAAGTTAGTTTCTGCTGCCAAGTGATTCACCTACTCCCTTCCAGCCCGGTCAGCCGGATAATCGGTTTGCGAGAAATGCGATGCATGCCTTCCTCATACTTGATCCGCCGTTCGATCGCTCATGAAGTCCATCTGGCGGGCCTGAAGGGATTCGAACCCTTGACCACCTGATTAAAAGTCAGATGCTCTACCTAGCTGAGCTACAGGCCCATGGATAGCTTAAAGCTTGTAAGTAGCGTGCAAAGGGTGATTGTATTTAATGGAATCGCAGGCGCGAATCCGCTCCGCACGCCTATTCGGAGGTTTCCTTCTCCGAAGAGGGGCCGGAAGCCCTCTTCCTGCCGAAAACCAGATACCCCGTATGGCCGAGATTGTCGAATGAAGGCCGGACTCCGCCGGGGTGGACCTCCATGGCGCGCTGTATGTTCTCGAGCGCATGCACGTCGGCGTACCCGGCGTCGCGCAGCGCCAGGACGATGCTCTCCAGCTGATTGGCGTTCGGGACGTAGGCGCAGATCCTGCCGCCGCTCCTGAGGCGGCGTTCCAGATTGGGCACCGCGAGCCACGGGTCCGGCATGTCCATGGTCAGAACGTCGGCCTCGAAATCGATTCCCGGATCGTCGGACCTCGCGTCCCCGATCGAGAACGTCCAGTGCTCTCCGAGCGCCGTGCGGTCGACGTTCCGCCTGACGCGCTTGGCATTCTCCTCCTTGAGCTCCATGGTGTGGACCCTTCCGGAAGGCCCCACGGCATTGAGCAGGGCGGTGGTCAGACCTCCCGATCCAGCTCCGACCTCCAGAACGGCGTCTCCGGGCGATATCCCGCAGTGCATGATGATGGTCGCGGCGTCCTTGGGAGTGATGATCTGGGCCCCGCGGTCCAGCGAACCCATGAGATCCATGACGGCTGGCCGGAACACGGTGTACTCCCTGCCGACGACGGAGATGCAGTCCCCGTCCGAGAGCCCTTTGAGCTTGGAGCCGTCCACGGCCCCCAGGCCGGAAACCTTGACCATCCCGAAGGACACTCTGAGCCAGTACCTCTTCCCGGACGTATCCTCGAGGAAGACCGTCTCGTTCTCCTGGAATTCCATGCAACCCCATCCCCGACAGAATGATAATATGTTGCCCATGGCCGTCCGAAGACGGCCAAAGGCGCCGGCCTCACATGGTGTGGGCGGCGTACGCGGCCTTGTCGACTGGCTTGCCGCAGACGATGCATTTGCCGGAGTAGACCTCGTTTCCGTAGGGCCTGCCCAAGATCTTGAATCCCGTCGTGTCCTCGAACTTGTGCCCGCATTCCTCGCATCCGCACCATCCGATGCGGAGGACCTTGGAATCGGGAAGGCCTTCCATGGAGTCCACGTCCTGAATCATCCGGCTCTGATACTCCTGGGCCTTGGACAGCATGTTGGCGGAGATGTCGTCCAGGAGCATCCTGATTCCGGGGACCAGCGAATCGACGGAGATGGATCCCTTCTCGCCCGTGTCCCTCCTGGCGAAGGAGACGACGCCGTTCTCGATATCGCGTCCTCCGAGCTCCAGCCTGACCGGGACGCCCTTCATCTCCCACTCGTAGTACTTGGCTCCGGGGCGGGCGTCGCTGTCGTCTAGCTTGACACGGATGCCTGCATCCTTCAGCACCTGGGTCAGGGACATGGCGGCCTCCGCGACCGCTGCGGCGTTGTCCTTCTTGAAGATCGGGATGACGACGCACTGGAACGGCGCGATGCCGGGGGGCATGACGAGACCCTGGTCGTCGCCGTGCACTCCGACCAATGCTCCGACGAGTCTCTCGCTCATGCCGAACGTGGTCTGGTGGACGTGCTTGTGCTCCCCGCTCTCATCCTCGTAGGTGATATCGTACGGTACGGAGAAGTTCGTCCTGTAGTGGTGCACGGAACCCATCTGGAGGGTCCTTCCGTTGGGCATGATCGTGTCGATGCCGACTGTATAGTAGGCGCCGGGGAACTTGTCCCACTCGGTGCGGACCGAAAGCATGTAAGGAAGACAGATCGCCTTGGCGAGCCTCTCCAGGATCTCTAGGTCCTCCCTGATCTGCTCCTCTCCCTCCTCCTCGGTGGCATGGCAGGTGTGGGATTCGAAGAAATGGATCTCCCTGACCCTGATGAACGGGCGCGTCTGCTTGGTCTCGTACCTGAACGTGTTGACGATCTGGTACGTCTTCATCGGAAGGTCCTGATGAGACCTGATCCAGAGGGAATACATGGGGTAGATCGCGGTCTCCGATGTGGGCCTGACGACGAGCTTCACGTCAAGCTCGTCAAGTCCGGCATGGGTGACCCAGTAGACCTCGGAATCGAACCCTTTGATGTGGTCCTTCTCCTTGGCAAACTCGGTCTCCGGAATCAGAAGGGGGAAGCAGACCTCGTCGTGGCCGGTGGCGTCGAACTCCTGCCTGATGTAGGTGTCGATCTGCCTCATGATCTTCCAGCCGTAGGGGGTCCAGACGTTCATCCCCTTGATGGGATAGCGCTTGTCGCAGAGGTTGGCCTTGTCCACGATATCCAGGTACCAGTCGGCGAAATCCTCCTCCTTGGTCGGCATCGGAGCACCTCCTTCAGGGCAGCCGCGATGAGTCCCGCAACGGAGATGTGCGAGACCTCGTTCTCGAGGGTGTTGCAGCACAGGACAGTGGAAAGAGCAGATCCGGTCAGCTTCTCGATAGCATTATTGACAAACACACCGTGGGTGCATGCCACCGACACGGACTCCGCTCCGGCGTCCCTCAATGCGGAGGCGGCGGCCACAATGGTCCCTCCTGTCGAGATCATGTCGTCGACTATGAGGACGTTCTTGCCTGTGGCATCGAACTTCGCGGGGGCGATCCTCACGTCCACGCCGGAAAGGCGGGTCTTCTCGAGATGGTCGTAAGGCACGCCCATCCTCTCTCCCACGTCCTTCGCACGGTTGGCAGCGCCTATATCGGGAGACAGGACGAGGTCGATCTTCCTGTCCTTGAAGTAGTCCGCGATGACGGACGCCGCCTTCAGGTCGATGTGGGGACAGGCGAAGTAGTCCAGGACGCTCTCCTTGTGGATGTCTATGGTGATCACCCTGTCGCACACCATGTCGAGATGCCTGCACATGACCTTGGCCGACTCGGGCTCTCCGGGTTTGAACACGCGGTCCTGCCTGGCGTATCCGAAGTACGGAATCACCAGGGTGACGGACCTGGCGCCCAGCCTCTGGACGGCATCCTGGAGAAGGAACATCTCGATGAGGCAGTCGTTAGGATAGGTGTTCTGGACTATGACGACGTCGTCGTCCAGGGAATCCTCGTCGATCCTTGTGTAGCACTCTCCGTCAGGGAACTTGGTTGAAGCGGCCTGGACGTACTTGCAGCCCAGGATCCCCGACAACTCCTTAGCGAGGTCCCTGGAAGAAGAACCGCCTACGATTATCATAGGCCGTCGTAAAGCGTCATCGTTAATGATGGTTATCAAAACGGATCCGCCGCGGAATGTATGGAAAAGCCGGGCATCGACCCGGCAAAGGAGGAACTAAGATCGAACGACGAGGGCGCATCCTTGCTGGACAGGACCGAAGCCGTTCCAATCTAGTTGGATGTATAATCCATGACTATTTAACAGTATCTTCCATCTCATCACATAGCCGAGACCCTTTTCCGCCACTCCGACCGATACGAACATTACCGGACGGGCGTTGCATCCCATCATGGCAGAGAAGGCGGACCGTGTGACGCAGGAGCGCTTGGAGAAGGACATCGCCGAGGCCAGCGGAAGGCTGGCGGCATCGCGTCCCGCTTCGGACGAAGGAACGTTCCTGAGAAGATTGGCCGACAGCTGCATCGAGATGGCGGCCTGCTACGTCTCGGATGCGGGGCATTTCACGGATGACGGCGATAGGGTCACCGCCCTCGCTGCAGCGAACTATGCGTCGGAATGGATAGGATGCGGCGAGAAGGCGGGGATACTCGACCTATCGCAGGATGCGGCCCCTGCGGATGCGATCAGCTGCGGGCGCTGCTCCGCCGACACGATCACGGACGCCCGCATGGCCAAGTACCTGGATATAACGCGTCGCGCCAGGCTCGCGGTGGCGATGGCGCCCCCGGAACGCTCCTTCGGGATCCGCATGGCGCAGTGGTGCCTTTCCGAATCGGATGCCCTCTACGCCGAGGCCGTGTCGCTGGCCGAAGCCCTGGACTACATCGACGCGTTCGCCACCGTCAACAGATCGCACGCATGGCTGGACTTCGGGGCCAGGACGGGGCTGTTCGACGTGGGTGGCGACGATGTCCTGTTCACGCTCTACGAACGAGGATCTCACGGGAGCTCGAAGAGCACGGATACGTCCTGACGCGGCCGCGGCCCAGAAGGGACCACACATCGGATTCGGGAGCATCCGTGAAGATGCTGTTGCCCAGCATGCACATGCCGGCCCTGAACCCCTTGGATTCCAGCCTCTGTATCGCGCGTCTTATCGCCGGACTCTCCACTCCGGATCCTGCCGAGAACCTGCACGACTGCTCGAACAGGGAATCGACGGTCTGTTCGGCCAGGAACGCCTCCATGGACCCTGCCGAGGCGGCTCTTATCCTGTCGACCGCGCGCGCATCGTTCAGCACCGAGTCGGTCTTCATCACCGGACCTATGACGACGAGGGTCAGATCCTCCATCCTGAAGGGTGCTGAGACGACCTTGCCGTGAGGAGGCATCCCGGCGACCGCGCGTACGGGGATATCGCCTCCTGCCACTATGGCTGCGACATCTCCGAGCCCTCCGCCGCACCTCACCTCGGCCACGTGGGCGGCCTCGAAGGCCTTGAAGCGGGACTGATCCGTGGCGGATGCGACGCAGAGAGAGGCGGCGAGAGCCCCGGCGGCGCTCATGCCGAACCCCTGGCTGACCGGAAGGTCGTTCTCTATGCGGATGTCCATGCCCTGCCCCGGAGCGAGGCATTCGACGGCCATCCTAGTGACCGGAGCTATCGACTGGAGGCCGTCCAGCCAGATGTTCACGGTGCCGTCGTCCCTGAAGGACACATCCGCACGGGCGCCGAGGCTCAGCCTGATACCGAATCCGCGAGACCCTTGGCACATCGTGTCGTAGGACGACACCGGCTGGAAGACGCACGACACATGGCCGGGGCAGAAGGCGCTCGGCATGATCGCAGCTTCTTCACGCAGAGGTCGATGATGGCATCGGAAACCTCCGCCTTCGTTCCGGTGATGCCCTTGGCCTCCGTCTCGGTCACGAGTATCGAGGACGACGTGGTCCTGCCGACGACGTCGATGTCGTTGGCCACGACGGCCGTGAGGCCGTAGGCCTCCAGCCTGGAACGGGCCCTGTCGATGAGCTCCTGTCTCGAGAGGCCGGATTCCGCCTTGAACGCCACGACGAGATCGCATTTCTCCCTGATGAGCGGGAGGACCTTGGGGACCGGATCCAGATCGAGCTCGAATCCCTTGTCGCTCGAGATCTTGCCGTCGGCGCTGCTGTGGGGCTTGAAATCCGCCAGGGCGGCAGGGACGAGGACGGCGTCCTGGTCTATGTCCGCCGTCATGGCGACCAGATCGTCCACGGTGGCGAAGCGCCTGGTCGGGATGTAGTCGGGAAGCTGGACGCTGCATCCTCCCATCCAGAGCTCCACGTCGGCGCCTCTCTCGAAGGCGCGCTTGGCGAGCTCGACCGCCATCATTCCCGACGAGCGGTTGGTGATTATCCTCATGGAGTCTATGGGCTCTTCGCTCCTGCCTCCTATTATCAGCATGCGCTTGCCCTGGAGGTAGTTCCTGGAGAGCATCTTGAACGTCCATGCGACGACCTCCTCCCTGGAAGCCACCTTCGCACGGGGCCCGTCGATCCTCGGCCCGATGAATCTGACGCCCCACGACCTGAGCCTCTCCAGATTCTCCTTGACCGCTGGATTGACGAACATCGCATCGTGCATGGCGGGAGCCACGGCGACCGGGATCCCGAGCCCCAGAGCCACCGTGGCGAACGAGGTGACGGGTGTGTCGTCGATGCCGCATGCGATCTTGGAGATCGTGTTGGCCGTGGCAGGATAGATCATATAGAGATCGGCTGCCCTCGGACCCATCATCGTTATGTGCTCCGTCCTGCCGGTCAGATCGGTGACGGGAGGATGGCCGCACGCGAACTCCAGCGAATCCGGGGTCACGATCTTCTGAGCCTCCTTGCTCATGACGACGAAGACGTCCGCACCGTGGCGGATCAGCTCCCTGATGGTGCCGAAGCATTCGACGGCGGCTATGCTGCCTGTGATTCCGACGACGACGGTCTTTCCTCTGAGCTTCTTGCTCTTCTCGCAGTAAATCTCCTCGGACGGATGCATCTCACACGAACTCCCTGATGATACCAATGACGTCTGCCAGGACCTCGTCCCTCGGACGGGACGCGTCCACCACCTCGAACCCGAACCTCTCCGCCAGTCCGAGATACCTTTCTCTGACCTGCACCTGATAGGCCAGGTCCTCGAACCTGCTCTCCTCCTCTCCGCGCGATTCCACCCGGCGCATCGAGCCGCGCGGATCCATGTCCAGCAGGATGACCGCATCGGGCTCCGCCACGAAGCGCTCGTTCAATCCCATCAGCCATCCTCCGTCGGCCGCTTCGCCGTCGAGGCTGCATGACTGGTAGGCCAGCGTCGACGGATAGTATCTGTCGCATATCACGACAGCGCCTTCGGCCGTCCTGCGGCGGATCTCCGCCGTATGCTCTATCCTGTCCGCGACGAACAGAAGGGACTGCGCCTCCTGGGAAAGACTCCCGGAGACATCGGAGCGTATAAGCGCGCCTATCGGGCCCTGCGTCGGCTCCATGGTTGTGTCGACCTCTAAACCTTCGGAGCGCAGGATCTCCGATGCACCTCTGCAGACCGTCGTCTTGCCGGTCCCGTCGATGCCCTCCACGACGATGAAGGCGCCCATGCTTTCCTCGTATGCCTTTCGTCATAAGTCATTTCCGCCGTCGCTCCGCGCCCTCAGCAGCGACAGGACCGTGTCCAGCGACTCCACGTCCTTGGAATACGGACGGATGCACGAGGCGATGTCCCTGCGGATGGAATCGTCGTAACCTACGCCCAGCGACGCCAGGTTCTCGCGGAGCATGCGCGCGAGCGACCCTCCCCTGCGATCCCAATCGGTCATGATCACCGCACCGGACCCGGATCTCCACACGGCCTCCGCGGCCTTCACAGGACCTCCCGAGCTCTGCACATGCACGAAGCGCCCGTCGATCCCGACCGCCTGGAGCGCCACCTCGTCCTTGCGGCCCTCCACGAGGATCGCATTGCTCTTCGCCAGGAAGGCGAGGCGCTCCAGCGCATCCTCCAGAGCCTCCAGCCTCTCCCCGTCGTCCATCTATGGTCACCAGTGCGCGCATGACGGCTTCCGGCTCTCCCGAAACTCTCACCGTCTTCTGCCTGGACGTCTGTCCGAAGACGACGTCCGCTCTGAATCCGGTGAGATCCGAAAAGTAGCGCGCCACCTCCTTGTTGGCCCGACCGTCGAGAGGCGGAGCCGATACCCTGAGATTGAGCCTGCGCCTCCATTCGTCGTATCCGTCCGGTCCGGGGCGGTTGGATCTCGGGGATACGGATATGTCGATGTCCACCCAGTCGTCTCCCGATCTGCAGACGTCCTCGATCCTCATCGCACAGCCTATGCATCGCATCAGGATGAAGCTAACGGGGCCGATACGAGCAGTTATCTAGAATGCGACGCATGGTCCGGAGGATGAGCGCACCCTACGACCCCATGACATTCGACGAGCTGTCGGAGCTCTACAGGGTCGAGATGAAGAGTCCCTCGCTCGCCGAGGTCAGGAAGGACCTATACAGGGCGATGGCGACCCTCATGACCTCCATGCGCCAGGAGGTCGACAGGCAGATGTCCCGCGACCCAGACTCCGTCATGACCGAAGGGGCCGAGATGCGCCGCAAGAACGCGGACCGCTTGTGCAAGGACATCCTGATGCTCAGATCAAAGAAAATCTCGTCTCTGGCGATCAGGACCGCGGAAGGCGCCCACACCTCCGCGGACGGACTGGCCGACGAGGAGCGGGAGTACTACGACGCCGTCCTGGACGCCACCAGAAGGCAGATGTCCCGCATCGACAGGACGCGTGGGAGGAGATCGTTCATTCCCACGAGCATCGACGGCACCCCGATGCCGCACGAGGCCGTGCATGAGCCCGAAGAGGAAGAGCCCCGCGTCGTCGAAGAACCCGTTCGCGACACCATCGTCGAGGAGACTCCCGCCGAGCCTATTCCGCCCGAGACTGATCCGGCACCGTTCGAGGAGGATCCGTTCGACGAGCCTTTCGAGGATGAGCAGTTCCCCGAGGAGGAGGTCGCAGAGCCTCCGATCCGGCCGGAACCCGTCGTTCCGGCGGAGCCTGCGCCGGTCGCCCGGAGCACATCGGAGCCTGCGGACGTCCAGGTGCTGATAAGGGTCCTCGAGGACCTCCCCCCGTTCGTCGGAGCCGAAAGAGACTACAGCCTGTCCAAAGAGGATGTGGTCACGCTCCCCAAGGCCCTGGCCGACATCCTGCTGGACAGCGGCAAGGCTATGGCGATCAAACCGTCGCCGCGATCGCTTCATGCTGAGCGTCCTCGAATCGCCGGGGAACTCGAGGCAGTCGATCATCATCCTTCTGATTCCGGTGATATCCGCAACGGTCTGCCTGGCCACGTCGGGGGTGTTGTTGTGACCGCTCAGATGCGCCAGGAAGACCTGCCGCCTGTGATCGTCCGACATCGTCCTGCGGATGGCATTGGCCGAATCCGCATTGCACATGTGGCCGTGATCGCTTCCGATGAGCCTCTTCAGCTGCGGCGGATAGGGGCCGTCGGCGAGCATCTGGGAGTCGTAGTTCGCCTCGAACACCGCGATGTCGGACATCTCCAGAGCATGTTCGATCTGAGGGGTGACCATGCCTGTATCGGTGATCTGGGCGACCCTGCCCTGATCGGTCTCCAGGAAGAAGGCGTTGGGCTGGACCGCGTTATGACTGGTCGGAAGGGGGACTATATGGAAAGGTCCGACATCGAAGGACGAGACGGGATCGAACGGTACGAAATCCACCATGCCCAGATTCATAGCGTCGAACGTGGGGATATTGCACATCACCGGCACGCCGAGCTTCCTCGCAGTGGCCCCTGCGCCGGACATGTGGTCGGTGTGCTCATGGGTGATGAGGATGGCCTTGACGGCCTCCTTGTCCACACCCTCCTGCTCCATCTGATGGAGGACCTTCTTGCAGCTTATACCGCAGTCGATCATCACCGCCTCGCCGTCGCATTCGACAACGGTGCAATTGCCGTCGCTCCCGCTGGCGAGGATATGGACTTCCAGCATCCGGCTCAGACCTTGCGCTTGTAGAGCGAGAATATTATGTCGTCCCTGGAGATCACTCCGACGACCACACCTTTCTCGAGGACAGGCAGACGGTTGACCTGCAGATCCATCATGGACCTCAGGACGTTGATTATGGTCTCGTCGGGAGTGGTGGTGAGGACGGTACGTGTCATGACTTCGGACACGGGCTTGTTGGAGATCTCGTCGGTGAGCTCCTTCAGCCTCGCATTGGAATCGACGGAGTCCATGGAGTGCACGAGGAGGTCCTCGGAATCGGGGTGCTCGCGCTCTATGCGGTCCTGCGTGGCCATGACGAGCCTGAGAACGTCGTTCTGGCTCAGGATCCCGAGCAGATGGCTCCTGCCATCGATGACAGGAGCTCCGGAGATGTTGTCGAGCGCAAACTTCAGGACGGCTTTCTTCACGGTGTCGTCCGGCTTCAGCGTGACCAGCTGGGTGGTCATCAGATCCCTAACCTTCATCACGGACATAGGAGCCTGCATGCTTCCACACGGATAAATGGTTTCGCGAACAGGATTCGCCTCCGAGTCAATGCATATGTTTATCTACGATGAGAGTATCATCGGGTTTGTTGGGGCCTGTAGCTCAGCTAGGTAGAGCGTCCGACTCTTAATCGGACGGCCAAGGGTTCGAATCCCTTCAGGCCCGCCACTTATTCCCAATTAATCGGTGA
>DATC01000002.1:0-5009 GCA_002504495.1 Methanomassiliicoccaceae archaeon UBA537
ATTGTCCGTTCCGAACGAGGAGGTCAGAGAGCTGGTCGGTAGGCTCATGGATGATTCGCATCCAGCCGATGTCTGATCATCGTTCTGCTCGACATGGCGATCTTCGAAGATGGTGCGATGGATACGCTCTTCGAACGGTGCACGGTGAAGTCGAAATCGTCCTGATCGGGATGGCATTCTGGAACAAGGTCCCGAGGATGATGAACGGCGACGGATTCGCCGTGTCCGATGCGATATCGAGAGGGACCTAAGGCGGAATCTGCGAACGTCCCCTTAGGTCCGTTCCACACGCATCGACTACAAAGCTATTAAGCATAGGATAGATAGAGTTGCGGGGACAAAGGGATGGCATTCAAGCTATTCAAGAGCGGAGACGACCTCTACGAGGACAGCAAGGAGCTCATCCGCAGGGGAGACTTCGCCAAGGCTCGCGACTATCTCGTCAAATCGATAGAGAAGGAAGGAGGCGTCGACGACGTCGCTGCGGTTCAGGTCGCCCTCATCGACATGAAGGACCGCCTGACCAACACCGATGCGTACAAGAAGCTGCTCAAGGCGCTCTCTGAACTGAAGTCCGCAAGGACGTTCGAGTTCGGACTGGAGACCATAGACGCCGATCGTCTGGAGACGGAAGCCTCCCTCATGCTGAGGAAGATCCAGCTACTCTCCTCCCGCGACATCGGCGGCAAGGCCAAGAGCGACGATCTCCAGGCCCTCGCCCGGGACTTCCAGTCAAAGGTCGGATCAAACAGCCTGATCCTCAACACGCTGTTCAAGAACGACGCCACCGTCACCGGGAACACCGAATTCTACAACCTCATGGCCGTGTCCTACGAGACCCTGTCGGACGCCACCATGTTCGACGACCCCCAGCAGGCCGCGGAATACCAGCAGATCGCGGCGGGATACAGGCAGCAGAACGGGCAGTCGATCGAGACCAACATGCGCAAGGTCAGGGAGTTCTCCAAGACCTGCACGTGCTGGCTGTGCGGAAGGGTCGCCAGCGGGCAGGGGATCAACTTCTTCTCCGCTCCGGCCGAGGCTCCTGCATCCCTCAAGGACAGCAGCACCGCGGCCGCGACCTCCAGAGAGGACGGCGAGCACATCTACATCTGCCGCGCATGCTACACCGCCGTATCCAAGCGCGCCGACGAGATCTCGAAGGGATACTACGACGACGCCATGAGGCAGATGGCCGCCATGGAGGCGAGGCTCCAGGCGGAGATCGCCTCCCTGCAGTCGCAGATCGCCTTCGCCCGGATGAGAGACTGATCATATGGACGAGATGGTAGAGCTGCGCTGCAAGTACTGCGGCGCGCCGTTGGACAGGAAGGACCTCGAGTCCGACGCCCCGTACGTCACCTGCCCCAGCTGCGGGACCACCCAGCAGAGGATGGACGCCAAGCGCTACATGGAGCAGATGATGGGGCAGATCCAGAGCTGGATCTCCAGGGCCCTTCCCGGAGGCATGACCCTCAGCCAGACGGAGAACGCGGATCCGGTCGCCAGGCACAGCATCTTCATGAACAGCGTGAAGCCGAAGCTCGACGTGGAGATCAACCAGTACAGGTTCGCCCTGAACGACGCCATATCCGCGCCGCTCATCGTGCTCCCGTTCAGCAAGGGGGAGCCCAACAGGTCCAACCGCACCGCATCCCAGGCGTTCGAGTTCCAGGCCAGGCTGAAGAGCCTGTCGCCCCTCGCCATGGACGAGGAGTCCGGATCCGTGATCAGATCCGGAGAAGGCATCGCGGGGACCTTCGCCCTGATACAGAACAACTCCAAGCTCCTGACCGAGGACCTCCCCGGGCGCTTCGCCCTCATGGCGGGCAACTTCAGGGAGGCCGCCCAGTCCCTGAAGGGATGCAAGGGCTACGAGGCCCTGGAATCCAGGATGGAGGCCCTCTCCGAGGTGTGCTCCGCATCCGACATGGTGCTCAACGGCGACGCCCTCGGGTG
This sequence comes from Methanomassiliicoccaceae archaeon UBA537, assembly GCA_002504495.1. GTDB lineage: Archaea > Thermoplasmatota > Thermoplasmata > Methanomassiliicoccales > Methanomethylophilaceae > Methanoprimaticola. The sequence continues at coordinate 1,960 of DATC01000002.1, forward strand.
CTCCGCCAAGGCGGAATCGGCCCTCTCCGCGCTTGAGAATGCCAAGACGAAGGTCCTCGCCAATCCGCGCCTCGCCATGACGCTCGGTGCCATGGATCAGGAGATAGCCCAGACCAGGACGCTCAGGAACGTGGCCGACATGGCCTGCAGAGGAGCAACCAAGGACCCTCTCAAGCTCCTGACCGTGATCACGAAGGTGTCCGCCGTGTCCTATCCGCACGACCCGCAGTGGGACAGGCTACTGACGAGGGACGACAGGGACTACGAGCTCTACGGCTACGTGAAGGACATCGTCTCCGCCAAGAACGGCGGGACCCTCCCGATCTGCTCAGGCGACGGCACGGTCCTCTATCCGTTCTGGGACGTGGACCTCAAGTACAGCTTCACCACGGGCAGCCTCTTCTCGAAGAAGTCGGTCGTGGTGACCGAGGACCTCATGGTCCCAGCCACGTTCACCCTCAGCGGAAAGGCGCTGTCCGATCCGAGGACGGGATTGACCGACATCTTCGCGGCAGCTCCCGAAAGCTCCATATTGAACAGGCTCAAAGGGGAGGAGCGCAGCATCAGCGGAGGCGCGGGGATCGGCAGGCTCGCGGATTCGGCGGCGGAGAACTCCCCCGGATCCAGGGCCGTGGTCGTCCCGCTGTGCACCAAGGCGGAGGCCACCAGGCTGGTGGAGCTCTACCTGGCCCAGTGCTCGAAGACCCACTCCAAACTGAAGCTCAGCAAGCCCGAGGTGAAGAGGCTGGTGTACGTGCCCTGCAACGGAGGGGGATCGCTCCCGTCCGCGTTCAAAGGGCTCGAACCGGCCGTACTCGGACAGATAGAGGAAAGCAAACTGATTGAACTGCGAGGTTGGAACAATGACCGACGACAATGGGATGAAGCCCAGGACGTGGAACGCCCTGGCCGCCGGAGCGCTGCTTCTAGCGGTCGCACTGGCGATCATCCTGTACTGGGCCACCGGGGACCTTCTGAACGCCTTCGCCGCGTTCCTGATCGTCTACGGCGTGTACATGGCCGCATCCAGCGGCCTCAGGAGGAAGGACGAGACCGGATTCGGACCATCCGATTCGGATGCCGCGATAGCAGGCGGCATAATACTGGCCGGCGTCGGCGCCACCTGCCTCGTCTGGGGCGCCACCGGGGACGTGCTCCCCACCGCAGCCGTGCTGATCGTCATAGTCGCCGTCGCGGGAATCGCGATGGCGCTGAAGAACAGGAACGTGCGATCATGGCAATCGACGAGACAGTCAAGAACGAGATGAAAGAGAAGATGTCCCTCTACGAGAGGGTCGCCATGTACGTCCCCCTCTACAGGGGCTACAGGGAGAAGAACCTCCGCAGGGAGCAGGACAGAGCGGTCAGAGGAGAACTCTCCCGCGCCCTCCAGGGAGCCAAGACCGACCTGGCGTCCATCCAGAGGATGCTGGTGGACAGCCAGGGCCTGATGATGGACGTCGAGAGGATAAGGACCAAGGTCGACCACTTCGACGTGAAGGTCAGGAAGGCGGTCAACGGATACTCGGGATTCCACGACGCGGTGAAGATCGACGAGTCCGATCTCGAGGCCCTCGCATCCTTCGACGCGCAGATGATGGAGGACATAGGCGCCTTCAGGGAGGCCTCCTCCGAGCTGCTCGACATGACGGATGCGGGAGAGGCCGCCGGGAAGGACGTCCGCGCCATCGAGCGCGCTATAGACGGCATGATCGAGGCGTACGACCGCAGGGACGCCGTCATGAAAGGATTCGACAAGGAGTGATGAAGGATGGGAAAGAGCAACGTCGTGTTCTGGGAGAACCAGGGGCCCGACGACATAATCTACGCCTACGAGCACGACGACCTCAGGACGCTGACATCGGTCACGGTCCCCGAGCACGCCGTGGCGATCTTCGCCAGGGACGGGCAGCTCACGGGGGTCCTGGAGCCCGGCAGGCACATGATCACATCGAACAACATCCCTTGGCTGACGAAGCTGTACAACCTCGCTCTGGGGTACAAGGAGACCCCGTTCAAGGTGCAGATCATCTTCGTCTCGCTGAAGATGTTCAACGGGAAATGGGGCATCCGCTCCATGATCAAAGCCGCGCAGGGATACGAGGTCCCCATCACGCTGATGGCGAACGGAGACTTCCAGTTCCGCGTCAAGGACGTTCCGACATTCTACACCCAGGTGCTCGGAGGCCTCAGGGCCTACACCACCGGAGACGTCAACGCCTTCATGAAGGGGTTCATCAACGAGCAGATCACCCAGCAGCTCGGAAGACAGCTCTTCATGGATGTCTACGGGAACCTCGAGAAGGCCTCCACGACCACCAAGGTCATGGTGGAGCAGTACTTCGAGCAGAGAGGCATAGAGCTCCTCTCGCTGAAGATCAACGAGGTCCGCACCACCGAGGAGGATCAGAAGAAGGTCTTCGAGTACCTCCAGTTCAGCAGCGCCAACGGAGAGGCGTTCAAGAGGTACGAGGTCATGGACCGCATGGCCGATGCGATCGGCAACTCCGAAGGCGGGGCCGCCATGGGAACCGGCATGCTCCTGTTCCCGCAGATGTACCAGCAGCTCCAGCAGCAGCCCCTCCAGGGCGTGCAGCAGGCTCAGGCCCAGACGCAGCAGCCGAAGGTCCTGTGCCCGTACTGCGGATCGCCGAACGACTATCCGTACAGGTTCTGCGGGAACTGCGGAAAGCAGTCCCCCCAGCTCCAGAACCAGCAGCAGGCCCCGGCCCAACCCGTCCAGGCGGCGGCCGCGGCTCCGGGAAGGTTCAACACCTGCCCCTACTGCGGACAGGACATCTCCGGTCTTCCCAAGACCCCGAAGTTCTGCCCCTACTGCTCCGAACAGCTCTACTGAGCTTCTCCAAACCCTTTTCCGGGGCCTTCGGGCCCCGTTCTCCCCTGCCTGCTCCTTATCGCATCCTCCTTCGCTGCAGATGGATACCATGATACATCCATGCACATGGGTATAACGTACCGTTTCAACGATAATCGAAGTATTAACAATATAATTGGAGATTTACAGAGAAATTACTACGAATATCGTATCC
>DATC01000002.1:5038-6692 GCA_002504495.1 Methanomassiliicoccaceae archaeon UBA537
CCACTTATGAAAATCATTAAATAATGTTAGACGAGATATCATATTCAGGAGGTAAGCAAACATCGGCAAACGCAAATGGAACTGGAACTGCGGATCGAGCATCGCGGACACCATAGCATCCGGAAAAGGCCGGTCGATCGGCACTTGTCTCCGGAAAACAGGGCCGCGGGTCCGATCTTCGCGATAATCGCCTTTACCAAGCCTGGCGGCACAGAGGTCCGCCGGGCCTTTTTACCCTTCTTTCACAGGCTTCCGGCATGGCGCTCGCATCATCCGAACTGCCCTGTCGCATCGCAGACCCTCGATAGCTTTTTCAGATTCCGCACCGTGCACTCGCCGATGAAAGAGCTCAAGGACTACGTGACCGAGATACCCGACTTCCCCAAACCAGGGATCCTGTTCAGGGATGTCACCACGATCATCAGCGACCCGGATGGACTCAGGCTCGCCATAGACGGACTCATCGACATGATGGAGGGGCTCGACTTCGACCTCGTCGTAGGCTCCGAATCCAGAGGATTCGTATTCGGAACGCCCGTCGCTTACGCCATGGACAAGGGGTTCATCCTCGTCAGGAAGAAGGGGAAGCTGCCCAGGGAGACCATCTCGGAATCGTACGACCTGGAATACGGAACGGCGGAGCTGGAGATGCACGCCGACGCCATAAAGCCCGGACAGAGGGTAATAATCATCGACGACCTCATCGCCACCGGCGGGACCACCGAGGCCATCGTCAAGCTCGTCGAGCGCGAGGGCGGAGTGGTCGTCAAGATCGGATTCGTCATGGAGCTCGCCGGCCTGAAGGGAAGGGAGAAGCTGAAGGGATATGACATCGGATCCCTGATAACCTATGAGGGAGCATGAGGGTCGTCTGCGACGGAATCCGGGAAGGGTGGTTCGAAGACAGGTTCGGAGCCAAGGGCTCCGTCTTCGTCGACGGGATGCCAGGCCTGTCCCCAGGATTCCGCATAGAAGACGCTCCTGAAGGAGCGAAAAGCTTCGCATTCGTCCTGGAGGACTACGATGCGATCACCGCGGCCGGATTCGACTGGGTCCACTGGATCGGATGCGATCTAGAAGCGTCGGAGGTCCCTGAAGGGGCATCCCGCAACGGTCCAGGTTTTACCGAGGGGTCCAACAGCTGGTTCAGCGTCCTCGGCGGACTGGACAGAGAGAAGGCCACGGGCTATGGGGGAATGAGTCCTCCGAACGGTATGCACAGATACACCCTGACCGTATACGCCCTGGACACCAGACTGGGTCTCGAGAAGGGATTCAGGATGAACGAGCTGTACTTCGCCATGCTCGGGCACGTCATGGTACAGGCCACCGCCATAGGGAAGTACGAGCGATTCCGAAGTGATCGGAAAACGAAATGGCGGCCCTACCGGGAATCGAACCCGGATTGCTAGTTCCGAAGTCTAGCAGGATATCCGCTACCCCATAGGGCCCGCCCTGCCCATCATTCACCACCGATATAACGGATTGCCAACCAGCAGGCCCGATTCTGCATCAAAGGAGCGACCTTCTTGCATCAAGTCGAAACCGCCTCTGATAATGACCAGATGGCTTCACGTCAACATGATCGGACCCCAAAGGATGTAGATGATATAGGTTCGTAAAACATATCGGAAACACGGAGGGCGAAAGATGA
>DATC01000134.1 GCA_002504495.1 Methanomassiliicoccaceae archaeon UBA537
ACCGCCAGACAGCTCGGGATAACATCGGAGGAGCTGATCCACGCCATGTCCCATGCCACCGAGATCAGACAGGACAGGTTCACGATCCTGGGCGACAACGGGATAACTCCGGAAGTCGCAGAATCCGTCGCCAAGGCGACGGGGGTGATCCGATGACGATAACGCTCATAGGGAAGGACGTCGCAGAGACGGGATACGAATTCTACTATCTCGGAGAGACGGAGGAGTGCGGAGGATGCAGGCTGCGCAGCGTCTGCAACAGCCTCGACAAGGGCTGCCGGTACAAGGTCACCGAGGTCAGGAAGCAGGAGCACGACTGCCCTCTTCTGGACGAGAAGATCGTCGCGACCCAGGTGGAGAAGGTCCCGTCCCCCGCGGCGCTTCCCAAGAGAGGCCTGATGGACGGCGTCACCGTCACGTTCACGCCGCCGAAGTGCGGCATCATCGGATGCCCGAACTGGCGCCTCTGCAACCCTCCGGGCAAGACCGGAGGGGACAAGGTGTCCGTGGTCGAGATGGGCGGAGCGGTGGAATGCCCTGCCGGAGAGCGCATGGCCCGCGTCCGCATCCTGCGATCATGCACTGCTGCCGCATCCTCCTGAACCGCGCCTCCAATGTGGAGGAGCATCCGTGCCATGCCCTCCTCCCATTCGACTTCAAGGGAAGCGGAATCGACGTGAGGATACTCTCGTGCTCCATGATGGACGAGAGCTCCGGATACTCCATGATAAGGATCAGGGATCCCGCTGGCTCCGTGGAGGAGGGACGCTACGAGTTCGAATACGGGGAGGCCTCGATCACGAAGCTCTCGTCGAACACGTACATGGCCATGGTGACCAACAGGAGATGCCTGCTGTCCAGTCTGATCAACCGCCTCGGCTGCTTCCTCCTGTCCGCCGTCCCCAGGACGGACACGCTCATCGAATGGACCCTGGTGGGTCCGACCAAGGCTCGTCTGCAGCAGCTGTTCGCGGAGATGCGCGAGAACGGATACGTCTTCGAGATCGAATCCAGCACGCCTGCCACGGACTTCGCCGCGCTCACGCCGAAGCAGGAGGAGCACTTCGAGAAGGCGATGGACCTGGGCTACTACGACATCCCCAAGCGCATAGGGCTGGACGAGCTCAGCAAGGTGCTGGGCTGCTCCAAGTCCACGCTCAACGTCTCCCTCAGGTCCGCCGAGAGGAGCATCTTCGAATTCTACCGCATCATGAGGTTCGGATCGAGGCTTTCCGACCGATGGACATGCGACATTCGAACATGTTCGTGGCATCGCTTATATCCCCATCCTGCCGATGTCTTTCCGGTGGTTCGATTCTTCCGTTTTACCGAGGAGAAGGATCAGAATGACCATAGACGAAGGGAAGAAGAGGAGGACGCTCTCGTACAGATGGATGATCTTCATCGTCCTGGCGGTGGCGTACTTCTTCGTGTACTTCCACAGGACGACGGGCGGTGCGATATCCGACAACCTCCAGGCGTACTACGGGGTCGGAACGGCATCCGTCGCGCTGCTGGCGTCGGCGTACCTGTACGCCTACACGCTGATGCAGATCCCCAGCGGGATACTGACGGACCGCATGGGGCCGAGAAAGGCCGCTACGATATTCATATTCCTGATCGCGATCGGCTCGGTGCTCAGCGCCTACTCCGCGACGGTGAACAACTTCTCGATGATGATCGCCGGGAAGTTCATCATAGGCATAGGGGCGGCCGTCGTCTACATACCGATAATGAAGATCCTGGCCGTATGGTTCAGGAAGAACGAGTTCGCATCCATGAGCGGAGTGCTGCTCCTGGTCGGGAACGTCGGAGGGATAGCGGCCGCGACTCCGATGGTCCTGATGATGGACACGCTCGGAATCCAGAACACCTACTTCATCCTCGCCGTGATCACCGCGGCGATAGCGGGACTATGCTGGCTTGTGGTCCGCAACCACCCGTCCGACAAGGACCTCCCCAGCATAGAGGAGATCGTCTCCGAGGAGACGGGGCAGCCCATAGGCGAGTCCACGTCCGCGAAGATGGGCACCATGGAGGCCCTCAGGCTCACCTTCACCAGCGGGAGGAAGTTCTGGCCTCTGGCGATCTGGTTCTTCTTCATGTACGGAACCATCATGCTCTGGCAGGCGTCCCAGGCCGGATCGTTCTACAAGAGCGTCTACGGCTTCACCGGAACCGACGCTGGACTCATGGTCACCATGGTCGGAATCGGGATGGTGTTCGGATGCCCCCTGGCCGGGACCCTCTCAGACAAGGTGCTCCATTCGAGAAGGAAGGTGCTCATCCTGGGCACCCTGGTGTACACCCTGCTCTGGGGAGTCATCTGGCTCACGGCGGGGAAGGACGGCATGGACTCGTTCGCGATCCAGGCCGCCATCAACTTCCTCTTCGGATTCTTCGGAGGATTCTTCGTGGTGTCCTACGCCCAGATCAAGGAGCTGTATCCCATCGCCATGGCAGGGACGTCCACCGCCGCGCTCAACCTGTTCCCGTTCGCCGGCGGAGCCATCCTGATCACCGCCGCGGGATTCATCATCGCCGAGAAGACCCTTGCCGAATTCCAGACCCTCTGGATGGCAGCCTTCGCGATGATGATAGTCGCACTCGTCTGCGCCGTGCTATCGGTGGAGAAGGGGCACGGGTGCGATTGATCGAGGCCCGAAGAAACGCCTTACGGGGGCTCGTCCCCCGGATTTCTGCCGTTGGATGCATATCGGATGGAACCCTTCAGAAAGGAGACCGGAATCATCCCGAATGCTATGGCCTCGCCATTGAACTTATAATTCTATCGATAGAACATCCATCCATCATCCGACGCTGAGGAATATGATTCGAAGGAATTCGAAGAGATGGAATCGTTATGCTGGCTGTATCGGAAATGGCTGAATCGAACATGTTCGTAGTCTAATTTATACATCCATCAATATATCTAATATCTGGTAAAACGGAAGAAAGGAGCACATAAAAGGAGGCAACATCAATGGGAGTGAATGAGATCCTGAAGGAGCTCGCAGACGCGGTAGTCGCCTGCGAACCGGAGAGGGCCCGCGCGGCAGCCGAAAAGGCCCTGGCGGAGAAGGTAGACCCAGTCGAGGCGATCAACGAGGGATTGGTCGTGGGAATGGGGATCATCGGAGACAACTACGCCAACCACACGATGTACCTGCCTCAGGTCCTCGTGGCGGCCCACAGCATGTACGAGGGACTCGACGTCCTTCTGCCGGCGATACCCAAGGGAGACCTTGCCGACAGCAAGACTGCGATCACCGCCGTGGTGCAGGGCGACGTCCATGACATCGGCAAGAACATCGTCAAGACCATGCTCACCGCGGGAGGATTCATAGTCAACGATCTCGGGAGGGACGTTCCTCCGGCGACCATCGCGGATACCGCGAAGAACGAATCCGTCGATGTGGCGTGCCTTAGCACTCTCATGACTCCTACCATGGACAACATGGAGGCCGCGGTCAAGCTGATCGCTGAGAGCGGATACCGCGACAACTGCATAATCACCATAGGCGGACCTCCGACCACGGACGGATTCGCGAAGGAGATAGGCGCCGACCACAGGGACGAGAACGCGCAGGCGTGCGTGAAGTACATCAAGAGAAGGATGGAGGAGGCGAGCCGATGACGATGTCATGCAGAGACAGGGTCTTGGCGGCATTGAACCAGGAGCAGCTGGACAGGCCGCCGGTCGCGGTGTTCACCACTTGCGACACGATAGGGATGATGAAGGCGTGCGGCGCCTCATGGCCCGAAGCCCATTCAGATCCGCAGAAGATGGCGACGCTGGGATGCGCCCAGGCCGACTATTTCGGACTCGAGTCCGTAAGGGCGGGATTCTGCCTCACGGAGGAGGCGGAAGCGCTGGGATGCCCTATAGACATGGGCACCAGCACGTCCTCCCCGATGCTGAAGGGGCACCCGTTCACCTACAATCCGATGAAGAAGATCTACGACGAGCCGGACGACCTCCCGGACATCGACGAGTTCCTGAACACCGGCAGGGTCAAGACGTCGATCGAGGCGATGGGGATCATGAAGAAGACCCATGGCGAGGACTACTGCATAATCGGAGGCAACACCGGGCCGTTCACCCTGGCCGGACATCTGCTGAACACCGAGAACCTCGTCTACTCCGTATGGACGGAACCGGAGAGGGCGAAGAAGTGGGTCGGTGCGATCGAACCATACTGCAAGGCTTTCGGACAGGCGCTGCTGGACGGCGGAGCCGACGTGGTCCAGATGTCGGAGCCCTCGGCATCGACGGACATCCTGGCTCCAACGGACTTCCCTGTGCAGTCCGGACAGTTCGTGAAGAGATGCCTCGGAGACCTGAAGGGATACACCGTCCTGCACATCTGCGGGGACTCGGAGCACATCATCCCGTACATGTACGACACCGGTGTGACTGGGATCTCGGTGGAGGAGAAGGTGGACTCCTACCTTGCGAAGAAGATATCGAAGAACAGAGGAGCAATCATAGGCAACGTCGGATGCGCCTTCCCCCTGTACAAGGGAACTCCTGCGGATGTCATCGCAGCGGCTCAGAAGAGCAGGGATGCGGGATTCAACAGCATCTCCGCCGGATGCGGCGTGCCTATCGGAACCCCGGACGACAACATCCGCGCCCTGGTGAAGGCGATAAAGGGCCGATGATGGTCCGAAGCCGTCGCGTGAATGAGGCGCGACGGCTGAAACCCATCCTCCGGTCTCCGGTAATAGCGACTTTATGCTCTTATCCCGATAAACACGGACGTGGTCGCCAGGACTGCGAATCCGCCCTTCAATCCTACGGCTCCGAAACCGTATAGGCCGCACGAATCCGAAGCCGTAGGCTTCAGACGTGCCTGATCGCACGTCTGAAGGATCTGTTTCATCCTTTCTTCCTGCGCTCTCTTATCGAACTTGTCATGTCGGACAGGTCCGACATCCTCTCGTTCCAGCCGGAGACGCTCTTGGAATCGAATATATCCACGGATCCGCCCTGGTATTCGCCTTCTCCGGCACGATCCTCCAGATCCGATTCTATCTCCAGATACGCATCCTTCAGAATCCCCAGGGTCTCCTCATCGGTATCCCAGAGTCCTCTGGAGTTCGCCTCCAGCAGACGACGAGACATCTCCTCCAGCGCATACGGATTGTTCTCCTGGAAGAACTCCTTCATCTCCTCGTCCTTCAGGAACGTCTCCACGGCCTGATCGAACAGCCATGGATCCACCTCGTGCGTGGTGGCCTGCCAGCCGAACAGACGGGTTATGCGCTTCGCGATGTCGTTGGCGCCCTTGTATCCGTGCTCCTTCATGGCTGCGATCCATTCCGGATTGAACGTCTTCGTGCGCATTATCCTGCGGATCTCCTCCGACAGGGTCCCTATCGTCAGACTGCGCGGATCCCTTGTGTCGCCGTAGTAGGACTTGACATCCTTTCCGGACAAGTAACGGGATGCGGAGATCATGCCGCCGATGTTGCTGAACCTGCAGCTGCACGACAGGAGGTCCGTCTCATCCGAGGCCGATCTGTCGAACACGATGTCGTTCCGGGACAGGACCGTGGCGAACTGCCTGGGCATCGGCTCCCCCTTCCTCTTGCCTCCGTATCCGTGGCCTTTGACCTTCACGAATATGTCGGCGAGATCCTTGTCCTCCTTCCATGCGCTGGCGAACACGGCCAGGTTGACGCCGGAGGTGTATGTTCCCGGAGGCGCACCGAACATGCGCGCATTGGCTTCATCCTCCGTCATGCCCTGTTCGATAGACTCGAGGCTGTGCTTCCTGACATAGTTGTCATCGGACGACTCGTCCAATGAAGCCACGGCGTTGACGACCTCGTCGATGAAATCGATCGCGTTCATCATGTTGTCGCGGAGGATGCAGGAGACATTGATCGACACATCGATCCTGGGCCTCCCCAGCTCCTCCACTGGGATTATCCTGAACGTTCTGACACGGCCGTCGGGCTCCCAGATCGGCTCGGCGCCCATGAGGTACATGATCTCGGACATCGTCTCGCCGCCTGTCGCGATGAGCTCGCCCATCGTCCAGAAGAGCCCTATGCTCTCGGGGATCCTTCCGTCCTCCTCCACGAACTTGGCCACTGTCTCGTCGGCGATGCGGCACCCTACCGTCCAGGCGGTCTTCGACGGCACGGAATAGGGGTCCATGGCGTAGAAGTTCCTTCCTGTGGGCATGATATCGTAGCGTCCGCGCGTTATGTATCCCGAAGGACCCGGCGATATGTATCCGCCGTCGTACCCGTTCATCAAGGAGCCGACCTCGTCCGACGAATCTATGCGGGAGCGGATATCCTCTATCATATCGACGAACTTGGCGAAGGCGCTCGGTTCCGAGGCATCCAGGCCCATGCTCTTCAGAACCGATTCCGCATCCGAACCGCCCAGGATACCCTTCGTGAACTCCCTGGCGAGCTCGTCTATGTCCTCGATCAGCATGCCGTACGACCTGCCGGAGTCCGGATCGATGCGCCCCTGATCACGATACAGCTCCGAGAGATCGTACCCGATCGAATCGGCTATGCTGTCTCTCAGGGAATCGTGCTCCTCCCCGTACCTGACGATCGAGAACACCGCATCGACCAGATCCTCTCCCTCGGGCATCCTTCCGAATATGTGCATCCCCTTGTTCATCTGGGAGTTGCGTATCACCGAGAGGGCCTCGTGGCATAGACGGACGCATTCCTCCAGAGAGGCGTCCTCGTCGAGACCCAGGTCGTCCATCTTGGCTTCCGCGGCCTTGTCGATTATCTTGCGTCTCAGCTCGTCCGCGTGCGTCGGATCGTTGCGAGCGGTCCCGTACTCCGAAAGAAGGCCGTCCAGCTCCGCATACGGACCGTAGAGGTTCACCCCCACCATGAGGTGCTGCATATGGTCCACCAGAGTGGCGTACGACCTGCGCTTAGCGACGAGTCCCTCCGACGGGTTGTCGGAGTTGTATATGTAGAGATGGGGAACGTTGCGCATGCAGATGTCGGGATAGCAGTCCCCTGTCATCCCTATGCCCTTGCCCGGCGTCCATTCCATGCTGCCGTGCGTCCCCGTATGCATGATGACGTCGGCGCCCCAGACGTCCGCATAGTAATGGTATGTGGCGAGATACTGATGCGTCGGAGGACATGCGGGATCGTGCAGGATCTTGCACACCTGCCCGTCGCAGCGCGTCCCGAAGCATCCGCGCTTCGGCTGGACAGCGACGACGACGTTCCCGAAGGAGACACCGGTTATCAGGATGCTCCCTCCGAGGACCATTCCCTCTCCGGGAGGGACGCCCCATGTCGATATGACGTCGTTCCTGGTCTTCTCGGACAAGGTGGAGAAGTACGCCTCGTATTCCGGCAGATCCATCTCATGGATCACTCCGCCGTGCTTCTTCATCTCCACGGCGGTCGTCCATCTGAATTCCGAGAGCGCCTTCGAATCTAGGATGCGGGATATCAGCTCCTTTCCGTCGGAGGGGGGATCGACTGCGTAGCCCTCCTCCTTCATGCGCTTCATTATGCCTGCGACGCTCTCCAGGGTATCGAGACCCGCCGCATTCCCCACATTCGCCTCCACTCCGTTGCAGGGGTAGTTGTTCAGGAAGATGACCGCCTTCTTCTCGCTATTGGGCTTCCTGCGGAGCCTCACCATTTTGGACAGCCTTCCGGCGAACATCCTGCGACGGTCCTCTATCGAGACCCTCTCCTTGTCCTCCCCTCTGACATGCCCTATATCCGAGCCTATGACCACGGGCTCGATTATCCCCTCGAACTCCGGGAACGCCACCTGCCATGTTATGTCGGAGGTGAGTCCGATCGACTCGCGCCACTCCTCCTCCGAGAAGCGGGCCATCACGACCGGCTGGTATATGGGGACGTTGAGCTCCTTGAGAAGCTCCAGGGAGTCGGGGTCCTGGGGGTCGCACGTCATGCTGCTCCCTATGAACCCCGTGGACAGCTTCACCATAGCATCCACGATAGGCCTTCCGTCCTTCATGAAGTACTCGCGTATGGCTTCACCGTGGCTGATGGCTCCGAAATCGGGCTTCTTCGAGAACGAGACGAACACTAGCACGGGATTGATGCCCAGACTTATCAGATCCGAGCAGAGCTCCCTCTCGATCCTCAGGCCGTCCATGAAGAACATGGGCCTGGACGCGATTATCCCGACGAACGGCTTGGACGGATCGATGCCGCACGATCCGATGTACCGATCCGTCGAGTCGTACACCGTTCCGGAGACAGGGTCGACGACGCCCTGCCAAGGGACCTTCACCAGAGGAAGAGGCTCCCCGTCCTTCCATCCGAGCCCCTTCTCTATGGCGTCGAACATCCTCACGAAGTTCTCGTCGCCGCTCTCCTGCATGTACTCGAAGGCCCTGATGGCGAGACCGTGATCCACGGATGTAAGGGTCCATTTGCCGGGATCGTTTCCGAAAGCGATTATCCTCATGGAGTCCTTTATCGGAAGCACCGCGGCCTCCATGTCGGAGCAGAACTGGGAGTTCTGCATGTAGACTATCGTGGCATCGCATCCCCTCATCATGGACACCACCTCGTCCATGTCCATCCCCGTGTCGTAGTATCTCGACGGCTTGAATATCTCCAGATCGACATCCAGCCTGTCGCGTATGCGCTCAAGAATCGGCAGATGGCTCTGCCAGAGCATGACCAGTATCTTCTTCCTGTCTCCCATGATATCACCGTAAACGATTGCGGATCGTCGATCCAGCAGTTTCAAAGCGGACTCCACCGATGATGAAAGCCTGTCCGCGTTCAGGTCCTCGAGGAGGATGTATGCGGAACCCATCAGGGCCGCGAGCTCCACGGCCTTTCCGAAACGTACCAGTCCTGTCTCCGTATCCACCACTATGGTCCGGATGCCGGATTCGCGTACGACCTCCGCAGCATCCTTCAACGCATCAGATGCCGATGAGGAGCCTCCTCCCACGTTGCCACGCCCGTCGGTCAGAACGACCATGACGGGCTCCATGCCGGCCTCCGCATCCCTGCAAAGGACCTGATATCCTTTCCTGAGCCCTTCGTTGAGCGGGGTACGGCCGCCTGTCGGGATGTCCGCGAGGGCGCGGTACGCCGTGAAGACGCTTCTCGTGGGGGGAAGGACGACATCCGCGTCCTTTCCTCTGAATACGACGAGCCCCACCATGTCCCTGCGCCGATACGAATCGTACAGCATGGACAGTATGGCCCCCTTGACGGCGACCATCCTGCTCTGCGCGCCCATGGATCCGGAGCCGTCTACGACGAAGAGTATGGTGGTCGATTTGCGCCTCACGCGGACCTTCTCCTTCAGATCCTCGTCGCGCAGGGCTATGGCGAGCCCGTTGTGCTCCCTGACGATCTGATACGGGGCCGCCGCACGGATGCTGGCGATAAGGGCCACGTCCCTCGCCTTCCCTTTGGGGACGGCATAGCCGATGGTG
>DATC01000039.1 GCA_002504495.1 Methanomassiliicoccaceae archaeon UBA537
TCCTACGGCGGCATCGAGGCCGTCAAGGGCATTTCCCTGGACGTCAACGAGGGCGAGATCGTCACCCTGATCGGTGCCAACGGCGCGGGCAAATCAACGTTTTTGAAGCTGCTGTCCGGCGAACTGGAGCCGACGTCCGGTGAAATCTTCATCAAGCCCGGCGCGCGCATGTCTGTTTTGAAGCAGGATCAGAACCAGTATGACGCGTATACCATTCTCGATACCGTCATCATGGGCAATCAGCACCTGTATGATGTCATGAAGGAAAAGGACGCGCTCTATGAAAAGCCCGATTTCTCCGAAGAGGACGGCATGCGCGCAAGCGAACTTGAGGCGGAATTTGCCGATATGGACGGCTGGGAGGCCGAGTCCGACGCGTCAAAGCTGCTGCAGGGCCTCGGCATCCCGGTGGAACTCCACTATGATCTGATGGCCAACACCGACCCGCGGCTGAAGGTCAAGGTGCTGCTTGCGCAGGCGCTGTTCGGCAAGCCGGACATCATCATGCTCGACGAGCCGACGAACAACCTCGACATCTCGAACCAGCACATCACCATGCACACTGTCATTGATGCTGTGCGCAGAAGGAATATGTGCACGATAATGACGATGCACGACATCAATCTCGCCGTCCATTATTCCGATATCTTCGTCTTCATCAAGGATGGGACGATAGCCGCATACGGGGGCTCCGACATCATCACCGAGGAGCTCATCGAATACGTCTACGGAATAAAGGCCGATGTCATAGACCACAAAGGGAAGCCGTTCGTGATACCTCAACCGGATTACGGCGTCCTCTTCCACCGATGACGGACATGCCGTCTATCGCATCCATAATAGCGGAATGGGAGTCCGCGCGCAACCTCCACCCGTTCGTCGGGGAAGGGCTATCCGACATGGAGTTCTCCAAGGCATGGGATTCCAGCGCATCCACCTATTCATGCGGGAGCTATTCCGCTATAAGGGACTCCGTTCTGTCGGCCTTGGACGACAGGGGGCTTCTGGACGGCACGGTGCTGGATATCGGATGCGGCCCTGGAACCTACGCGATTCCGATGTCATCCAAGGCCCGCCATGTGATCGCTGCCGATCTGAACAGAGGGATGCTGGGCCGTCTCGAAAGGGAATGCGCAGAGAAAAGCATCGAAAACATCACCACGGTTCAATGCGATTGCCTCGAGATCGATCAATCGTACGCCTGCGACCTGGCGTTCACATCGCTGTGCCCGCCCATGAACAGCCCCGAGGCTCTTCTGTATATGGAAGAGTTGGGAGATGCGTGCGCGTACGTCTCTTCCTGCGCATTCTCCGAAGGGCTGGAGACCAGGATATGGAGATCCCTCGGAAAGAGCTATTCCTACACCGGATACAACACCGAGTATCCGTACCGTTATCTGAAGGCGATCGGCAGAGAGCCTGAGATGATGCTGTTCTCACAGCGCAATCTAGCTAAACGCACAGTCGAGGAAACGGTCTCTAGGTACATCTCGCTGATCTCAAGATATCGCAATATCGAGGAATGGATGCGGACGGCGATAGAGGAGACTGTTGAAAGCGAAGCCGTCGATGGTGTTGTGACATCGGACAACAAGGTCGTCATGGGTCTCCTGATGTGGACAAGACCTTGACAGGCCGGTTCCGAAGAGAAAAGGCCCCATAGGGGCCTAAAGATGTTTCAGTCGATAGACGAGGAGGGAAGGACTCCCTCGAGGTACTGCTCGTATCCGTACAGATCGATGAGCCCGTGTCCGGAAAGACAGAAGACTATGGTCTTCTCCTCGCCGGTCTTCTTGCACTCGAGAGCCTTGTCGATGGCGGCCCTGACGGCATGGCAGGACTCGGGAGCCGGGACGATGCCTTCGGTCTTGGCGAACAGGCATCCGGCCTCGAAGGTATCGGGCTGATCGTAGGCGACCGCGGTGCAGAGCCCTTCGTCGTAGGCGGCGGAGACGAGCGGAGCCATACCGTGGTATCTGAGGCCTCCGGCATGGATGCTCTTGGGGATGAACTCGCTTCCGAGAGTGTACATCATGAGGAGCGGAGTCATGCCTCCGGTGTCTCCGTAGTCGTACCTGAACTCTCCCTCGGTGAGCGAAGGAGCGGCCTTGGGTTCGACTGCGATGATCTCTGTCTCGGACTTGCCTCTGATCTTCTCCCTCATCATGGGGAAGGTGAATCCGGCGAAGTTGGATCCTCCGCCCACGCAGGCGATCATGTAGTCGGGGACGATCTCGGCCTTGTTCATCTGCTCGATGGTCTCCAGTCCGATGACGGTCTGGTGCAGGCAGACGTGGTTCAGGACGGATCCGAGCGTGTACTTGCAGTTCGGAGTGCTGACCGCCAGCTCGATGGCCTCCGAGATGGCGCATCCGAGAGAGCCCTGATCGTTAGGATTGGCCGTGATGATGTCCTTGCCGGCCCTTGTGGACATGGATGGGGATGGAGTGATGTCAGCCCCAAAAGTCTGCATGATGGACCTTCTGTAAGGCTTCTGGAAGAAGCTGACCTTTACCATGTAGACGGCGCAGTCCAGCCCGAATCTCTTGGCGGCATAGGAAAGCGCACCGCCCCATTGGCCGGCACCGGTCTCAGTGGTGATGTTTGTGATGCCCTGCTCCTTGGCGTAGTAGGCCTGAGCCAAAGCGGAGTTCAGTTTGTGTGATCCGGCAGGGGAGACACTCTCATTCTTGAAGTAGATGTGTGCCGGAGTTCCGAGCGCAGCCTCAAGGTCGTAGGCTCTCACGAGTGGAGTGCACCTGTAGCCGGCGTATTGCTCACGAACCGGTTCCGGGATCGGAATCCACTCGTCAGTGGTGTTGA
>DATC01000041.1 GCA_002504495.1 Methanomassiliicoccaceae archaeon UBA537
ACTCAAACTTACGAAGAGCCAAGAAGAACAAAGGGCCCGACATGATGGAGATCGACTTCATCATAGAGCTGGGCTCGGAGCTAGTCGCCATAGAGGTGAAATCCGGCAAGACCCGGGAAGCGCCTTCGATAGGGAAGATCGACAGGTTCCACAAGGTGGATCGCAAGATGATGTTCTGCAAAGGGAACATATCGATGGAAAACGGAATAGAAATGTATCCTCTGTTCGCGGCGGCGTTCATGAAGGATATGGAGAAGGAGTGGGACGGACCGGCGCTGCGAGACGGGACGATCGCGGCACGGCCCGAGGTTTGATGTACGGACGGGACCACCCCGTCTGGAATGATCCGTCCGGGAGGAATCAGTCCTCCATAACGTTCTCGTTCTCTAGCTCCTGGAGGATCCTCTTCCTGAGAGCCGTGAACTCGGGGGAAGCACGGTCCC
This sequence comes from Methanomassiliicoccaceae archaeon UBA537, assembly GCA_002504495.1. Classification (GTDB taxonomy): domain Archaea; phylum Thermoplasmatota; class Thermoplasmata; order Methanomassiliicoccales; family Methanomethylophilaceae; genus Methanoprimaticola. The sequence goes on from DATC01000041.1 coordinate 444, forward strand.
TCGGCCTGGGCCACGGGATCTCTATGACCTCCTTGATCTTTGCCGGCCTCTTTGTGAGAACGACTATGCGATCCGAGAGGAAGACGGCCTCGTCGACCGAGTGCGTGACGAAGATTATCGTCTGGTCGGTCTGATCCAGGATCTTTATGAGCATCTCCTGCATGATGTTCCTGGTCTGAGCGTCCAAAGCCCCGAAGGGCTCGTCCATAAGAAGGACGTCCGGATGGTTGACCATCGCACGGGCTATGCCCACGCGCTGCTTCATCCCTCCGGAGAGCTCATTGATCTTGGCATTCTCGAACTTCTCGAGACCCACCATGGCGAGGAAGGCCTTCGCTTTCTCATGCCTCTCCTCCTTGGGAACGCCTGCGATCTCGAGACCGAACTCCACGTTCCTTATGACGGATCTCCATGGAAGGAGAGCGAAATCCTGGAAGACCATGCCTCTGTCGGGCCCCGGGCCCGTGCATGGACGGCCTTCGATCGTTATCGTTCCCGATGTCGGCTGGAGAAGACCGGCTATCATCCTGAGCACCGTGGTCTTGCCGCATCCTGAGGGGCCGATGATGGAGATGAGCTCCCCCTTCTTGATATCCAGAGAGAAGTCCTCGATGGCCACTGTCTCGCTCTCGTCGGTCCTGTAGACCTTGGTGAGCTTGTCGATAACGATCTGCGTCTCTCCTTCTCCGACGTGCTGACATCCGATGTCCTTGTTTTCGCTCATCACTCCACCCCCATCCTCTTGGAGACGTACTTCGAGACCCACTCGGAAAGAGTCGTGGTAAGGATTCCGAGCGCCGCGACGACGACGAGGACGGCGAACGTGCTGTCCCACATTCCGTTGTCGACCATGTCCTTGATGCAGTATCCGACGCCGTTCGCGAAGGGCGCGTACATCTCGGCGGCGATGATGCACATCCATCCGATTCCGAGACCGACCCTGATTCCGTTCATCACATACGGGATCGCGCTAGGAAGCATGATCTTCACGAACAGCTGAGGGCCCTTGGCGCCCAGAGTCCTGGCCGCATCGATGAGCAGGGGATCGATCTTCTTGATTCCGAAGATGATGTTGGTCAGCAACGGGAAGAATATCCCTATGAAGACGACGAGCATCGGGCCGGTGTTGTAGCTGATTCCATAGACGAATATAGGCGCCCATGCCATGGGAGCGATCGGCCTGAGGATCTCGATGATGGGCGAGACGAAAGTGTTGAGCGTCTTGGAGAATCCGAGGACGAGCCCCAGCGGAACGGCGAGGGCCAACGCCAGGACGAATCCTTCGAGGAACAGCTTCATGCTGTTCCATATGTACTGCCATGCGGAGACGCCCTTGTAGCCGTCGTCGAAGTATTCGACCAGCGCGTAGAACGTCTCCAGAGGAGTGGGAAGGACTCTCGAATCGACGACTATCGAGATCATCCACCACACGATGACGAACACGGTCAGAGAGAACGCCACGATCAGGGCGTTCTTCCCCAGCCTTTGATACTTGTTATTCTCGTCGTACTTGAATGAGATGCGGAAGCCTCCTTGCAGAACGAACGACCCCTCATCATGGAGTCCGATTTAACACTTTTTTGAAATCCATTCCTGTTTGTCCACAATAGCAGGAACAAGGATACAGAAGGGTAAGAGGGCCGGAGCCCTCGTTTGGATATCAGGCAGTGACTGCCTTCTGATTGACGGCGTTCGTCGTGAAGGGAGGAGCGCCGAGGAATCCGAACTGGCAGTTACCGGAGATGAGATCCTGGGCGACCTTCGCCCCGTTGTCGACCTGATTGACTTCGATGGTTACGCCGTACTCCTCGAAGAATCCGAGATCGTTGGCGACTCTCAGGGCGATCTGGTGGATATCTCCGCCGATAGCGGTGACCTTGATCTTCGCATCGACCTTCGCGATATCGGATTTGAGTGCGTCCTTGAGGAAGGTATCGTCGACGGCCTTCTCCGCGAACTCGGTCGCATTCTCGAATCCGAGATCGGAGAGCGGGACCTTGATGGATCCGAGAGAGGTCAGATTCTTCTCGAGGGAGGCGACGTCCTTGGTCAGCTTCTCGAGGCTTCCGGTCGAATCATCGGAGTAGATGTAGGTGATGGTGTCGAGAGCCGCGTCGATCTGCTCCTTGTTGAGTCCGGATGTGTACTTGACGCAGATGTCCAGAAGCTTCTGGTAGTCCTCGGAAGTCTTGTCCTTCTTGGCTTCGTTGATGAAGTCGACGGCCTTGGCGTATCCTGCGAGGAACGCGACGGTAGCATCCCTGTTGGCCTCGATGTAGGGGGTGTATCCCGCGATGATGCAGCAGGTATGTCCCGGGAACAGGTCGTTGGTCAGAAGGAACGGCTGGTACTTCTCGTCGTCTGTGATCTTGACGTACTGAGGCTGCCAGAGGATTCCTCCGTCGAGCTCGTTCGCCATCTTGTTGATGGCGGCATCGGCGGTGTTGACCGTATCGATGTAGTAGACCGTATCGTTGGACTTCTGGGTGCTGTTGTCGTACTTCACGAACTTGAGGCCCATGCCCTGCACGAGCTCCTGGAGCTGGACGTGCTGGATGGAGGCGGTTCCGGGAGTTCCGAAGACCTTTCCTCCCCATGCGGCGGGAATGAGCTTGATCGTTCCGTCGGTCTCCTTCGTGTAGAAATCGGTGGGGGTGTAGGTGGCCTTCAGATAGATGCCGGACCCCTCCGTGTTCACCCTGGCGACCGCAGAGATGACCTGGTCCTCCGAGGAATCGTCCTTATCGCTGGTGGCGATGAAGACCGCTCCTGCGGCGACGACCAGGATGGCGACGACCGCTATGGCGATGATTTTCGTATCCATGGTTTACACCGTCGGACGGATTCCGAGGAATTCTATATAACCTTAATCGGGTGTTATTTCCTTTTTAGGATAATGTTACGTCCGTTATCGCCAATCCGCAATCCCCGGATGATCGTACGTGATGCCTTTCGATGGAACGCATCTTGAAATACCGAGCCAGCGTAGAGAAGCCCATCATGGGAGCCATACGTCTCGGAAAGAACCACCTCAGATGGTGCAGGGCATGCAATCTGCCGATATTGGAAGCGAAGGAGTGCCCGGTGTGCGGAGGACCCACAGCCG
>DATC01000091.1:0-495 GCA_002504495.1 Methanomassiliicoccaceae archaeon UBA537
TCTTCCTCAGCTCGTCCGATTCCGCCTCGTTGACGGCGTTGTCGTACTCGTCGATGAGCAGGACGACCTTGCGTTCATGCTCGATTGTGAGCATCTTCATGAGGTTGATGAGGGATGACTCCAGGGCAGCATCGTCGGCGGATCTCATCCCCACATCATGATAGAGCGCCTTCTGGAAATCGTTCAGTCTCGGGGAGTCCTTCAGTTCCGGGAACGATCCGTAGACGTCGCTCATCTTTATTCCGATCCTCCTGAGGAATCCCTCGTAAGTATCGGACCTCAGATCCTTCATGCTGAGGAAGATCACAGTGCAGGAGTTCCTCCTCGGATCGTCCGGGATGAGCTCCGATATCCTCAGGCCGTCGAACCATGCGTTCCCCGCGTACTTCTCGTTGAAGTACGCGTCCAGCATGGACAGGTTCAGAGTCTTCCCGAACCTCCTCGGGCGGGTGAATAGATAGACCTTATTCCCCTTCCTGCGAATCGAGTCGATGA
>DATC01000091.1:625-5193 GCA_002504495.1 Methanomassiliicoccaceae archaeon UBA537
GATATCATCTTTCGCCCTCCGCGTTTGCTGATATGCTTCCCAAAACTATATCATCTACGCCCTTCGACTCCATCGCCCCCCCCCCACGCTTTCAGAAAGCAACATCCGATCACGATGGATTCGTATGACAGCATTCCGATGGAGGAACTGTTCACCCCTTCACTATAGGCCCTTGACGACTCTTTGGAAAATACGGCTCTTCGAAATGGATAGGGTGCGGGAAGTCCATTCGTACGGGGTCAATGTTCTAATATCGGCGCAGCGTGAGAGGGGACGATGAAGGTCTACAGCATCAACTTCCACCTCAAAGGCAAGACCCCCTACAAGGACCTGGCTCCGGTGTTCCCGGAGATACTCAGAACGCTACTCACTGAGATAGACCAGATGCCCGAGGAGGAGGAGCTCTTCCAGATGCTGGTCGATCTCAACGTCCACGATCTCGAGAGGAATCTGAAGCCCGAAGGGTACAACAGGAAGGGGAAGATCCGTCTCGTATTCCCTATGGACAGCAACGAGTTCTATATCAAGACATATACCAAGAATCAGGACTTGGGTCGCGTCTCGGACCTCATCGGCAAGATCCTCACAGGAGCGGGGATCAAGTTCACCACTACGAACAACGATGATGTGGAATTCAACTAATACATAAATTTTTATACGGATTTATGGGAGGTCCGGGAAACGATTAAATATAGAGTTTCCAGGACCTTCTTAAAACCTCTCCACAAGGAGTCATCATTAAATACTGATGACAATCATTAAATAATGAGCTTCCGGGTATTGACTACAAGGAGGGCGGTCCGGCGACCAGCGGGTCTCTAAAACCTAGCCAGCGGGGATCGACACCCCGGCCTTTCGCCATGGTAGTCATAACATGATCGGATTCACGGACCCTCAGATTCAGCATTTGATGGAATACGGCGACGAGGACTATTCCGGAATGGGATTCCCGGATGCCACGGAGCGCGACAGGCAGTTCGCGAAGCTCATGTCGAGGACCGAGGCCGCCAACGACAAGGCGATCAAAGGCCTCATCGCCGATCCGACGCGCCATCAGCTATCCAGGCTCGAAGCGTCCATCGCCGACGCTCTCGTGGCGAGAGGGTTCATAGAGGTGAGGACGCCGACCATCATCTCGACGCAGCAGCTCTCCAAGATGACGATCACCCCCGACCATCCGCTCTACAAGCAGGTGTTCTTCATAGACGACAAGAGGGCTCTCAGGCCGATGCTCGCCCCCAACCTGTACGTTGTGATGCGCAGGTTCAGGGACCACACCGACGGCCCTGTGAGGATATTCGAGATCGGGCAGTGCTTCAGGAAGGAGTCCAAGAGCTACAGGCATCTGGAGGAGTTCACCATGATGAATCTCGTCGAGCTCGGTCCCGAAGGGGATCCGGTCGACTGCCTCAAGACCTACATAGGCGATGTGATGAAGGCCGCCGGGCTCGACTACACGCTGACCAGAGAGGAGTCCGACGTGTACGTCGAGACCCTGGACGTGGAGGTCGACGGCACGGAGGTCGCCTCCGGCGCCGTCGGTCCGCACAGGCTCGACGCCGCACACGACATCCACGAGCCCTGGGCGGGAGTCGGATTCGGACTCGAGAGGCTGCTCATGCTGAAGAACGGGAACAGCAGCGTCAGGAAGACCGGCAAGAGCAACACGTACCTGAACGGTCTCAGGATCGACTGATATCATGATCGGAGGATCCTAGGATGAGGCTGTGCATAGTCGGCGGCGCCCTTCAGGGCATGGAAGCGGTCTTCCTTGCGAACAAGGCCGGATATGAAAGCGTCGTGATCGACCGGAGGCCGGAGGCTCCGGCCCTGTCGATATGCGACGAGCCCCACGTCATCGACGTCCTGAAGGAGCCGGAGAAGGCTCTGGATGTCCTGGAGTCGTGCGACTGCGTGCTTCCGGCGATAGAGGAGCTGGACGTGCTCGGGTTCCTGGACAGGATGCTTCGCGGTTCGTCCACGGATCTTCTCTTCGATATGCACGCCTATGCGGTGTCGCAGTCCAAGCTGGAGTCGAACCGGCTGATGGCGGAGTGCGGGGTGCCTCTTCCGGGCGAATGGCCGGGTTGCGGATATCCTGTCGTCGTGAAGCCCTCCTCCCAGAGCGGGAGCATCGGCGTATCCGTCGTGCACGACGATGCCGAGATGGAGAAGGCGTTGGAGATCGTCCGCGGACTCGGCGACGATCCCGTCGTCCAGGAGTTCGTCCACGGCAGAAGCGTCTCCATCGAGGTCATAGGCGACGGCACGGAGGCCGTGCCCTGTGTGACCACCGAGGTCGTCCTCGACGAGGGCTACGACTGCAAGCAGGTCGACTGCTTCCCCTGCTTCCTCGATGGTGAGGACTGGAGGGTCCTGAGGGAGTGCTCCGGGCGCACCGCCGAGTCGCTTGGGCTATCCGCCATAATGGATGTCGAGGCGATACTGACCCCGAAGGGCCTGAGGTTCCTGGAGATCGATGCGCGCATCCCCAGCCAGACGCCGGCCGCTATATGGACGGCCACGGGGGTGAACCTCCTGGAGATGCTGGTCCGTTCGAGGGGTCACGGGATTCCGGCTTGCGAGCCGTCGGGCCGCTCCGGGATTTACTGGCATCTGATGCTGAAGGACGGCGTGCTCCGCACCACCGGGGAGAAGGAGTTCTCCCGCGTGTCGGAGCCCGTCATGGAGTCGGGTCTTTTCGGATCCGACGATTCGATCTCCGACTACTCTCCCGGGAAGAAGGAATGGCACGGGACCTTCATGGTCTCCGGAGCCACGCCGGAGGAGGCGAGGAGCCGTCGCCTGTCGGTCATACAGGCGATCATGGAGGAGTGCGGGGTCGAACGTTTCGTCGATTCCGTTCCGAAGGAGGCATGATTAGGGATGACAAGACTTACAGCGGATATGATCTGGGGTGTTCCCGACGACCAGTTGGATCTGGACGGGAGGCTCCTGAAGACGACCGGCAAGACGGTGAAGGGCATAGCCCTGGAGGCCGCCGGACTGGACTGCGCGGACTACGACTTCTCCCGCTTCAAGGCGGCGGCGGTCCCCATAACCTCCGGATTAGGCATAATCGGAGGATTCGCCAAGTCCGTGGACGCGATCATGAAGCGTCTCGGGATGGACAGCCACGCCACGTCCGAACCGGACGTCGTCGGATTCGCTCAGGCGGTCGATTCCGGCGCGGACATAATCATGATGTCCGACGACCCCCTGTTCATGGCCTACAACACCCGCGAGCGCATGTACACCGACAACTCCTGGGGGACCGGCATGGGATACGCGGTCTGCCTTAAGAACGCGGCCGGGGGACTGGAAGGGAAGCAGGTTCTCGTGATCGGCGCCGGAAGGGTCGGAACATGGGCCGCGAAGATAATGCTGGGATGGGGAGCCGACGTCGCGGTGACCGATATAGTCCCGCAGAAGGCCGAGCGCCTGTCCGCGATCGGGGCGAGGCCGCTGAGGGACGTGGAGAAGGCGGTATCCGAGAACACGCTCATACTCAACGCCGCTCCGTACATCATCCCCGGAGAGATAATCGCCGAGGGCTCGATCATCTCCAGTCCCGGAGTCCCGCACTACTTCGACCGCGAGGGCAGGAGGCGGTGCAGGGCGATAATCCACGATCCGCTGGAGATCGGCGCCGCGGTCATGGCCGTCAACAGCGCCGCATACACGATAAAGAGAGAGGAGGGGCTGCTGTGAGATACGGCATCGCGCTCGACATCGGGACGAGCGGACTGCGCTGCCAGGCCATCGACCTCGATACGGGGAGGACCGTGGGCACCGCGATCACCGAGAGGCATCCCATCCCCGGCATGAACGTCATCGACCATGTGAACTTCGCCATGCGCTCCGGAGAGGATGTCGCGCACGGACTCCTCGTGGATGCCGCGAACAACATGTTCGGTTCCCTGGGGATCGACCTGTCCGAGGTGGAGAGGGTGGGAGTCTGCGGGAACCCGTTCCAGCTGTCGCTCTTCCAGAACATAGAGATCAGGGATCTGGCGTATGCGGGGAAGAACATGCTCGAGCATCTCGGGGTGGTCTCTCCTCCGCGCAACGGGGACATCGTGTCCGCCGAGTCGATAGGACTCCGCGGGATGCCCCGTGCAGAGGTGATCATCCCTCCGGCGGTCAGGCACGAGATCGGAGCCGACGCCATCGGGATGATGATGCTCACCGGCATCATGGACGAGAAGGAGCCCTGCATCGTGGTGGACTACGGCACCAATGCGGAGATGGCGCTCGTCGTGGACGGGAAGGTCTACAGCGGTTCGGCCGCGGCCGGGCCCGCGCTCGAGGGCCAGGAGATCGAGAGGGGCATGCTGGCGGCTCCCGGCGCGCTCTGCGGGGTGGAGATCGAGGACGGCGGATGGAGGTGCTACGTACTGGACGATACCCTCGCTCCCGTCGAGGGCGATCTGGTGGATCCCCTCACGGGGACCGTCGTCGAAGAGGGCCCCATGCACGGGAAGGCCGTCGGGATAACCGGGACCGGAGTGATAGCCGCTCTCTCCCTGGGGATACGCACGGGTCTGATCAATCCTCCCGCCATATCG
>DATC01000091.1:5232-6657 GCA_002504495.1 Methanomassiliicoccaceae archaeon UBA537
TCCCGCCATATCGACGTCCACCGGGACGCTGGTCCTCCAGGACGGGATAGAGATCTCGTCGAACGACGTGGAGGAGGCAGGAAAGGCGATAGGAGCGCTACGCGCCGGGTTCCTCACGCTTATGGAGGCGGCCGGGGTATGGGTGGAGGACGTGCGGAAGGCGTACATGTCCGGGGCCTCCGGCCTGTACTCGGATGCGAGGAAGGCGCTGTCCCTGGGGATGGTGGCTCCCGGAGCGAAGGAGATAGTCCAGTTCGGGAACACGTCCATAGGCCTCGCCAGGATGCTCGCCACGGGCGAGAAGGACCTCGACAGCCTGAGGGAGTTCGCCAAGCGTCTGAGGGCGGACCATGTGATGTTCGCGACCTCGGAGGTCTTCAAGAACCTCTACTCGATAGAGTACTCCGTATGGTGCTCGTCCATGCCCATGTCGATGTACAACGACATGCTGGACATGTACGGGCTGAAGCACATCCCTCTCGACATGGGCCCTGATGCGGTGTCGGTGGAGCGCCGCGCCGTGCGCGATCTTCCGGACACGGAGGAGTGCAAGGTCGCTATCGTGCCGTGCGGCACGGTGCTGTCGGGGTCTCTCGAGGGATGCACCGGGTGCCTCAGGTGCGTGAAGGCCTGCCCGGAGGACGCGCTTTCCGTGGAGCCCGTAGGGATGTCCGGGCACGTCGCCAGGATAGACTCGTCGCGCTGCGGCGGGACGGCCTGCAGGAGATGCGAGAGGGCCTGCGCGAAGAAGGTCCTCAGATGCGATTCCCTCAGGATCCGATCGTCATCGCTTGATCAGTACGCTGTCGACGCCGCGGCAGTACTTGAGCTCCGATATGGCGTCCGAGGGGATCCTGCTGTAGGCCACTATGATCAGCACGGCCTTCCCCTCGTCGCCGGAGTCGTCGACCATCGCCTGCCTTATCGATATGCCGTGGTCGTACAGGACGCGCATGACGTCCGCGAGTATCCCGGGGATCCTCGCGTCCGTCGGGGTTATTATGATGGACGAGCACCCGATCTCCGGTGCCAGGTCTACCATGGACAGGGTGCACCTGAGCTTGGAGAACATCCTGTCCAGCTCCGGCGTGCCCGAGATCCTCTCGAGCGTGGTGCGGACCACCCTGCGGTCCACGCCACAGGCCCTTCCTAGGGCGGAGTCGCCCTGCTCCACATCGCCGCAGAACGCGCGGCCATCCTCCACCCTCATCCCGTTGGAGAGCAGCAGCTGAACGACCTTCTCCTGGGACGGATACCTTGCGAAGGCGTCTCCTACTATGTCCATGATTGCTGTCATGCTGAACGCATTGATAACCTTTATTGTACATCAGAGTACAGTTTTTCATCTATAGAGAATACGGCGATCGGTCTACGTTTGTTCGGATTTCTCTCACGGGAGGCGGTCGATCTTGCCGATTTTGAAGG
>DATC01000091.1:6732-6919 GCA_002504495.1 Methanomassiliicoccaceae archaeon UBA537
TCTGTTGTATTTATAGATTTCTGAATCGGAGACGTCTATCGTTTCGGAAATAGGTGCTAGCTCCTTTGACCGCTCTGTAACCATGCATCCAATATGGTTGGATGAATCTGTGGACAAAATTGTTTATCTTCTTTTAAATAGGATGAATGGCGCTTGTTTATTGTCCACGAATAGTCCGGTCGATTGA
>DATC01000091.1:6967-9935 GCA_002504495.1 Methanomassiliicoccaceae archaeon UBA537
ATGTGGGCAGGAGATAAGAATGAACGGGAAGGCGCTTGCCATCTTCGCGGCAATCCTGATGATCTCTGCGGCGGGTATGGTCGGCATATCGAATTCAGATTCGGTAGATGCAGATGCAACCGCTGCCGGAGGATCGGTCAAGGTGTACTACGATGCCGGCGAAGACGGATGGAAGTCCTCTGTTCAGACCGCTTACAATCTGTATCTTGCGGTCTACGGAGCGATGTCCTTGGGATACACCATCACGACCACCGGGGCGAACACCCAGTGGGATGTCGATGAGGGAGGGTACAGCAACCCCAATATGAACTACGGCCTCATCGACGAGGTCAACAACTCAACAACATTCAGCATCAAGGGATACGATAGTACAAACGATCGGTGGGACGATATCAAGAACGTTCCTCTCGGATGGCTCAGGCCCTTCGCCGATTATTCTGTCGTCACGGTTCCGGGGAGTTCTTCCTCGGTGTACGCCAATGTGGCGATAAGCACTTCTGCAACGGTTGATTGCGATTCTCTTGCGGGAATGATTTCAACGACTGAAGTCCAGGGCAATTCTGCGTACCTTCACACCTTCACACTTATGGATTCCGCTAATATGGTTTCCGTTCCTGCTGGAACTCAGGTGAAGGTTCAAACATCTTCGGGAATCGTCTCGCAGACTATTACGTCCTCTGATCTCTTGAGCGGAGTGACGGTGTGCGGATACGGCTCGGATGCGTATCTCGCGCTTCGGGATGCAGTAGGGTCCAGCCTTGATGGGCAGACAGATGCCTGGGAATACCACGACATGGTAGATTACAGCTACTACACGTACTATTCCTGGATGGACTCCTTGTTCGGAGCAAAAACAGTATCCGAGGGATCGGATTACCATTATTGGTCCAGTTATGACTCGACCATGACCGATTACTTGTCATGGACTCTGGGATACTATTCCTCTGTCCATTTCAATGCGACCAACCAGATGTCTGCATTCCTGATAATGTACGTCTGATCAAACAGGGGGCGATAGCCCCCGTCTTCGACAAAAACAATTGTTTTTGCGTTTATGTACACGATTAATAGGATGAAGTCGAAGACGAGTGCGTGGACGAATCTATATGAGTAGAAAAGTAATTGTTATTGGCATTCTGGTCACATTGCTTCTGGCATCGACCAGCTTGTTGTTGGAATCGCGCAATGATGTGGATGCCGACTCGATTCAGGACATCACTATCTCTTGTGGGCCGATGACTGGTAAAGATACACCTTCATCCGCCGCTGATAAAAGAATAGGAGAATGGGATGTAGGATCAGATTGTAGAATCACAATTTCCTCAATGGGAGATGGGCCTCATACCTTTTTGATTGCTATGCAATCGGTATCTTTTGCTAGTTTATCAGTCGTATCTGATGATAAAAAAGAAACTATCAATGCTGTGATTAATGATGATGGTTCATATTCCGGAAATGGGGAATTATCTGGTATATCTATTGACGTGTATGTGAAACACAAGCTAGGCACTCAGATCAATTGTTCGGTGAACCTCAGCATTAAGGATGCAACAAAAGCCATCGATGTTAAGAATCTCAGTTTCACTTTGACGCTGTATGGCAAGATGAACGGTGACGATAAGATTAAAACGATACCCTTTGAATTGATTTTACCTGCATTCTCTAATGAGTACAAAATCGGCGTCTCCAATGATATTGATGCTATACTGAATAAAGACGCGATTTTCATTCATAGAATTACGAAAATCGATGGAACGGCAATCGATGCTGACGATTTGGTGATTCTGAGGGGGGGGGCCAGAGCAACGATTTGACATTCCCTTACGACAGTGCGTATCAAATCAAGGATAAGGAGATTGAGATAAGCGGTTCCGATGGAGTAACTCACAAATATATGACGTGTCGCACGGCAACCGCCTCCGCCGGCGATCTGATCTTCATTGGATTGAATCCCGGATATGCGACATGCAGTGTAAAAACATCCTCCGGCGATGTTGTTGAAGTACATGAATCCAAAAGGTATGAAAGCGTCGATGGAGTTTTGCAAGAAGTTGAAGGGCACAGTGTCTTCTGGTTTGAGATGCCCACTTCCTCGGTGATGGTTGATGTCAAGTTTTCCGCACATAAGCTCGCGATCGAATCCGAACACGGAACCGTTTCCGCAAGACTCTCTGGCAGTGATCCAAGCAGCTATACAGGAGTCAATTCCAGAATCAACAACTACTTCTTCGAGGGAGATTCGATTCTGTTAGATTGTGAACCTTCCGATGGTTATGAGTTTACAGGATTTGAGGTAGTCTCGAAGAATGCGTCCATCGGAGCCGATAATACTTTCACGATGCCTGGGTCGGATGTCTCGATCAAAGCAGAGTATAGTATCAAGTCCTACTCGATAGCCTATCCTTCGGTGCAGAACGGTACCGTATCCGGTTCTTCCACAGCCGAATACGGATCTTCGGTCACTATCTCCGTCATTCCCTCGTCCGGATACAAGCTGGCCTCAATCTCAGCTACGTCTGGAGGCAAGAATCTGACTTTGAACGAAGTCTCCGGCGGCTATTCGTTCATTATGCCTGCAGGAAACGTCCAATTGTCCGCTGAGTTCGTGGCAGATAATTCTTCATTGACGTGCGTTTCGAAATTGAGCGGAGCCAACACGATCCTCGATGTATCTATCGATTGCGGAGAGAGCGTTTCGAGCGAGAGCGATCTTCGTATCCTTGTCATAGCCAAGTACGGAGACAACGTCATCAATGTGTACTCGAAGCCTGTAATAGGCGCGGATGGCAAGGGGTCCGATATGATCGTGGTCTCCAGTCAGGGCCTCACCAGCGTGGTTCTGGAATTGGTCGACGGAATCCAGCCTGGGGAGGGTGGTGCGGTCAAGTTCCTGTGCTACCATATCTATGTTCCGCAGAGCGCCGGCGCATGAAGGTGGCTATGGTGCATAGATGTGAGATCACGGCGG
>DATC01000091.1:9949-36695 GCA_002504495.1 Methanomassiliicoccaceae archaeon UBA537
TCGCGGTGCTTCTGATAGCCGCCATGCTATCATTCTTTTGCATTGCTGTCGCGGACGGGGATTCTTCCGCGACCGCCGAAACCTTTTCATCCGATATCGGAGGATCGGTGTCCCTGGATTCCGTATTCTACGATCCCGGAACAGGCATGGTCACCGTTTCAGGCAGTTCGGATGCTCCGCTGGTGAACATCTATGTCGCTACCGGCGATGAATCACAGATAATAGATGCAGTGGAGGTGGTCGAAGGCCGTTTCGTCGATACTTTTTACATAGGACATCTTGAGAACGGTACGTATCGGGCAGTGGTCAGCAACGGTTCCGCAATGGTATCGGAATCGTTCGAGGTCTCCAACGCCCTTTATTTGACCATGGCGCGTTATGACAGTGCCACCAAGCGCATAGTCTATTCTGGTGAGACGATTTACGATATGGTGAACGTCGTTCTGATGGGCGATTCAGGGGCTGTATCTTCTGTAGATGCATGCATCCCTGTCGGTGGCAGATTCTCGGGAGCCATGATCATCGGGGATCTTCCGGATGGCGAATACAGACTGTTCGCAAGCGCCGGCGATTCCGTGGTCTGGAGGGTGCTGACTGCCGGATCATCGGATCTTCCTGCGGGCACGACTCTTAGTGATGACGGCAAGACATTGTTGAGGTTCACTGGAAAGGTGGATGTATATCGCCTTCCTTCCTCAGTGGAAACGGTGGAAGGCGGTGCCTTTAGTGGTAGCAGCATCCGTGAATTCATTTTGGATCGCGAAGTTTCATGGAACCTTTCATACGAGAAGGTAGGTTGGACCGATACTGCTGTTTTTCCTCTGGAGAAGGTATCAGATCTGGAGTCCGTTCTTATCGAAGACAGCATCTCGACAGTGCCGGATTATCTATTTGCCAAATCGTCTCTATCTTCCGTCACTATCTCTTCCTCTGTGGAGACCATAGGTAAGAAGGCGTTTTATCATTGCGATAATCTCAAGAATCTCGAGTTTCCGGAGAACAGCCGCCTGTCCGAGATAGGTGCTTATGCGTTCAGTTCCTGCAGCAATCTCGAGACCGTGGTCTTCGGGTCGTCAGCAGAGAGAGTCAGCTGTATCATCGGTGAATGCGCCTTCATCGCGGACAACGATCTGAAGAAAGTAACCACAGGTAGTTTTGTCATCAGTGAGATCGGTTACTACGCTTTCGCAAAGCGTAATAATGGTGGGATTAGCACCACCGACCCTCAATCTATAGGAATTTGTTTCAACTCGGATAACGGAATAACTATACCGTCTTCTGTCCAAATAATCAGCGAGGGGGCGTTCACTCATGTGAGTTCTTTGGCGGGTGGTGGAGAGCCGATAAAAAATACGTTTTCCGGTATGCATCCGTCGGTCAATCGTTTAAAAACCCTGCAGTACGAAGACGGGATGCGCATCGTGTTCGAGAAAGGCAGCAGGCTGGAATCCATCGGAGAAAGAGCATTCGCCTATTTCGATAGGGCAGCCATCATCGACATGAGTGGATGCGATTCGTTGCATTCCATAGGTGCCGGTGCATTCATTGGATCCTTGGATTCGGAAACAGAGGTGTTGTGGTCGCATTTCATCGAGACGATCGGTGGAAGCGCGTTCGATTCGAGAATCCGTATCACCGGAGGTAGCACCATTCTGCCTGCTAGCGTCGTGACAGTCGGCGATTGCGGCCTTAGCTACGTAGCCGAAGTCTCCTTTGAAGAGGGATCCAAGCTCCAATCGATCCGCCACAGCTCCCTGGGAGCTATTAAATTCGATCTGACCAATTGTCTCGACCTCGTCTATGAGGGTACTCAAGATAGGGTGAAGCTGCCTGTCGGCGTATTCGAAGGGAGGACTGGATATGGCAGTCTTCTCGATCCTTCGACTCCTGTGGCGAAGGTCGTCGACGGGGTGCTCGTGATAGAGAAGGACACCGTGGCTTACGTGATAAACATGATGGGAACGGATGACTTGAAAGGCATCCGTTGCGACCCGGACAATCCGTATTTCAGGGTAGAGGGCGGAGTGCTCGTGTTCTCTCCGGGAGATGGCAGGAGCGAGAAGATCGTGAAGGTCGTCGATTCCTCGCCCACCATCGATCTGAGTGACGATCTGTTCAAGAATCGCATCATCATTCCCGGAGCGTTGAACGATTCCGTGGAGGGATTGGTCCTTCGCGCGGACCAGTCCATCGGCAGGGATGCGCTGGCTTCGCTGGGGATGCTGAGATCCGTGACCGTCTCTTCCGTAGTGGATGATCCGGAGTACTTCGCAGCGTTCTCCCGTATGGCGGACGGCATGGAGTTCAATGTAATGCATGGGACTTCGGATGCGTGTCTTCGTCAACTGGTAGCCTGCGGGTCTGTTTACATCGGATATACCGTGGGTGGATCCACGGTGTTCGTTCCGTACGAATACGAAGGTTCGGCCCTCGGATACGAGTTCGATCAATCGGCAGGAACGGTGGCGATCAGCGGAACATCCACGAAGGACGTGTCCATGATCGGCATCGGTTGCACGATCGAACGCACCGATGTAGGATTCAGAATCGTCTCATCTTCGAGCACTTCCAAGATCGTCATGGTTCCGTTGGACCGTTCCATCTACGGATACGTCACGATCGTCCTGGACGGCAACGGGGGCGTTGCCGAAGACGGTAGCACCATCGAAATCAGAATAGCATCCGGGTTGTCGCTGGAGTCCATAGATCTGCCGAGCTTCGTCCGTGCGGGATACGATTTCGCAGGATGGATGCTCGATGGTAATCACTACGATCCGTCCCAGCCCGTGAGTGGAAACATAACTTTGTCTGCGAGTTGGACGAAAAGGCCGTTCACTGTGAAGGTAGACGATACCGCTGCTGTGATTGAATTCTCCGGTTCCAGTGATTCGAGGACGTTCACGATGACTTCCGTGAATCCGGGATACGAGGTGTTCAACTGGACCGTCAACGGTGTGGAGCATGGCAGCGTGTCGAAACCTTTGACGATTGCAATCGATACCGATGTGGTCGTCGGCGTGACGTACCGGTTCCACTCCTCCAGCTCCGGTCTGGATCCCGTCAGCAACAGGCATCTTCCGTCGCCGGACGACATCCTCGACTTGGTGAAGGTCTATGAGATCGGGGGATATCTGAACACGTCCGGCGAGGTATGGAGAGGACACGATTCGGTTCCTCTCATCGTCGACGGCAAGGTGTTCTTCCGTTGCGGACCCAATCTCTACAGAGCCGAATCGGACACCGGCTTCATCGACAGGAGCGTCCCGTCTGCAGAGGCGGGAGATGCGAAACTGTACTACCACCATATAGGGTACGGAGACGGAGTGATCCTGGACTACATGACCAACAAGGCCTACGATCTGGATCTGAATCTCCTCTATACTCTGCCCAGCACCTTGACCTTATCCGGGGCCGAGTACCATGACGGCTACTTCTACACCTCCGGAGAATCGATCTACAGGTTCACGCCTCGTCCCGAGGGTAGTGCGACCGTCCCGAAAGTCGAGTATCTCGGCAGCATTTCGGGCGTCTACTCGACCTATGGATTCACGAGCAGCATCTTCGTCGGAGATGTCATCTACCGCATAGTGGTGGAGAATCAGAAGCGCGGAATCGCCGCGTTCAACACCGCAACCAAAGATACTGGACTTGTATGGCTCGATTGCCTCCAGTCCATGTACATGGACGACGGTTGGATGAGCTATCACGAGGGGAAGCTCTATGTCACGGCGTATTCCCAAGGTCTCTTCGGGGCCGTGGCCTGCGACAACAACGCCCGGATGGCGTACATGAAGGTCGATGGAACGAACCTCGGCGATGTTAGGTACTACGAGTTCCAAGGCAAGGGATTCGCGTCCCAGTTCGTCGTTGCGAACGGCACGGGCTATGTGAACTGCAACGGTATCCTCTACGCGTTCGATATGACGAAGGATATCGAAAGCCAGACTCCCAGGACCGTAAGGTCGGCCTTCGGTCACGGTTCCATGTCCGTCGATATCACCCATGTCGACGAGGGCGGCTCTCCGGTGTACATCTACATGATCCCCTACGTCTCATCTTCATCAGGCACCACGTTCTGCATGATAGAGGATATCGAGGTTGATGGCAAGAGGGTCATGACGAGATACACCACACCCAGTCTGCCTCAGAACTACAACTCTCAGACGATCCGTCCGGATGAGGACGGAAGGATGGTATGGTACAACGATTCGGGACATATATTCGCATACACCACGCCGGAGAAGAATCCCTACTTCTTCTTCATAGACGATGGTTCCAAGGCGATGTGGTACGAGTCCTATGGACGCGATCCAGCCGAGGCCCTTGCGGCTCTGGGCGAGAGCGTTGTGACTCTGGGACCAGGTTCCACCATAGGGTCGTTGAGCGGAATCGTGACCGATTCTCCCGGCATATGGGTGCTGAGGAACACCGCGGACACGGGAAAGATCACCGACCTGCGGAAGTACGCCTGGGTGTCCATTCCGAGTCTGGCGGATGCGTCCGACGCCACCTCGCACTATTTCCTGATAAGGGCGGAGGGCAAAGCCGGCTCCATAGTCGACGGCACGCAGTTCCAATACCTCGATTCGAACGGCTGGACCAAGACCTATTCGTTCGTGAAGAACATCGGTGACGACCGCGCCTATCTGGGGATCAGGATGGTTCCTGCAGACAAGACGGCTACCGTATCCTTCTATGATGACGATGGCGATTTGATCGATAAGATCGTCGGAACCGTCGGAGGAAGGCTCGGCGATGCCGTGCCCGCCGTATCTGTGGACGGAAAGATCCCCTTATGGATGAAGGACGGAAAACCCGTGAACGATATCCGCGAGGAGAAGTTCGCAGCCGGTTCGTCGTATCGTCTTACATGGAAGGATGCGCCCGGTGAATACACCGTAACAGGTTCCATGGAAATGAAGGATGGAAAAACCTCCGTCACATACGATATCAGCGGAAATGATCCAGCCGGATCCATGATCCTGATGATCCATGTGCTATGCAAGGACGGAAAGACTCTCACCATGGAAATCGCCATAGATAGCAAGAGCATGAGCGGAACCGTTTCTCTCGATACCATCGATGCGGCAGGCTGCCTGATCAAGGTCTGTCTTCCCGGACAGTCCGATGATGTCCAGAGCAGCTACGGCTATGCATTGATAGCGGAGGCGGGAGCATGAGATCCGGATTGATGTTCGCAGCATCGCTGGTCATACTTCTCATGACCGCCGCCGTTGCATTCTCCGATGTCGTGGAATCTGAAGGAGGCTTCGGGATTACAGAAGCATCCTATGATCCCCATACAGGGGAAGTAGTGTTCGACGGTACCGCATCCGGAGTCGATAGCGTCAGCCTCACGCTGACCGACAGCGACTCGAACGTCGTGAAGGAGACGACAGTCTCCGTCTCGGACGGCAGGTTCTCCGGAACGATGGATGTCGGCGCTTTGCCGATAGGGATGCTGTATCTGACGGCCATAGTCGATGGACCGTATCTCTACGATATCGAGCAGATCCCGGTACTGCAGTACGTGGCCGTGCAGGTCGCCGAATACTCGAAGGATACAGGGAAGGTGCGCATAGCAGGTCTGGTTTCCGATGCGGAAGCAGTGGAATACACCGTATCCGATGGAAGTCAGATGAAGCGCGGATTCCTTCCTGTGGAGAAAGGGCGCTTCGATTCGGAGCTCTCTCTGGATCTGAAGAACGGTGTCTATTACCTGACGGTGTATCCGACGGGACAGACGGAGCTCAGCGATAAGGTGGAACTGATCATCTCCGACATCGAGATAGTGCCGCAATCCGAGGAGATCGGCATCTACGTGGGCGATTCGTACGATCTTCGTTTCGTTCTGAAAGGGTGCGATCATTCGCAGGTCACCGTGGAATCGACATCCACGGAGCATGTGAGCGTCGGATCCATGGATGCATCCGGAATCGTACGTATCCATGCAGAATCGATAGGGGATGCCAAGGTCATCGTCAGATGCGGAAAACTCGCCTATGCCGAGGTCACGGTTCATGTTTCGAAGAAGCCCGAGATACAGGTGCTGAATACCTACAATTTCTTCATTCAGATCACGAAGGACTTCGACAAGGCGGATTGCCACCCGTATACGGAGGCCGACCTGAGAGTGGGGATATCTATCTCTGCCGTGGCGTACGATGCCGCGGAGGCGTTGGAGAAGGCCTGCAGGGAGAAAGGCATAGATTATTCCGCCTGGTCCGGATCATCCGGTTCGCAGGACATAAGAGGCTGGATCACCTCCATGTTCGGGTTGAAGCAGTACCAGGGCCCGGAGGACATGAGTCTCTGGACCTATTGGGTCCAATATAAGAAAGTCGACAATCAATGGGTCTATAACCAGATGACCCTGGGGCATTATACCGAAGGAGGCGACTTCCAGATCATCTGGAAGACGACGAAGGAGAATGGAACCGATGTTCCTTCCGGCGGAGAGGGCGAGGGCGAGAAGACCGATGTCAAGACCGACGAGAACGGGAATACGGTTACTACGACGACCAAGACTGAGAAGAGGCCCGACGGAACCGTTGTTTCCAGTAAGACCGAGACCGTCACCGACAAGAACGGTAACCTCCTCTCGAAGACGGAGATCAAGACGGAGACCAAGATGGAGAAGAAGGAGGACGGCACCGAGGTCGTCGAGAAGACCGGCACCGAGACGGTCACCGACAAGGACGGTAACGTTCTCAACAAGACCGAGATCTTCGACACGGAGGAGAAGAGGCCCGACGGCACCGTCGTGAAGACCAACACCGAGAACGTGATCGAGAAGGACTCCTCCGGGAAGGTCCTGAACGAGACCAGGGAGGAGAAGACCAAGGAGACCGGCGCCGAAGGCACCGTCACCACCGACTCCTTCGAGAAGAAGGAGAACGGGAAGTCCACGGAGTCCAAGACCGTCGTCTCCAAGGCCGCCGACGGTTCCGCCGAGACCAAGGTCGAGGCGACGATCGTCGACGGCAAGGTTGAGAAGGCCGAGTCGACCACCGTGATCGCACCCTCCGAAGGAAAGGTCGGAGCCGACGCGGCGAAGGCCGCCGTCGAGCGCTCCGAGGACGCGATCTCCAGGGCGGGGATCGATGAGAAGGATGTTGAGAAGACCTTCGAGGTCTCCGGAGCGTCCGTGTCCATCGAGCCCGGAGCTCTCGGAGCCATCGCCGACCACGGCGCGGGACTCAGGTTCGTCGCATCCGAGAAGGACTCCGTCCATCTGGACGGGGACGCCTGCAGGAGCCTTTCCGGACAGGAGGGCGCTATCGACCTCTCCATGAGCGAAGGACAGGAGAAGGACCTCCTCGATTCCCAGAAGGGCGCCGTAGGGGACAGGTTCTTCATCGTCCTCGACGCGGTCGTCGGAGACAAGAGGATCCACGACCTCGGAGGGAAAGCGTCCGTGAGCTTCGGGTACACGCCCGCAGAAGGCGAGAACGTCTCGAAGCTGCGCGTATGGTACGTGGACGACGAGGGCTCCAGGCATGTCGTGGAGGGCTCCCTCTACGACCCCGAGAAGGGAGGCTTCACCATGGAGCTCACCCACTTCTCGGTGTACATGGTCGCGGAGGACTCCTCCGCTCCGTCGCCCGAACCCGAGCCAGAACCGTCCGGAGATGACGAGGGCTCCGGCTTCTCGTCGATCGCCATCGCGGCGATAGCGGTCGTGATCGTCGCCGCCATCGTGGCCGTCGCGGTCATCCGCATGAGGAAGGCCTGAAGGTCTTCCGTCAAACAGGGGCCTCGGCCCCGTCTTCCACCTTATGAACCGTTGTCGTCGATCGAGTTGGATGAGTCTGCGGTAAAAAATCGCAAGTGTCCATAAATAAAGCGCATCGACCTATCTTATACGGAAGGGCCGGGCCCGCCGGTCCGATGGAGCGCAGATACTATGGTAGCGACCAAACTGATAGCGGTCCTCCTGGTGGCGGTCGTCGCCGTCGGGGGCGTATCCGCATGCATCGTCATCGGGAACGATGACGACAAGGGGCCGGACGTTCCGGATGTCCCCGATACGCCGGATCCCACCCCGGACACTCCCGATCCGAAACCAGATCCGAGCGGACCTACCGACCCGGACACCCCAGATGTCCCGGGTCCGTACGATCCGTCGACAGGTTCCGCAACCGACTGGAGCCAGTGGCTCGGAGGATTCGATTCTCCCGGCGTCTCGGATACGAAATCCCCCATAGCCAAGGAGGACATGAAGGAGGTATGGAAGGTCGTCGGGAAGGCCTCCGGTTCCATGAGCAGCTGGTACACTCCCGGTTCCGCGATATGCGTGGGCCAGTACACCTACTACTACAGTTCTCTCGATTTCAGCCTCCATCGCGTCGTCACCGCCACAGGCGAGGATGCGGGCTCGGTCGGCTGCCCGACGAGGCTCATGTACAACACGGCCCTGGCCTACGGGGACGACAAGATCTTCGTCCCCACCTTCCAGGACGCGTCCACCGTGGTCGTCGCATACGATGCGGAGACTCTCGAAAAGCTGTTCGTCACCGAACCGGTCTACGGCGGGCAGGTGCAGGGTCCGATCTCGTACAAGGACGGCAGGATATTCTTCGGGACCTATGCGGGCGACTACGCCTGCTTCAGCTCCGAGGATCCCGATCCGAAGAGCTCCGATGAGGTCAGCCCCCTGCTGTGGAGCGTCGAGGGCAAGGGATGGTACAACGCCTCTCCCGCGTTCCTCGGGGACCTCTGCGTGATAGTGGAGAAGGGCTACGACAAGAACGGGGCGATCGCGTATCTGGTGGAGACCTCCACCGGGGCGATCGTCGACACGATGGAGTTCTACCGCGAGTACTGCGTATCCGCAGCGACGGCCTACGAGGGTCGCGTCTATATCGCCCTCAACGCGGTCTCGGACAAGACCCTGGAGGAGGTCAGCGACCAGACTCCGAAGACGTTGACCATCCACTCCTTCGAGATCGACGGCGGCTTCGTCGATTCTTCGGAGAAGGTCTGGAGATCGACTGCGAAGGGCGGAGGAACCCAGTCCATCCCGGTGATCTGGAACGACCGCCTGTACATAGGCGGGGGCGGAAGCGTCATGGGATCGAACGAGCCGTTCCATGTCATAGACATCCTCTCCGACGGAACGATGAGGAGCGCCTACTCCGTCGATATCAAGACCAAGAGCACGCCGACCCTCACCATCGGATACTCCGGAGCCGTGTACATCTACGTCATCGAGTACGGCCATGTCTTCGAAGGCGAGGACGAGGAGAGCACCAACGGGACCGCGGACGTGGTATGCCTTCGCGACAGGCCCGGCCAGAAGAGCGGAGACGTCGTGTTCAGGGTGACGCCCTCCGTTCCTCAGTTCGCATACCAGAGCATCGCGATATCCTCGGACGGGTACATCCTCGTGAGGAACGACAGCACCCTGTTCTGCTACGGGCCCGGGAAGGTCGATCCTGCGAAGGATCTCATAGATGAGATCGAGTCCGCGATCGACAGGGCGAACAGCAAGAAGGCCACTCCTGCGGACGCGCCCAGGATAGAGGAGCGCTACGCTTCTCTCACAGATGACGGGAAGGCGGCCGTATCCGACGCCTATGGCAGGTTCACGGCGCTCTACCGCACCGTGACGTTCGACTACGGCACGGAACGCGTTGAGGCCCGCATCCTGAAGGGATGCACCGTCGCGCTACCTGAAGCCTCGCCGGACGGGCGCATCATCTCGGGATGGACATGCGACGGGAAGTCTTGGGACTTCACCGACCGCGTATCCGGCGACATGGTGCTGGATGCCGTCTACGCGTCCGTCGCGACGGTCACTCTGGATCCGTCCAACGGCTCCGCGAAGAGCTCTGTCGCCGTCGTCAAGGGCGGAATCATGGGATTCGTCTCCGATCCGGTCCGCGAGGGATACACCTTCGGCGGATGGTTCTCCGGCGACACGGAGTACACGCCGCAGTATAGCAGGGTCGATTCCGATATCGCGCTGACGGCGCGCTGGCTCAAGAACAGCACCATATCCTTCGATTCCGACGGAGGCTCGTCGGCCTCCTCCATGGAGGCGGTCTACGGGAAGCCCGTAGGGAAGCTTCCTACCGTCAAGAAGTCCGGATCCTCGTTCCTCGGATGGTTCTACGGAGACGAGCGCTACACCGAGGACACGATATACCTCCTCGAGCAGAGCATCGTTCTGAAGGCGCATTGGGATGTCAACAAGGAGGGATCCGTAGAGGCGGGCAAGGGCGTTTCCGTGAAGGGGGCCCTGCCGGCCGATGCGGAGGCGGACATCATTCATAAGAAGAACGTCGAGACCACGTCTACGAAATCGATCAGGGAAGCCGCAGGCAACGAGAATGTGGATATCTTCATGCTCAGCCTCAGCGGCGACGGCATAGACGGGACTCAGAGGTTCACGCTCGTCATCGATATGGATTCCTCGATGAACGGCAGGCAGGTGAACGCGTACTTCTACATGGGCTCGACTTCGAAGGTCCTCAAGGTCGAGGGCACCGTCGCGGACGGGAAGTTGGAGTTTGAATTCAATGGAATAACCTCTTCCAAGGGCGTACAGGTCGATTTCGGCCTGACGGCAGGAACAGGATTGGCTGAAAGGTTTGTGATAGCATGAGCAAAGCGATAATCGCGATATTGGCCGTCGTGCTCGTCGCGGCGGCCGCCGGAGCGGTCGTACTGGCCTCCGGCGACGGAGGCTCGGACGAGCCCGGTACTCCGGACGTTCCGGACACTCCCGATACACCGGATACACCAGATACACCGGACCAACCGGACACTCCCGATACACCGGATCAGCCTGACAAGCCCGATACTCCCGTGACGCCCGACACGCCCGACGATCCCGCCAAGTCCTACAAGGCCACGGTCTGGTTCGATTCGGGCAGCACCCCTGTCGATTCGACAGGAGAGGGTTCCACGGTGATCGATATCGTGAAGGCGGCGTATCCGGATCACGACATCGTCGTGATGGCCAACGGGAACATAGGCTCGATAGACGGCACCGGGAACAAGACCAACGAACGTTGGGTGATCTTCGTATGGGAGTCGTACAAGGGATGGGTCGTGTACAACAGCCAGGAAGTCTTCGACGGCATGGTCCTCGCCGTCAAGTACTCGGAGCGCACCAAGACCACTGATGGCACCGTAGAGTACGAGAAGCCGGAGATGGAGATCAAACAGAGGGCGTATTTCTTCATCCGCATGTCCGAGCAGCTCGATTCCACGGAATGGCTCAAGAAGCTTCCTCTCACGGAAGAGGAGAAGAAGGAAGGCTTCTGGATCGCGGGCGAGGGGACGAATCCCAACGAGGCCCTGGCCGATGCGGTTCTCTCTGCATTCTTCCCCGATTCGAAGATCGAGGTCAGTTCCGGCGACAGCGAGAAAGGCCATTATATAGAGTATATCGTGGACGGCGAGAAGGGATTCTTCAAGTACGGTACGTCCTCCGACATGTACGGCTGGTTCGTATCGTTTTTGGGGCTGACCGACGAGGATATGGGCGGAGGTTTATGGAGATACTGGGTGCAGTATTCCTACAACAAGGATGCCAAGACCGATGATAATCCCGATTCTTGGGATTTCAATCAGCTGTCTTTCGGACAGTATGATTTGTCGAAGTACCATTATTTCGCATTGATCAGAATGATCACGACCGAGGATGGAACGGATACCTACATCCCGACGCCGTCCACGATCCCAGAGAGCATGAAGAAGTGATCGGATGGACCAGATCCGCATCAAGCTCGTCATATCCGCCGTCCTGATCGCGGCCGTCGTCGCCATAGTCCCTTTCGTCGGCACCACCGAGGCCGAGGGGGACTCCGTCGAGGGCATGATGATCGATTTCGGCTACTGGGAGGTGGATTGGATCGAGATGACGTTCCTCGACGGGATGGACGGATACGATGCGCTGAGGGCGGCCTGCGACATCAGAGGGTACGACCTGGTGTTCCGCGACGACGGCACCCTGTACTCGGTGAACGGGCAGTCGGATCTGGGGAACGTCTCATGGGGGATGTACGTCCTCGACGAGGAGGGGGACTGGGTCTCGGCCGATCCCCTGACGACGCAGGCCGTCGACCACCGCCTCCTCTGCTTCGCCCGCGCCGGCGGAGCGGACACGGTCATGCCCGGAACGGATGCGACCGGTTTCGGGTACTACAGCTATGCGGACGACGGTGCATCCGTCTCCACCGGCGAGCCGCTCAGGATAGTGACGCTCGCCCCCTCCGTCACCGAGACGCTCTGCGCCGTAGGCGGAGAGGACCTGATCATAGGGACCGACCTCTACAGCGACTATCCGCAATCCATAGTGGACGGCCGCGAGGACGGCAGCATAGCCGTCACCGGAGGATACACCGATCCCAACTACGAGTATATCGTCAGACTGGATCCGGACATCGTCTTCTGCGACGGAGGCGCCGGGGAGCATCTCTCCATGGCGGACAAGTTGAGGAAGTCCGGCATAGACTGCGTGGTGCTCTACAACTGCACCGCGGTGGACACGCTCTACCGCAACATGTGGATCGCGGCTGCCGCCATAGGGATGTCGGAGAACGCGAGATCGGAGATAAACTCCATACGCGGCACCATCGACGAGGTCTCGGGCCTCGCCGGCATGACCAACCAGAGGATCTTCTCCGCCCTGTCCGCGGATCCGTCCCCCTGGACCACCGGCTCGCTCACCTACCTCTCCGACATCGTCGCGCTGTGCGGCGGGAAGAACATCTTCGACGGGCAGTCGTCCGGATGGTTCATGGTGTCCAAGGAGCAGATCTACAAGAAGCAGCCCCAGGTCATCATCATAATGCGCACCGAGGAGGTGAGCACCCAGGAGGAGTACCGGGCGATACTGGATTCGCTGGACCCGCTGTGGAAGCAGACTCCGGCGTACGAGGACGGCAGGGTCTTCGTGTTCTCGGGAGCCGCGTCCGACATCCTCCAGAGGCCGGGCCCGAGGCTCGCGGAGGCGGCGGAGCTCATCTGCAAGTGCCTGAATCCGGAGGCGTTCCTCAAGGTCGATCCCATGGACACGGTCCCGCCGTACTTCGGAGACGACTACTCCATGTATCTGACGCATCAGAGGGGGGCGTCCGCATGAGGCGCTCGATCGCGATATCGCTGCTCCTCCTGACGGTGCTCCTCGTCGCGGTCCCGCAGGCGGATGCGGACGAGGGCAACAGGATGCTCCTGGACTACGGCAACGGGGAGACCGTCTGGCTCTCCGCCGGCGACGGAACCTGTTTGGATTCGGCATGCGCCGCTCTGGAGGCCGCCGGCATTGCATTCGAGCTCTCCGACGGACGCTTCGTCTCCATCGGAGGGATGGTCGTCCGCAGCGTAGGCTCCCAGGAGTGCTCCTGGAGGCTGTACCTGTGGGACGGCTCCGCCTGGATCCATTCCGAAGGCTTCTCCGATTCCGTGATCGGGCCGTTCGCGATCGCGTTCTATCCCGACGGGACCATCGTACCCGCGGAGACTCCCGACGAGCCGGAGGCCTGGACCTCCGTCCGCGGCGATTCCGCCTCCACGGGCATATCCGGGTCCTACGGGACCGAGTCCCCCGCCGTTCCCATCGAGTGGTACAGGACCTACACCACAGGATACGTGGACTCCTCCATAATCTCGGCGGGACGCCTCCTGTACCACACCACCGGGGGCGACTTCTACGGTACGGGCACGAACAAGATGCCCTGGGTCTACTGCATCGACCGCTACACCGGCGAGGAGGTCTGGAGCTACATGTTCCGCCTCGGGCAGGGATACGAGGTCACATCCCCCCTCGTCGTCGGGGACATGCTGGTGGTCACGGCCACCAACTGGGACGTCTATCTGTTCGACCGCTACACCGGCGAGCTGTACGATACGCTCGTCCTGGAGCAGAAGTATCCGTACAAGGAGAACGGGGACGTCGCATGGGAGGGCCGCACGTTCTTCACCGGAGCGACCACCCCCGTTTACGACTCCGGCGCGATCTACTTCGGAATCGCCGACGGCAGGATCGCCGCCTACGGGATAGAGACGGATACGACCGGAGGGAAGCGCACATCCCAACTGGTGCCCCTGTGGGAGCATACGCCGTCCTCGGAGACGATCGACGGGAAGTACGCTGGAACGAGAGGATGCTACTACTACCACGCCCCCGTGATATCCGATGCGGACGGCAGGAGGGTGCTGTTCATCGGAAGCTACGAGGGATACGTCCATGCATTGGACGCCTCCACCGGCGAGGAGATATGGGTTCAGAGGATGATAGACCTCGGCGAAGGGAACTCCATGGTCCCGAACACGCCCGGGTCGGTCGCATCCATCGCCGTCACCTCGGACGGGAGGCTCCTGGTCACCTGCACCGACGGGGCCATGAGTCCCGAGTACGGCTCGATCATGTGCGTGGACGCCTCCACGGGAAGGGGTCCCGACGGGACCGACTGCTACTGGAGATACACCCTCCTCGCAGGCGCCCCCGTAGCCGTCGACGGCGGATTCTACTGCACCGCGTCCCTCTCGTACCGCGGGGACAAGGAGCTTCCCACCGCGGACGGAGGAACCATGGAGGCCGTCTCCGGCGTGTACAGGTTCGATTACGACGGCCGCGTCGTGTGGTGCACTCCCGCATCGCAGACCGTGAAGGCGTTCATGACCCTGGCCGACGGGGTCCTGTACACCAACGACTACAGCGCGGGGACGTTCTACCCCCAGGGTGGAGGAGTCACCGCCTACTCCGCGGAGGACGGCAGGCAGATCTGGAAGATCAGGCTGGAGCCGTACTCCGAGGGATCCTACTCCATGGTGGCCCCCACCGTGATCGACGGCAGGATCTACGTCGGCAACGACTACGGCGCCGTGTACTGCATCTCCGAGGTGCAGGGCAAGGCCTGGGGGGACGAAGGCGAGCTGGAGGTCGAATCCGCCGGCTTCAGGGACTGGTCGTGGGCGGCCCTGGTCGTCGTGGCGATCCTGAGCATCTATCTGCTCTACAGATTCTATCGAGGTTGGATCAATGGAAGAGGAAGGAAGAGGGGCGATCGGACGGATGAGGAGAGGCGTCCGCGGACTCCGCAAGGACATGGAGTTCGCGGACGATCCGGATTCCGGAGGTGTCGCCCGCAAGAAGAGGAGGTTCGCCGCCATCGTGACGTTCGGCGTCGTGATGTCGGCGATAGTGTTCCTGGCGTCCATATCGATATCGTCGGGAGGAGTCGTCACCGTATGGGAGGCCGTGTCGTCCATGATATCCGCCATCGAGAAGGGCGGCCAGAATCTTGACACGGTGGAGAACTACATCTACCACGCCAGGCTGCCGCGCTCGATCGCGGCGGTGGCCGTCGGAGCGGGACTGGCCATAGCCGGGTGCATGTACCAGGCCATCATCAGGAACCCTCTGGTGGACCCGTACATCACCGGGGTGTCGTCCGGAGCGGGCTGCCTGGCGATAGCGGTCTCCGCCGTCGGGGTCTCCATACCCTTCGTCAGCGAGAACTCGCTGTACCTGATCCCCGTGGCGGCCATCATCGGAGGCCTCGTGGCCTTCGCCATAACGATGTCGGTCGCCGAAGGGTCCGGAGGCTCCACGACCAACTACATCCTGGCCGGAGTGATCGTCGGATTCGCGTTCTCGTCCGTACAGACGATATTCCTGACGCTGGACAAGGGCAATCTGACGGATTCCATGTGGTGGCTCTACGGTTCGTTCTCGCAGATCACCTGGGAGAACGCGTTCCTGGTATTCGTGCCGGCGATGGGCATAGCCCTGGTCGCCATGGTATGGGCCAGGGAGTTCAACCTGTTCTCCATGGGCGAGGAGCAGGCGAAGCAGCTGGGGCTCAACGTGAGGAGGTTCAAGTGCGCGATGATGGTCATCGCCTCGGTTCTCACCGCCATATGCGTCGCTTTCGTGGGGATCATAGGATTCGTCGGACTGGTCGTCCCGCACGCGTGCAGGATGGCCCTGGGCGCCGACCACAGGCTGATCATGCCCGCGTCCGTGGCGCTCGGCGCCATGCTCATGCTGGTGGCCGACCTCATCTCCAGGACGGCGCTGTCTCCGCTGGAGCTCCCTGTCGGAGCGATAACAGCGATGATCGGGACCCCGGTGTTCGCGTACATGCTGATGAGGAGGGGGCGCGAGTACGATGTCCGATGATGCCATACTGAGGATACAGGGGCTGGTGAAGGACTTCGGGTCCTTCCGCGCCCTGGACGGCATAGACCTGGAGCTGGGGAAGGGGAAGCTGGTCGGACTCATAGGCCCCAACGGCTGCGGCAAGTCCACCATGATGCGCTGCATATCCCGCATATACGACCCGACGTCCGGAAGCATCTTCGTGGACGGGGCCGACGTCACGTCGATGAAGCCCGCCGAGGTGGCCAAGACGGTGGCCACCGTTCCGGCCGAGCTCGGTCAGACCTTCGGGATGACAGTCATGGACATGGTGGTCCTTGGCAGATATCCTTATGTGGACAGGCTCTGGTGGGAGTCCCCGGATGACGAGCGCATAACCCGCGAGGCCCTCAGGACCTTCGGCCTCGACGCCATACGCGACCGCCAGCTGTCGCTCTGCTCCTCGGGGGAGAGGCAGCGCGCGCTGATAGCGAAGGCCTATGTGCAGGAGCCCAAGCTGATGCTCGTCGACGAGCCGACGGCGCATCTCGACATGAAGTACAAGCTCCAGGTCATGGAGTATCTGAGGTCCATGTCCAGGTCCGACATGACCGTCCTGGTGGCCGAGCACGACATATCCCTTATGGCCAGGTACTGCGATGTGTGCGTCATAATGAAGAAGGGGCGGATAGTGACGATCGGGGATCCGAAGAAAGTGATCGACGAGGATCTGATACGTGATGTGTACGAGGTGGAGGCCCGTGTGGGCCTGGATGCGGACGGGGAGATCTACGTCTTGCCGAAGAAGTACATAGAGGGACGATGGCGGCCACGAGGCGCGTGCCGGTCCCCCGGCAGAAGCTCTATTGCTACAGATGCGGCAAGGTGTGGGAGCCGGAGGGCGGAGAGCCTCCACGCCTCTGTCCCCGCTGCCGCTCCTCCCAGTGGGATGTGCCGGTCCTCAGGGACGCCGTGTGCACCGCGTGCGGGCACAGGTGGCAGAGGACGGACATCCGCGAGAAGTGCCCTGCGTGCGGCGCCGGGAGCTCCGTGCCAGGGATGCTCCACTGCAACCAGTGCGACCACGACTGGCTGCCCCGCTCCGATTCCCGTCCCGAGAGGTGCCCCTCCTGCAGGTCCTCGAGATGGGACGAGGAGCGCGACCACACCTTCACATGCTACAGATGCGGCAACGTATGGAGGAACCGCACAGACCATCCGGAGCGCTGCCCCTCCTGCAGGTCGCTGAAATGGGACGTCCCGGCGTACAAGCTCCAGTGCAGGAGGTGCGGGCACAGATGGACCACCCGCGGAGGGAAGACCTCCGAGGACGTCCGGATATGCCCGTCATGCAAGTCCGACAAGTGGAACGAGCCCCCGTCCATACAGACCTGCGCGTCCTGCGGCAGGTTCTTCATCTCCAGAAAGGAGTCCGGCACGCCCAGATGCCCCTCCTGCAAGTCCAAGAACGTCCAGGAGGACCGGTGCTGCGGGTTCTGCGGATTCGAATGGAGCACCTTCGAGAAGCGCGACGTGTGCCCCAGATGCGGAAAGGATGCGAGCGACGCCTCCACCACGTCCATCGACATATGGACCGACGGCAGGTTCCTTCTCAAGTACGTCTTCACCGACGGGATGGCGTTCATATACCTGTGGCGGGACGGGATCCCCGTCATCACGATCTACCTCCACGATCTGCTGAGGAGGCTGGACGTCACCGTCAACCATGTCATGTCCATGTTCGCCAATCCCGACTACGACGACACGTGGAGGATGCTGGCGGAGGACATGTACGGGCATCGCGACGATTATCTCGGCGATGTGGCGTTCCTGTCCAAGCGCCTCAATATAGGGATACAGGACGCGAGGATCCTCGCGATCCATTTCAAGGGCATGGGCCCGGAGGCCATAGCCATGCGCTTCAAGGTGCCCCTGGACACCGTCCGCGCGGCCTTCGACCGCATCATGGCGGCCTTCGTGGACAACGGCATAGTGGTGGACGACACCGTGTTCACCGACGATGCCATGTCGTACTACGAGCGATCTGCGGAGATCGATCCGGTTTTTCGCGCTGTCGTCCCACGTCTTTTTCTTCCGGTTTCCTAACAGGTACAGACTATCCATATCATCCGTTCGTTTCTTCTTTAATCATACCTAAGTATCCACATATTGACAGTGCATTTTTATCCGAATCAGTTGGATGGATATACCAAGGGGAGGAAAATGCTGATCGATCTATCAGACGAGGACTACCGCAACGGCATCCGCAGCCTGGCGTTCAAGGCGAACAAGTACGCCGACAGGCGGATTTGCAGAACGACCAATCCGGATCCGATGCACAGGAACATCTGCGCCGTGTGCGGACATGCATGGGCGGTGACGGAGACCGTTCCTGTCCCCAAGCGCTGCCCCGCATGCAAATCCTCGAAATGGAACGACATGTCCATCAGGATCAACACCTGCAAATGCTGCGCCCATACGTGGGTGAGCAGGGTGGAGGAGCCCAAGCGCTGCCCCGCATGCAGGTCGCGCCTGTGGAACCGTGAGGTCAGGAGATACGAATGTCCTGACTGCGGATACGCGGCCATGGTCCGCCAGGGCGCCAAGGTGCTGTCCACATGCTCCAACTGCGGCTCCGGCAGATGGCGCTGCATCGACGATCCTCCGGAGCCTGAGATGAAGCTCAAGGCGAAGAAGACCTGTTGCAAGGACCCCGGATTCACACCGGAGAGGATCGACGAGATCAGGAAGGCCCTGTCCATGCCCAGGTCGGGCGCGGTGTCGTACCTCCTCAACTGCGGATTCGAATCGCTCGATGCCGAGGTCATGGTGAGATGCATGAACGGCGACAGCGAGATCCTCGTCGCCAACGATCTGGACGTGTCGGTCGGGAAGGTCCTCCAGATCAGCGGCCGCATGCGCAGGGCAGGGCTGAGGGATTGAATTGAGGTTCCTCGATTCGGTCCGCGGAGGTCCCGCGTGCAGATTCGGCGACGCCCACATCTACTATGTCCTCCATACCCTGCAGAGGAACGGCAAGATGGGAAGGAGGAATCTGGCGGACGCCGTCGGAATCGGCGAAGGCAGTCTCCGGACGATGATAGCCTCGCTCAAGGAATGGGATCTCCTGGATGTCAAGCAGTCCGGCATAGCATTGTCCGATATCGGTAGGAGGTTCATGTCCGACATACCGATGGATCTGGTCGACGTTCCCTATTCGGACTACGTCCTGGGTGCGTTCCAGAGCGGGGCGCTCGTCCGCGGCGCGGCCGACAAGGTCACCGACGGGATGGCTCAGAGGGACACGGCGATAATCGCCGGTGCGGACGGTGCATCGGTTTTCGTGATGAACGGCGGCGTGCTCATGATGCCTCCCACATGGAGCATGGACGCCCACGACAAGGTCTTCTCCGACGATCTGAGGTCGAAGGTCGACATGAACGACGGCGACGTCCTCGTGATAAGCGGCGCCAAGGACATGGATCAGGCCGCCGTATCCGCTATCGCGGCCGGTCTGGAACTGCTATGACCCTCCGCCGTCCGATCCTCGTATTCGCAATGCTGTGCGCGATCCTGGTCTTCATGCCTCTCGCATCCTGCGAAGATGCATCGGGCGCCGTCGAGACGGCTCCCGACGGCACGGCATATACGTACGAGACGTTCGGCAGCGGATATCCGGGATACAGGGCGGAGATAGCATCGATCGACACGGATGCCGAGGGTCTCTATGTATCCAGCGCGCTGGAGGGGTATCCGGTCGAGGTCCTGAGGGACCGCGCATCGGCCGGCCAGAGCATCCGCTACGCGGTCGTTCCCGCCACGGTGAAGACCCTGGGGGACGGCGTGTTCGACGGATGCGCATATCTGAAGGCGGTGTATTTCCTGGGCGACAGGCCGTCCATGAGCGACGGTTCTCTGCCGGACGGCGTCTCCGTCTTCCGTATGCCCGGCGCATCGGGATGGGACGGCGCTTCGGAGATCGAGACGCTGACGATCCGGTCGCCCGACGGCTCCACGGTCGTGTACGCGGTTATCGAAGGGACGGCCATGGCGGTGTCCGGGACGCCGTCCTCCGACGGATCGCTTACGATCGCCTCCCGCGTGGGAGGATACGAGGTCGGATCGATAGGTCCTTCCGCGTTCTCGGGCACCCACGGGGTCTGGAGGAGCGACATCCGTCATGTGACGGTGGAGGACGGGGTGGAGGTCGTCCGCGAGAGGGCGTTCTACTACAACGGCGGGATCGAGATCGCGGATCTGCCCGATTCGGTCACGGCCCTCATGGACGAGGCGTTCCGTGCAGCGGGCAGTCTCAGGGAGGCCGACATCCCCGATGCGGTCTCGTACATAGGATTCGAATGCTTCCGCGACTGCTCCTCGATTCCGTCCATCGACGTCCCGGACTCCGTGACGTTCCTGGGCGAAGGTGCTTTCTACATATGCTCTGCGGCCGCGACCGCGTCGATCGGAACCGGCGTGGAGGAGATCCCCGCGCGGGCCTTCGCGTACTGCCCGTCGCTCGAGTCGGCGGACATCCGCGGCGCCGTACGGTCGTTCGGCCATCAGGCGTTCTATCTCTGCTCCTCTCTCGGATCAGTAAACATCCCGGATTCGACCGTCTCCCTCGGATACGATTGCTTCCGCGAGTGCTCGTCCCTCGGATCCGTCCGTCTCGGACCCTCATTGGAGACGATAGGCGCCGAATGCTTCCGCGAGTGCAAGGCCCTGGATAAGGCGGAGGTCCCCGCCTCCGTCCACACGGTGGGGAAGCGCGCGTTCGCGTACTGCTCCTCCCTGGAGGACGCCTATTTCCTCGGAGAGCGTCCCGTGTCCGAGACGGGGGATCCGATAAGGATCTCCTCGGTATTCCTCAACGATGAGACCAGGATCCATTGCACCGAGGACCATGCCGGTTCCTGGAAGGACGTGGAGGGCATCGTGATCGAGGCCCCTGTAGATCCGTCCGTCGACGATCCGTCGTCCGAGGACGGGGGCACCCTCATGGCAGTCGCGGTCGCCGCCATCGTCCTCGCGGGGCTGGTCGTCTCGGTCGTAGTGCTCCGTCGCCGTCCCCGATGATGCACATCATTCATAATGCACCGACGGGATACGCTCGACGTGGAAATTCCTAAGAGTCATCCGAGGTACAAGTCGCTCATGACCAGGGAGCGCCTGGTCGAGATGGTCGGAAGGCACGTGGTCACGCCGACGGGACTGATCTCCCACGGCCGCGGAGAGGCCTTCGACTATCTCATGGGGGAGGACACCACAGGTCCCGCGGACGACGCCGAACGCGCCGCAGCCGCGATGCTCGTGCTCGCCAGGAACCCCGTGGTCTGCATAAACGGCAACGCCGCGGCCCTCGACGCCGAAGGCCTGATCGCACTCGCCCGCGAGGTTCCGGCCAGGATCGAGGTCAATCTGTTCCATCGCACCGCCGAGAGGATGGAGGCCGTCATCTCCCATCTCGAGAGGTCCGGAGCGGAGGAGGTCCTTGGAAGGGAGCCCGACGAGAGGATCCCCGGACTCGACCACGACCGCGCGCTGTGCACCCGCGAGGGGATCTGGGACAGCGACGTCATACTCGTGCCGATCGAGGACGGGGACAGGGCGGAGGCGCTGGTCGCCATGGGCAAGAAGGTCATATCCATCGACCTCAACCCCCTGTCGAGGACCTCCAGGACGGCCACCGTGCCGATCTGCGACGAGATCTCCAGGGCCACGGCCAACATCCTGGAGTACGTGAAGGAGTTCAAGGAGGACAGGAACGCCGCCCTCGAGGCCGCGGAATCGTTCTCGGGCAAGGAATGCCTCGATAGGACGATAGACGCCATATGCATGGTCCTTCAGAACGCGAAATCGGGGAATGCACAGGAAAGGAAGTGAGATCAAATGGACGATCTGGTTGAGAAGGGGTCGCTGAGGCTCCATTGGGTGGAGGACCACATGCCGGCCCTCATGGCGATCAGGAAGAGGTTCGCGGACGAGAAGCCGCTGGCCGGTCTGAAGGTCGGGATGGCGCTCCATACGGAGGCCAAGACCGGCATGCTGGCCGTCACTCTGGCTGATGCCGGGGCGGAGATCAGGCTCGCGAGCTGCAATCCGCTGTCCACGGACGATTCCGTCGCGGCCGCCCTCAGGGAGGAGTACGGCCTCAACGTGTACGCCAGGAAGTGGGAGTCCCAGGACGAGTACTACAACAATCTGAACACGGTGCTCAACATGGCTCCGGACTACATCATCGACGACGGCGCCGACCTCATATCGATGGTGCACACCAAGCGCAGGGACGTCCTCCGCAACGTGAAGGCCGCCAACGAGGAGACCACCACCGGGGTCCAGAGGCTCAAGGCCATGGCCGCCCAGCACGTCCTCGAGTTCCCCGTATTGGATGTCAACGACGCGAAGATGAAGTTCCTGTTCGACAACCGCTACGGGACCGGGCAGTCCGCCTTCGACGGATGGATGACCGCGACCAACCTCATAGTCGCCGGCAAGCGCCTCGTCGTCGCGGGATACGGATGGTGCGGGAAGGGCGTCGCGATGCGCGCGAAGGGCCTCGGCGCCCTCGTCACCGTGACCGAGATCGATCCGATAAAGGCCATCGAGGCCAAGATGGACGGATTCGAGGTCATGCCCATGGTCGATGCCGCCAGGAATGCGGACATCATCATCACCGTCACCGGATGCAAGGACGTCGTCTCCGAGGACGCCATCCGCGTCATGAAGGACGGATGCGTCATGGGCAATGTCGGCCACTTCGACAACGAGATCAGCAAGCCCGCGCTCGAATCCCTCAGCACGTCCAAGGTCAGGGTCAGGGAGTTCATCGACGAGTACAGGATGGCCGACGGAAGGAAGCTGTACCTGATCGCCGAGGGGAGGCTGATGAACCTCGCCGCCGGACAGGGGCATCCCGCCGAGATAATGGATATGAGCTTCGCCACCCAGGCCCTCGGTCTCGTCCACATGGTCGAGCACCACGAGGAGATGGACAACGAGGTCTACGCGGTGCCCAACAGCATAGACTCCGAGATCGCGGAGATCAAGCTCAGGGCCATGGGCGTCACCATCGACCGTCTGTCGGAGGAGCAGCTGAAGTACGTCTCCGGATGGGAGGAGGGCACCTGATGGACCCGTTCCTCTCGGTCTACGGGCACGTGACCCTGGACCAGATCCTCACGGTAGGGAGGTTCCCCAGGGACAACACCACCGAGGACGTCCTCTCCAAGGCGTCCTCGCTGGGAGGGACGGGGGCCAACATAGCGGTCGCGGCCGCCAGGCTCGGCTGCCCCACGGCGCTGTGCTCGCTGATCGGGAGGGACCTTCCGGAGCAGTACCGCGATCTCATGGCGGACTCCGGAGTCATCCTGGACGAGATGGTGGAGGTGGACGGCTACGAGACCTCCACCTGCATCATAGCCAACGACCCGTCTCTTACGCAGAAGGTCCTGTTCTACCAGGGGCCGCAGGGCTACGGGTCGACCATCGGCATCGATCTGGAATCGAATGCGAAGAGGTCCTCCCACGTGCATTTCTGCACCGGGGACCCGGAATGGTACATCGGCATCATGGGCGATCTGGGGAAGCCTTCGAAGGCGCTGGACCCCGCCCAGGAGTCCCATCGCATATGGAACGCGGACCGCTTCGGTCGCGCTCTGCCTCTGGCGGACGCCCTCTTCTGCAACAACTACGAGGCGGAGTCGCTCCGCTCGTACATCGGGAAGGACGACATCCTCGATGCGGACGTTCCGATCGTCGTATGCACCGAGGGCGCGGAGGGCAGCCGCGCCAGGATCGGGGACGATGTCCTGAGGACCCCTGCCGTGGCCCCGGACAGGGTCGTCGACCCTACCGGATGCGGGGATTCGTACCGCGCCGGCTACTATGCGGCGCTCTATCGCGGATACGATGCGCCGGAGGCGCTGGTCGTGGCATCATCGGTCGCATCATTCGTCCTTCAGGAGACGGGCGCGCTCTCCGGGACGCCGACATGGGAGCAGGCGATCGCAAGGGCGGAGCCCTGGTTCGGGGAGATCCACCGATCATGCCGTCTCGTATTGTTTATCATCGTGTTCCATAATCACCGAGCATGGTTCTGTATGCTCTCACGGGCACCCCGGGCACCGGGAAGACCGCCCTATCCGCGGAGCTCAGGCGTCGCGGCGTGGAGGTCGTGGACGGGAAGGAGTTCATCCGGGAGAACGGGCTGCTCGGAGAGTACGATGCGGACCGGGACACCTACGAGGTCGACCTGGAGGCGCTCAACACCGCTCTCGATGGATTCAGATCGGTGGAGCACCCCGTCGTGCTGGACAGTCATCTCTCCCATTTCATGGACTCCAGAGGGATCATCGTCCTGAGGTGTGCTCCGAGCGTGCTGGCAGGCCGTCTCGCCTCCCGCGGATACGCGGAGCGCAAGATCCGGGAGAACGTCCAGGCGGAGATACTCGACGAGATTCTGTGCGAGGCCTCCGAGACCGACATCCCGATAGGGGAGGTGGATACCACGTCGATCGGAATCCCCGAGGTCGCGGATGCGGCGCAGGAGATAATCGCCGGCGACATATCCCGTCATTCTCCGGGAAGCATCGATTGGACAGCGGAGATGGACAGATGGTTCTAGACAGCAAGAGGGCGAGCGTCGATTTCGCGCTGGCGCCGGTCGCCAGGAGGCTCATAAACGTCAATCCCAACACGATCTCCTGGATCGGACTGATCCTCGCGCTCGCGTGCGGATTCGTGTTCTGGCTCAGCGGGCAGGACGGAAAGGATTGGCTTCTGGTCGTCGGTGCGTTCATGGTCATCGTGTCCGGATACTTCGATGCTCTCGACGGCAAGGTGGCCAAGCTCTCCGGCAAGGCCGGACCCAAGGGCGACTATCTGGACCACGTCTTCGACAGGTACGCCGACGTGTTCATGATCGGGGGAGTGGCCTTCTGCTCCACCTGGTGCGATCCCTATCTGGGCATGCTGGCTCTGGTGGGAGTCCTGCTGACCTCGTACATGGGGACGCAGGCGCAGGCCATAGGCGCCCCGAGGCTCTATGCCGGACTCCTCGGAAGGGCGGACAGGGTCGTCCTCTCCACGCTGTTCCCGCTCATACAGTACATCGCCATAGTGCTCGGATGCGGATCGTTCGAGATCTGCGGTGTGGAGCTGTGCTGGATGGAGGTCATGATGATATGGTTCGCCGTGATCGGCAACCTCACCGCCGTCCAGAGGGCGATCATCACCTGGAGGAACCTCGAGAAGATGCACGGAAAGACCTGAAGGGTCGCGGACGGAGCAGCCAGTCGAGCAGATTGACCGTGTCGATCCCCTCATCGGACCCGAGTCCGAGGCGGTCCATCGTCAGGACCGTCTTCCTCCAGTTGTCCCTTATCCCGACGAGGGGTCTGAGCTCCCTCTCCCTCGTATCGGGGGAGGCCATGGTGAGGCATACCTGATAGTACTCAGTGATCCCGTTCTTCGTGGCGGTGAAATCCACCTCCGAGTCCCTGAACGATCCAGTCCTCACGGTGTATCCGCGCCTCTTCAGCTCCAGGAACACGACGTTCTCCACAGGTCTGCTGATATCGGTCCCTTCCGCGCCTCCGAGCGCCGCGTTCCTCACCCCCAGGTCCGTGGCGTAGTATTTCCCGTTGGTATCCATCAATTTCTTCCCGACGATGTCGTACCTCTCGGCACGGTGGAGCAGCATCCCTTCGGTCAATCCTTCTATGTAGCTGTCCGTCGTCGTCGGGTTC
Organism: Methanomassiliicoccaceae archaeon UBA537; assembly: GCA_002504495.1. GTDB lineage: Archaea > Thermoplasmatota > Thermoplasmata > Methanomassiliicoccales > Methanomethylophilaceae > Methanoprimaticola. The sequence continues at coordinate 35,795 of DATC01000091.1, forward strand.
AGGCCGGTGCCCTTCGATACCGCGGCATCGTTGGTCGTGTTCCCGATGTTGGAGAACAGGAACCTTGCGATCCCCTCCAGCCTTCTGACGCTCCTCAGATTCCTTCTCTCAAGCACGTCCTTCACCAGGACGCTGTTGAAGACGCCGTCCAGGTAGTCGTAGCAGTACCTCTCGCCTCTGGACGGATCGACGCCGGGCAATGAACCGAACTTCAGGAACAGTCCGAAGCTCCCCTCGATGTCGTCCGACGGATGGAGCTCCATGTATTCCTTGAACGAGAGCGGCAGCATGGAGATCTCCACGTACCTTCCGGAGATGTGCGTGGAAAGCTCCGATGACAGCATCCTGGAGTTGGATCCGGTCAGGTACAGGTCGCAGAGCCTCATGGTTCCGACCGCGGCGACGCTCAGCTCCCATCCTTCTACGTTCTGGATCTCGTCCAGGAACAGGTACGTCTGCCTGTCCTCCGGGATGCGGGATAGCCATTCGTCGAGTTGGCGATGGTCGGAGATCGACTGCCCCTCCTTGGATTCCAGATTCAGATGGAACACGTCTTCTTTCGGGATTCCGGATCCGATGAGCTCCTCCATGTACATCTCCAGAAGCGTGGATTTGCCGCAACGGCGCATTCCAGTAACGACCTTCACCACGTCGTTGTCTCCTTTCCCGGCGTACAGGAGATCCATATAGTCGTTTCTGCGTATCATGATAGATTTTTATCTTGTTTCTTATTGAAAAATCTATCATAATGGATTTTATTCTTGATGATGGCAGTTTCGAGGTATGAATCGAATAGGTCGAGCCGTGCAGATGTTGTAGACAGTTGCACGATGTATTTTGAAGATCCTTGTCGATGATGACCCATGAATGAGGCACTGGTTTTCTCTAGACGGAAATGGGT
>DATC01000046.1:0-340 GCA_002504495.1 Methanomassiliicoccaceae archaeon UBA537
CTGCTTCAGCGGCAACTTCCATCTGGACGGACCCATCCACATCAGGTGGGGCACCACCATGGCCCGCGGCACCCTCCAGGTCGCCGCCCACGCCGCAGCAGCCATCGATGCCAACACCGACCTGCTCCTGGCGAACCAGTACTACCCGATCGCCGGCCCCTGCACCGAGATGTGCCTGCTGGAGACCGCCGCCCAGGCGATCACCGACACCGCCTCCGGAAGGGAGCTCCTCTCCGGTTCCGCCGCCGCCAAGGGAGTCGTCATGGACAAAACCACCGGAATGGAGGCGAGAGCCATGGGAGAGGCCGCCAGAGCTACAGCCGGAATGAAGATCTCCGAC
>DATC01000046.1:393-7103 GCA_002504495.1 Methanomassiliicoccaceae archaeon UBA537
GGCCCACTACACCGACGCCCCCGCCGGCAAGACCTTCGCCGAGTGCTACGACCCGCTCACCGTCAGACCCACCAAGGAGTACCTCGAGGTCTACGACAAGGCGGTCGCTACCCTCGCCGAGTGCGGACTCGATATCAGGAACTGATCAAAACATGGCCCTTCGGGGCCCCTTTTCATTTTTTGCGAAGGGATTGTTTCCAGATGACGGACGCGACGGCGGGTAGGTGCCTGCAAACAAGCATCTGCATCCTGTTGAACGATCCGCAGACTGATATCTTGCGGTTTCTTTCCAGATCTTTCATCGCCTTGGCAACGACGTTCTCTTTGGTTACTGCATGCCGGAAAACCTTCGCAGGAATGTCCTCCGAAGCAATAGACTTCTCGATGAAACCGGTCTTTATCCATCCAGGCGAAACCTCCAGCACGGAGATTCCTCTGTCCCTTGTCTCCTTCCTCAAAGCCTGCGTATAGGAACGGACGAACGATTTGCTCGCGGAATACACGTTGAGCTCTTCCAAGGGAAGATACGCCGATAATGAGCATACCTCAATGATGGACGAACCACGTAGCATGAAAGGTATGCACGTGTCGGTGATTTCGACCAGTGCGAGTACATTCACCTCGATCATGGCACGGACTTCTTCGCGTGCGGTCGTCCATGGTTTTCCGAAACGTCCGAGTCCCGCACAGTTCACAAGAAAGTCTATAACTGGTTTTTCAGACCTGATCGTGTCAATAAGCCGATCAAAATCTTGATGTGACGATAGATCCGCTTTTAGAACCCTGGATGGGGTGCGGAGCTCACTTGACAGTTCCTGCAGGGCATCCTCCCTGCGGGCTATCATCCAGATGCAATCTAGGCCTCTCGTATCGAGCGCTCTGCAGAATTCTGCACCGAGGCCCGAAGAGGCTCCTGTGATGATCGCTATTCCCATCTCAGCTTGCGAAAACAGAAGCCGCAACGGTGATGGCCACGACAATCATGATGCCGACCATGCCGTACGCATAGAACTTCTTCTTGGTGGCTGTCTTCATATCGACGTCATCAATGGTCCAGTATTTAAAAAGAAGTGCTCGAAGAAAGTTATTGTGCGATGAAGTCCGATTCCGTCGGTATGATGGTCATGCTTCTTTTGGACGGGTCTCTTATCTTGGATGCAGAGAGCTCTTGTATACGATTGAACTCCTCTGCTGATATCACGATCTTCGCTTCATGCTTTAGAAGAAGATCCTCCCATCTCATGTAGCCTGCATACACGGGATTGTGTATGATTGTGGACAGATTGCGTTTGTTCCATGGATTCCCTTTTCTCGTGAGCATCCCCTCCTGGTTTAGTCCCCATGCGATCATATCCATGGATTCTCCTTTGGAGTATTCATCGAATATCCGAGCGACGATAGGCAGTTCGAATTCATTCTCCCGCAATCTTCCTTCGAAGATGCTGTATCCGAACGGAGGAGTGAAGCCCATAGTGCGCTTGTCGGTCTTCGTCTGATCAAGGGACTCGGCTTTTTCACGCATCCCCATATGCGTTCTCTCTCCGATCTGTTCGGATTCCAACTGCGCAAGGCGTTGAATCATATCCACTACGAATCTGCCTAAAGCGTCGGTCGTATCGAGGGATTCGGATGATGAGACGAACTGTTTGCCGTTCTTTTGAAGGACATCCATCATATCCATGAAGTTCCGGCTGTTCCTGTGGATACGGTCCATCTTCACAACAAGAAGGACATCCCACTTCTCCATCTCCTGCATCATCCTTCTATAGGAAGGACGCTTGTCGCTTCTTCCGGAGTATCCGTCGTCCTCGTAGACGTCTGCAATCTCCCAATCTTGAACTATGCAGTAGTCGGTCAGGATCTGCTTCTGAGCTCCTAGGGAGTAGCCTTCTTGGGCCTGTTCATCAGTGGATACTCTGACGTATATGGCCGCGCGCATCGTCTGCTCTCTGTAATAGGGCCGTTAATTTTCTCGAATAGGCTGCGATCGACAATCGCGGGCTGGTCGCCTTCGCGGATCACGCCATTCCAATCCATGAATCCGGCATAGAGAGGATTGCGGAGGATGTTGGATACGGACTGTCTGCTCCATCTCTTCCCTTTTTTGGAAGGGATTTCCGAATCGTTTAGAAATCCGGCGATGTCGTCCATAGTGGAGCCTCTCACGCGCATGTTGTAGATCATACGGACATTCCCTGCTTCCTCTTCAAGGACATCAAGCCTTCCATCGCAGTACGTATAGCCGTACGGATGTGCGGAACCGAGGTGTCCGGTCCCTTTCCTGGCCTTGAAATCCATTCCCATGAAGGTCCTTTCGCCGATCTGCTCGGATTCCAGTTGGGCGATTCTCTGCATTATATCCATGACGAATCTGCCCATGGCCGTAGTCGTATCGAATTTCTCCTGGACCGAGCTGAATTCCTTGCCCTTCTCGCGGAGATCATCCATCATACGGGTGAAATTGACGCTGTTCCTGTGGATACGATCCATCTTGAGAACCAACAGGACGTCCCATGAATCAGATTCGGAGAACATGCGTTCGTATTCCGGGCGATGCGTATTGCGCCCTGAGAATCCCTCTTCGCGATATCTTCCCGAAATCTCCCAGCCCCTCATCCTGCAGAATGCTTCCAGGCGGGCCATCTGCGCATCGAGTGAGAATCCCTCGACGGCCTGATCCTCTGTGGAAACCCTCGTATAGAGCGCTGCGCGCATTCGTACATCCCGAACGGTGCAACACATGCAATGTAATAAACGCTATGAAGAAGCAGATCCTGCCCTTGCGGGCAGGTAAATGGTTTTCCTCAGTTCATCCTGCAGATGGACTCACATCGGGGGCATGCCGCCGTTGGGCATGCCGGGCGCGCCGCCCTGAGGGGCGGACCTGCGGGAGGCGATGACGTCGTCGATCCTGAGGATCATGTTGGCGACCTCCTGTGCGGAGTTGATGGCCTGAACCTTGACCCTGAGAGGCTCGATAACGTTCCTGTCCTTGCTGTTCATGGCCTCGCCGGTCTCGAGGTCGATTCCGTAGTACTTGGAGTCGGCGCCGTTGTTCTGGTGGGCGTTCTTCAGCTTGATGATGCTGTCGATCGGGTCGATACCGGCGTTCTCGGCAAGGGTCCAGGGGATGATCTCCATGGCCTTGGCGAACTTCTCGATGGCGAGCTGCTCTCTTCCTCCGACGGTGGAGGCGTAGTCGTCGAGCCTGAGCTCGAGCTCGATCTCGGGTGCACCGGCTCCGGCGACGACCTTTCCGTCTTCGATAGCGACTCCGACGACGCGGATAGCGTCGGTGAGGGCCCTCTCGACTTCTTCGAGGACGTGCTCGGTTCCTCCGCGGACGAAGATCGTCAGCGCCTTGGGGTTCTTGCATCCGGTGATGAACGCCATTCCGTCCTCTCCGACCTGCTTCTCCTCGACGGCTCCGGCGGTACCGAGGTCGGCGGCGGTGATTTCCAGCGGGTTGCCCAGGACGTTGGCTCCGGTGGCCTTGGCGATGGCCTCGACATCGGACTGCTTGAGCCTCCTGTACGCGAGGATGCCGTTCTTGGCGAGGTAGTGCTGGACGAGCTCGTCGACACCCTTCTGGCTGAAGACGACGTTGGCACCTGCCTCCTTGATCTTCTCGACCATGGCCTTCATGCTGTTCTCCTCCTCGGCGAGGAAGGTGGACATCATGTTGGGGTCGGTGATCTGGATCTGAGCGTCGAACTCGGTCTTCTTGACTTCGAGTCCGCAGGAGAAGAGAGCGATCTTGGCGTTCTCGACGAGGGAAGGCATCCTGGAGTGGACCTTCTCCTTGTCGACGACGATTCCGGGGACGAGATAGGTGTCTCCGATGACTCCTCCGACCTTCTTCTGGATGCGGATGTTCTTGGTGTCGACCTTTCCGTTCTCCTCTACGGACCTGCAAGCCTTCACGACGATATCGGCGAGGACGTTCTCCTCATCTCCGACGGACTTGCCGGTGAGAGCGGTCTCGGCGACCAGCTTCAGGATCTTGTCGTCGTTGGCATCGATGGCGATGTCGTTGAGGATCTCGACTGCCTTGTCGGCGGCCATCTTGAATCCGTTGGTGATGACGGTGGGGTGGACGTTGGCATCGATCAGCTGCTCGGACTGTTTCAGAAGCTCGCCGGCGATGACGACGCTGGTGGTTGTTCCGTCTCCGCACTCGGCGTCCTGGGTCTTGGCGACCTCGACGACCATCTTGGCGGCGGGGTGCTGGACATCGAGCTCCTTCAGGATGGTCACACCGTCGTTGGTGATGACGACATCTCCAATCGTGTTGACGAGCATCTTGTCCATTCCCTTGGGTCCCAGAGTGGACCTGACGGAGTCTGCGACGGCCTTGGCTGCTCCGATGTTGTTGAACTGTGCTTCTTTGTCTTTGCTCCTCTCCGTGCCCTCTTTGAGCACGATGACGGGCTGATTTCCAGAACCGTACATGGTATTATCACCTGTATTTGGTAAACTACAATTTAGTTCTTCTATAAAAGTGTAATGTAAGGAGCTACCTTGTCCGCGTTGATTTTAGGACCATCTGGGTTTCAGAACGATTTCGGATCGAGTATTCCGAGCTCCCTGCATCTGGACCGCAGGTTGGAAAGCGCCATCTGAGATGGGTGGATGCCCATGCGTTCCAAACGCGTGCCGTCTACAAGGCGCATGTTCAGATTATCGGCGAAGACGCATTTCACTCCAGTGGAGGCCAGGGCATCCGCCAGCTCGCATTCGCGGTTTTCCAGCGTCGACATGACAGGGGCTACGAGGACGTACGTCTTCACGCCCGTCGAAACGAGTTCGTCGACTGTCTTCAGTCTTTCCGATGGAAGCGGGGCCCCCGGTTCCGTCATCTTGGAAATTCTGTCATCCGTCGTCGTTATCGTCACGCCTACCACGGCATCCATATCGGTTAGCAGATCGACATCTCTCAAGATGAGGTCGGATTTCGTGTGGATATGGATGCGCCTCTTGCGGGCATGCAGTATCTCCAGGCACTCGCGGGTCAGGCGGAATCTCTTTTCTGCAGCCTGGTACGGATCGGTCACCGTGCCGATCCCTATGCAGCCTTCCGCATATGGGAGTTCCCGCGACAGCCGATCCGCTATATTCCTCTTCACGCGAACCACGCGCCAATCCGAGAGTTCGGAACGGGTGTGTCCAGGAGCGTAGCAGTAGATGCATCCGTGCTCGCAGCCGCCGTACGGATTCAGGGCATAGTCGCATTCCGGCAGGCCCGACGGAGCCAAGGCGCGTGTGCAATCGACTATCCTGAACTCTCCGGTCCATTCGAGCTTCTCACCGGTGAAATCGCTGAGGGTGGTGTCCATCGGTAGTACTCCTCTATTCTCCTCTGGACGATCCAATCCTTCAGGATATCGGAATTGCGGATCCATTCCGTTCTCTTGATGTCCATCATCGAGTCTATGAACGTCAAGGCTCCGTCGAGGGTCTCGAATCTGCGGGGTTCGGTGCGAAGAGCCGCCCGTACGTTCTCTCTGACGTTCCATACGCCGACAGGCATTATGTATCCGGGATGGGCCTCTCTCATGATGACGGCTCCGGCGGTCCTCCTCTCCTTCGTCAGGAGCTCGTTGACGGCCATGCGGGATGCGTAGTAGCATCCTCCGATATGGGCGTATTCGGTCCTTCCTCCGAATCCTTCGCTGTCATGGATGATCTCGATCTCCTTTCCGGACGGGTTCCACGCCGTATCAGGGTACCACGCCTCGATCAGTTCGAACCGCCATGTGCACGGCATGAGTAGGACTGCCCACCGGTTGTCTAGACTGTAGTGCTCGTATAATCTGAACTCCTCGATGGGCGGATGCCATTTCGTCGTCTTCAGGAGGTCCTTTCCGATCATGTCGTCGACCGCGGTTATGCTCCATCTCGTCGGAACGAACCGTCTGTTGCGCTCTATCCCCAGCGTGCCCGCGGAGAACGCGTTCTGTATCTCTGTGATCGAGGTCCCGTTGCGGTACGATGCGACCACGGCGTCGGAGGCCTTCATATCGGTGTCGTAGAAGCATCTCTCGAGGTTCCTCTCCATCCTGCCGTTCCCGAGCGTCATCCTCTCCATGCGTGCCGACGGTCCGAAGGGCTCCACCTCATCGTTCAGGATGACGCGTCCGGACGGCTTGGCCGAGAATCCCGCATTCACGTCCCTCGGACGCTCCGCAAGGGAGAGCTCCTGGATATCGTCCACTATCTTCCCGTACTTCCGGAACCCGACGGCATCGATCCGATATTTTCCACGGACCAGGCGAAACCTCATGTCCACAATCTCGTCGATGCTCTTCCCGATCCATTGCTCCGGCTTCCCCATGACCGAAGTGTCTCCGAATTCCGGCGGCACCAGCGGACCGATGTCTATCTTCGGGTATCCGAACCTCCCTACGAAGACCGAAGGCGGGCTAGACCCCGCGATATCCTTGAAGTCGATCAACGGACGGGTCTTCTCTCTGGAGTAGAATTTGACCATCAGCGGGCAGCGTTCCTTCCCGCACAGCCTGTGAGCGCCTTTGCATATGACGCAGAGGCTTCCTGCGGCATTCTCGGTCATGCCGACATCGAGTGTGTTCGTGCCAATGTTGCGACATGTATGCGAAGGCATGGGAATGGAGAAAGCGGAAGCCAGTTTGGAATCTCTTCCATTGCAAGGGGACCGGTTTCCGCTTTATTTCGGTAATCCTTCGCTCGTT
>DATC01000058.1:0-2141 GCA_002504495.1 Methanomassiliicoccaceae archaeon UBA537
GCTGGGAATCCCCAAGGAGCTCTACACGCCGCTGTTCGCCACCGCGAGGATAGTCGGGTGGAGCGCACACAGGATGGAGGAGCTCATCACCTCGAACAAGATCCTCAGACCTGCGTACGTCAACATCTCCGAGCCGAAGGAGTACGTGCCCCTCGAGAAGAGAGAGCCATGATCGTTTCGAAGACCTCCCGCACCATGCGCAACGCCAGAAGGGCCCTGGATTCCATGGGACTCGGATACGAGACGCGCGACGGAGTGCTGGTCCTCGGCTCCAAAGGCAAGGATCTGCCGATAGGCCTCATGATCTACACCGATGATGAGAACCTGACCCTGAACATCTACGCGTTCCTGATGTTCGATGTCCCGGAGGAGTCCAAGAAGAGGATGATCCCCGAGATCAACATCTTGAACAACACGATCAACAACGGCGCATTCACCGTCGATACCGAACGCAACAGGGTGTTCTTCAAGACCGTCCAGAGCATCTGCGACCAGCCTGCATCCGTGAAGACGGTGCGCCATCTCGTCAGGCTCGCATTGAAGACCGTGGAGATGAACGACAGCAACCTCATGAGCCTGGTGCCGAGAGAGACTGTCATGTCGTCCGACCTCATGTACATCCGAAGGTCGCCCATGGAATCAGCTTTTATACGGCCCTCTTATGGTGATGCATATGAGCGAGAGGGAGGACCTCGCCTCAGGATTGTTCGCTTGCGACGACCGCGAGAGGGCGCTCTTCGAGGCGGGCATCAAAATGGGCACCCTGTACCACCAGTTCGTCGGCACTCCTGTGAACGGAGCCTCGGTGGCCGGATTGGAGAAGGCCATGTCCGAAGCGCTGGAGGTCCAGCCGTACGTCGAGAAGGCGGTGATCCTGGTCGACCGCACCCGCATCCCCCCGTCCGATGACACGTACTCGTACGCATCGCTCACAGGAGACATGATGGATGCCGTGATCGCCATCCGCGTCGGAAACACGAGGGTCGTGGCGGAGATGCGCTACAATGAGAAGATGGACTATCCTCTCATGTACATCTCGAACATAGAGACCTCGTCGTGATTATCGAACGAGTGGCTAAACATCCTTGTTGTCGCGCCGACGACAGTTTTTATAAAACGTGTACAATACGCCTAATGCGATTCTATCGCCTGGCTGATGGACATGGTCTCTGATATCAAGATTGGAATCACCGGACTTCCTGGTTCCGGCAAGACGTACGCCCTTCTCCGCGTCATCGAGATGCTGAAGGACGAGGAGCTGAAGATCGGAGGCATGATAGACGAGCCCGTAGGCGATGGAAGGCACAAGACCGGGTTCACATGCAGGGACCTCCTGACAGGACAGAAGGAGATCTTCGCGAGCACGGACATCGAGAGCAAGATCATGGTCGGAAAACTGGGCCTCGACCTCGCCAAGCTGGAAGAGATCGGCGTAGCAGCAATCAAAAGCGCGTGCGATAGCTGCGACATCATCGTGATCGACGAGGTCGGAAAGATGGAGGTCGAATCGGAGGCCTTCGTCGAAGCCGTCAAAGAGGCTCTCGAAGCCGACAAGCCCATGCTCATAACACTCCACAAGAAATCCAGGAACCCCCTTCTCCAGGACATCAGAAGACGCGACGATGTCCGTATCCTCGAGGTGACGCCCACCAACAGGAACCTTCTCCCATACAAGATCATCCGTCTGATGAGCGGTGAGAATGTTTGAACGCGGATTACGAGCTGATCCGCGAGGGAAGCACCGACATCGCCGTTCCCGAACAGCATTCAACCCACGGCCCGGGGAAGAAGATGGGATCCGTCTTCTTCAACGAGCAGATGTCGTTCAATCGCGACGTGAGCGTCATGCTGCTCCGCGCACTCGGACGCGAGAGCATCACGGTCGCAGATGCCATGGCCGCCACAGGCTCGAGGTCCGTGAGGATCGCCAAGGAGGTGCCGGGCTCACACGTGGTCGCGAACGACATCTCCGCCGACGCCATCCCATGGATCGATCGCAACATCGAGCTAAACGGCCTTACCAACTGCGAGAGCAGCAACAGGGACATGCATATCCTCTTCTCGGAACGCTCGTTCGACTATGTCGACCTGGATCCGTTCGGCTCCCCTATGCCGTTCATCCAATCGGCGGTTCGCGGAAC
>DATC01000058.1:2210-6864 GCA_002504495.1 Methanomassiliicoccaceae archaeon UBA537
CCGCCACAGACATGGCGCCTCTTGCAGGAGCGCATGCCGTCAAATGCAGGAGAAGATACCAGTGCGAGCCCGTCCGGGGCTACATGTGCCATGAGGGAGCCATAAGGATCCTCATGTGCAACGTTGCCAGGGAGCTAGCCAAGTTCGACCGTGGGATGAAGCCGCTGCTGTCGTTCTTCGCAGACCACTACTACAGGACCTATGTCCAGATCGAGGAGGGCGCGGATGCGGCCGACAGGACCCTCGCCCAGCTCGGCTACATGCACTACAATCCCGGAGAGCTCGAACGCTCCGCCTCCCCCGTCATTGACGATCGCCACCGCCTCGGACCGTTCTGGCTGGGGCCGCTCCACGACCAGGAATTCCTCAGAACGTTCGATACATCCGGGACCGCGGACGAGAAGAGGTGCAGGAAGTACCTCGACCTGTGGATCAACGAGCTCGACGACCAGCCGTTCGTCTACGACGTCAGCGAACTGTCGTCGTACACCAAGCTGTCTCCACCGAAGATATCGGATCTGGTGGCCGCCCTCAAGGAGAAAGGACGCGCTTCCATGACGCATTTCTCGCCCACCGAGTTCATGACCGACCTTCCGCTGGATGAACTTCTCGAGGCCTACAGCAGGGTCAGCCCCGACTCATCTGACAACAATTAAAAGGGCGTGGGCTTTCCGAAACCCGGAGTCATATAATGCCCGGGCTAGCCATCATCGGATCGCAATGGGGAGACGAAGGCAAAGGGAAGATAACGGACTATCTGGCCGAAGACGCGGATGCCATAGTACGCTTCCAAGGCGGGAACAACGCCGGACACACAATCGTCGTCGACGGCAAGGTCTTCAAGCTACACGGACTTCCTTCCGGAGTCGTGAGGAAAGGGAAACTCGCAGTCATAGGCAACGGCACGGTCGTCAACCTGGAGGAGCTCGCAGAGGAGATCGCCCAGGTCACAGAGGCGGGAGGAAACATCGACGGCCTCCGCATCTCCGACCGCGCCCACCTCATCATGAACTACCACAAGAAGCTCGACGGAGCGGAGGAGAAGTACCGCGGAAAGAACGTNNGTGCACGCGATACTCAAAATCTCACGCAAGACACACCTCATTCTCCCCACGCACCGGCTGCTCGACGCTGCCAACGAGCGTGCCAAGGGAGACGCGAAAATAGGCACTACCGGCAAGGGCATCGGCCCGGCATACCAGGACAAGATCGCCAGAATCGGATTCCGTGCGGGAGATCTTCTCGAGGACGAGCTTCTCAAGGAGAAGATATCCTTCATACTGCCGTACAAGAAGGACATGCTCGATATGATGGGAGCGGAACCCTGCGGTTGCACGCGGGAATCGCTCCACGAGAAGATGTCCGGATGGAGGGATCTCGTCGGAAAGTACATCTGCGACACGTCCGTTCTCGTGAACGACGAGCTCGACGCGGGAAAGAACGTGATCTTCGAAGGCGCACAGGGCGCCATGCTGGACATCGACCACGGAACCTACCCCTATGTCACTTCCTCTGCCACATGCGGAGGAGGAGTCTGCACCGGGGCCGGAGTCGCGCCGAACAGGATCGACAGGATGCTCGGAGTCGTGAAGGCATACACCACCCGCGTAGGAGAGGGGCCGTTCGTCACCGAGCTCCAGGGAGAGGACGAGAAGAAGCTCCAGGCCAAGGGAGGAGAATTCGGAGTCACCACCGGTCGCGGGAGACGTTGCGGATGGCTCGACCTCGTCGTAGTGGAGCATGCGAAGAGGATGTGCGGATTCACATCCCTCGTCGTCACCAAGATCGATGTCCTGAACGACGTCCCCGAACTGCCCGTATGCGTGGCCTACGAGATCGACGGCGAGGAGGTCAGGCACTTCCCCGCTTCGATCGCGAAGCTCGGAAGAGCCAAGCCCGTATACGAGACCATGAAGGGCTGGAAGGGATGGGACGATACCGCCGCCGTTGTGAAGGGAGGATACGAGAACCTTCCCGGCGAGATGCGGGAGTACATCGAGTTCATGGAGAACTACCTGAAGACCCCTGCCGACATAATATCGGTCGGACCTGACCGCGACCAGACAATCGACCGCCGCGACGGCGACTGGTGGTCTTGAACCTTTTCGGCTCCGTCATCCACGGATCGACGGGGCCGCTCATCATTTTTATCAATCGCATTCTTCTAAGGATCGACAGGCTGACCGATATCGCGATCGCTGATTGCATCGCAGAGGGAACAGAATGCAGCATTCCTTCGGGCCTCTCAGGGCCGTTAGCGGTGAGCGCTTTCAGCCACATCCGCTATCGCATTCTGCTCCGAAATAGAGGATTGCGGAAACAGTATAATAACTTTTGATTGTAATTGGTGTAATTTCAGTAATTACATGCGAATGACACGAGGATACATTCACCCCGCGGCCATTTCAACCGAATGTCGATAGATTGCCCATCTAAGGTTTTATTACGACGTTTCCGAATGCCAAGGCGATCGTCATGAAGACAAAGATCAAAGCATCCAGAAGGTCGATGGGAATGAACTACGCGATACGCGAAGTGACCGTTCCCGCCGCCGCTGCCAGAAGGTCCGGTCTGAAGACGCTAGATCTGAACATCGGCGATCCGAACAAGTGGGATTTCGAAACTCCTGAGTACTTCAAGGCCACACTTAGGGCAGCGGTCGACGAGACCGACAACGGCTACGGGGATTCGCAGGGAAACCTCGATCTCCGCGAAGCGATCGTGAAGAGGGAGTTCGAAAAGCATGGAGCTAGGATCACGCCGGAGGACGTGTACGTCACCGCCGGAGTCAGCGAAGCCATCAACGTCATGATGGGGACCCTGGTGGAACCAGGAGACGAGATCCTCGTTCCCGGCCCCGGCTACCCTTCGTATGCCCAATACATCTCCTTCTATGAAGGTCGCACCGTCCCCTACAGGCAAATTGAGGAGGAGGATTGGCGTCTCGATACGGACATGGTCCGCAAAAGGATCACTAACCGCACGAAGGCCATGATCATAATCAATCCGAACAATCCGACCGGCGCAGTGTATGATGAGAAGACCATCCGCGAGATGGGCGACATAGCGGCGGAATACGACATCCCTCTGATCTCCGACGAGATCTACGACAAGATCATTATGGAGGGGACCCATTTCTCAGCCTCGCAGCTTCCGGACGACATACCTCGCGTGATCTTCAACGGATTCTCCAAAGTCAATCTGATGCCGGGGTGGAGAGTCGGATACATGTACTTCATGGACCGGAACGGTCTCATGGACGAGGTCAGAGAAGGATTGATGAAGCAATTCAGAGCCAGAATTTGCCCCAATGTCCCTTGCCAGGCGGCCGCCAGGGCATCTCTGCAGGGTCCGCAGGATTACATCGAGGACCTGAACAGAAAGCTTCGCGAAAGAGCCGACTTCACGTACAGAAGACTGAACGAGATCGATTGCGTCTCCACCCGTCGTGCGAAAGGCGCCTTCTATATGTTCCCTAAGATAGAGCTCCGCGGAACTAACTGGAAGACGGACAAAGAATTCCTTCTAGACCTGATCAAGGAGGAGGGTGTCGTGATGGTCCACGGCTCCGGATTCTGCGAGGAGTTCGGACAGGGCCACTTCAGGACCATAACGCTCCCGTCTATCCCCATCCTCGAAGAGGCCTACGACAAGCTCGAGAGGTTCATGAGAAGACACGTCCGATGGTGAAACGGATATATCCCCAACTGCATCCTCGTCGCATGCAAGAGATCGATCTGAACGAGCTCGGCAAGTATGTGGATGCAGTGAACGATATCCAATCCAAATGGATGCTTGTCACCTCTCAGAAGGACGGAAAGGTCAACACCCTGACTGCTTCATGGGGAGCCCTCGGCAGCCTTTGGAGACGCAAGGTCGCAATTATTTTCATCAGGCCCAGCAGATACACCAACGAGTTCCTCGAATCCAATCCCTATTTCACGCTCACCTTCTTCGATGGAAGGAAGGATGCGCTGAACTATCTGGGGAAGACCTCCGGAAGAGATGTCCCCGACAAGATCGAGAAGGCCGGATTAACGACCGTCGAAGTGGACGGACAGCCCACGTTCAAGGAGGGAAGACTCGTACTGCTCTGCCGCTCCGTCTATGCCGACCCCATAGATAGGGACAATTTCCTCGACAAGACGATCGATGACGAACTCAACCCGGACGGTAACCGTTCCATCATCTACATCGCCGAGATCGAGAAGGGCTACCTGCTCTGACAAACGCGCCTCTTCGGAGGCGCATATTCATTCATATCGTCTTAGACTTCCTTCATCAATCCATTCCAATATTCATATTTTTATAATTTTTTTAATAATAAATTACTATAATTCGATTTCATTAAAAATGATTATCGTGAAATGTACGCGTATTGTTAATATGTTGGATGTATATTCCAATATATAGATGACACACGGTCAGAGAAAGAACCGGAGATGCAATCGCTGCGGATACGAATGGTCGAGCATAAAGGAACATCCGCAGAGGTGTCCCAGCTGCGGGTCTTACCGTTGGAATGAGAAGCCGTCGGTATATGCATGCAGGAAATGCTGCTATACCTGGTTCGCCAGGACGGAAAAACATCCGATGCGGTGTCCGAATTGCAAGACGCGCATATGGGGGCCCGGATCCGAAAGAACAATGCCAC
>DATC01000042.1 GCA_002504495.1 Methanomassiliicoccaceae archaeon UBA537
TGGAGGAATGAAAATGGTTGCTAAGGTTCTGATATCGGACCCCCTCTCCGACGACGGGGTCAAGATCCTGAAGGATGCGGGATTCCAGGTCGACATGAAGCCCGGGATGTCCGAGGACGAGCTGTGCTCCGTGATCGGGGACTACGACGCCCTGATCATCAGGTCCGGGACGAAGGCGAACGCTAGGGTCATCGACGCCGGCGCCAATCTCAAGGTCATCGGCCGTGCCGGAGTCGGCGTGGACAATATCGACGTCCCCCACGCCACCGAGAAGGGCATACTCGTGATGAACACCCCTTCCGCGAACATCCTCTCGGCGGCGGAGCACTCCTGCGCGATGCTCCTCGCCATGGCCAGGAACATCCCGTTCGCCCATGAGTCCATGCACAGGGGCGAGTGGAAGAGGTCCAAGTACACCGGAGTCGAGCTCAACGGCAAGGTCCTGGGCATCATAGGAGTGGGCCGCGTCGGCGGAGAGGTCGCCAAGAGGATGAAGGCCTTCAACATGACCATGGTCGGATACGATCCGTTCCTCCCCAAGGACGTCGCGGACGCCCTGGGCGTCAGGCTCACCACCCTCGAGGAGGTCCTGAGGACATCGGACTTCATGACCATCCACACTCCGCTCCTGCCGGAGACCAGGAACATGATCTCCCTTCCGCAGTTCAAGATGATGAAGCCCAACGCGAGGCTCGCCAACGTGGCCCGCGGAGGCATCGTCAACGAGGACGATCTGTACACCGCCCTCAAGGACGGCATCATCGCCGGCGCCGCCTTCGACGTCTGGTGCAACGAGCCCCTCGCGGAGTCCGAGAAGAAGCTGCTGGAGCTCGACAATCTCGTCACCACCCCCCACCTCGGGGCATCCACCGTCGAGGCCCAGGAGAGGGTCGCTATCGAGGTCGCGGAGCACGTCGCCATGTTCCTCAGGGACGGCACCGTCTCCAACGCCATCAACGCCCCCCGCGGAAAGCTCGATGCCGAGACGGAGCCCTACGTTCCGCTCGCCCAGAAGATGGGGCATCTCGTCCAGCAGATGGTCGGGAACCACCCTCTGGACAAGCTCGAGATCTCCTACAACGGCGCCCTCGCCGCCAAGCAGACCAAGCTGCTCACCGTGGAGGCCGTCATAGGCTACCTGAAGAACGTGATCGGAGCGGCCAACATCATCAACGCCCTGCCTGTCGCGAAGCAGAAGGGCATCGAGATCTCCGAGACCAGCAACGATGCGGCCAAGGACTACGCCAGCGTGATCGAGATGAGGTTCACGTCCGGGGACGTTGTCCGCACCGTGCGCGGAACCGTCATCGGCGGGGTCCCGAGGCTCGTCGGTCTCGACGGGTTCTCCTTCGATGCCCCCATCACCGGGGACATGGTCTATCTCAGGTACAAGGACGAGCCCGGGGTCATCGGGATCGTCGGCAACATCATCGGCGGCGCGGGAGTCAACATCGCCCAGATGGCCGTCTCCAGGCGCGACAGCTGCGCCATGATGGTGCTCTCCGTGGACGGAGCGATCCCCGACGACACCGTCGACAGGATCTCCGAGTCCGTCGGAACCAAGGACGTCGGATTCCTCGACCTGACGGAGCGATGTCCATGGGAGTCATCACCATCAACGATCTCACGATGGCGATCAAGAACAGCATAGACAGCAGCCAGAGGGAGATGCAGGAGGAGGAGGCGTACGATCTCGCCCACCGCGTCCTGAACTTCTTCGGCTATTCGGACCGCATCATCGACAACGTCCTCGAGCCCGAGGACAGGGATGCGTTCTACATGCTGGAGGACTCCGGAATCCTGACCACGGAGAGGGAGGAGACCACCCTCTACGACGGAAGGGAGTGGAGGATCCACTACTGGCTGTTCCGCAGGGAGCGCATCGCGGATCTCATGAACCTCGTGCCCAAGGAGGCCGTCGCGGCCGCGTCCGACGAGTTCAGCTACGACAGCCTCCCCGACGACATCTGGAACCGCGGCTCGGAGCGATGATGGAGGTCTTCCCCTACCCGTTCCGTCCCGGCCAGAAGGAGCTGGTCTCCTTCATCCGCGATGTGGCGGACGACGGGATGTGTCCCGTCGTGGAGGCGGGGACGGGCACGGGGAAGACGATATCGGCCCTGGCTGCGGTCATTCCGATCGCCAGGGCGAGGGGGCTCCGGGTGGTCTATCTCACCCGGACCAAGTCCCAGCAGGCCCAGGTGGTCCGCGAGTGCGGAGCCATGGGCGGCGTGACCTGCGTATGCCTTCAGGGGAGGTCCGCCTCCACGTGTCCTCTCATGAGAGGGGACCGCGATCTCGCGTCGGGGACCCCGGAGGAGATAGCGAAGCTCTGCTCGGAACGTCGCAGAAGGACCGCGGAAGGCGCCGGATGCAGATTCTATGCGAACATGGAGGGGGCGTCCGATGAGCATTGGCTCGAGGTGCTCGCGAGGGATCCCGACCCCCGCGCGTTCGCGGCGGCCTGCGAGGCCGAGGGCGTATGCCCCTACGAGATGACCAAGCACCTCCTCCCTCATGCGG
>DATC01000117.1 GCA_002504495.1 Methanomassiliicoccaceae archaeon UBA537
TTTCTTCCTGTTTTTGCTCCCATAATCGACTTCGGTATGCCCCTCTTATATAGCATGGGCCGGGGGTCGAGAATTGGATATATCATCCATGTGATAGAATGGAAAACAAGACAATCCTGTTTGTGGCCGTCATCGTAATCGCGGTCGCTGCCGCAACCTGCGCCCTGGTGCTCCATCAGGACGGCGACGTCGGACCGGACATGTCGTACGAGGATGACGTCCTTGTGAAGATCTACGGAAACGCGAACGGTGACGACCGCATCGACGGAAGGGACGCGGACATCATCGAAAGGATCGTCAAGACCGAGATGCCCGATTCCGAATGGAAGGAGAAGTACCGCTTCGCGGATGCCGACAGGGACGGGGAGATCACCGCGAAGGACCTCGATATCGTGAGGAAGTACATCGGCAGGGAGAGCACCCGCCTGTACTACCAGGACTACTGGGGGAACGACGCCTACGTCAACTATCCCCTCGGAGACCGCGTGGGTGTGGACATGACCTACACCGCCCAGTTCATGGGATGCGTAGGAGCCTACGAGAAGATATACGGAGCGCCCGAAGGGTTCTCCATGAGCGGAGGGGAGAACTACTATCCCGGCGTGAGCGGATGGAGATCTATAGGAAGTCCGTACGGGATCACCGTGGAGAGCCTCGCCGCCTCCGGAATAGACGTGTTCGTCATGTGGAGCAACTGCCTCCTCTACGCAGACGTCTGGAACGATGCCGTGGCATCCGGACTCGCGGACAGGATCTCCTTCGTGAGGGTGGACGTCACCGGCGATGGAACGGATTCCGGAGCGCTCATGCTCGGCGCCATGTTCAACACCGAACAGACGCTGTCCAAGAGCAGGGAGTGCGCCGATATGATCTCCGGCATCAGGAAGGACCTGGACAGCATAGAGGAGAAGAGGACCGTCACCCTCGCGTACTTCTACGACGGCGCCACCCAGGACAGCTTCTACCTGACCGGAGGCGGAACGGTCAACTCCTTCTGGACCAAGAAGGCCATGGCGTTCCAGCCCGGATGGGACGACAAGGGCAACGTACCCTCGTCGTACGAGGGGCTGGCGTCCTCCGTCGGGGATACGCTGCTCTGCTATGCGACGGCCCCGATCGGCATGGCCGACGAGGACGTGGAGACGTGGATGTCCGGCATGGTCGGGAAGCTGTTCGAAGGCCTCCCTCCGTACGAGTCAAAGAGCATCGTGTGCTTCAACGAGTACGCGTTCGCGGGACTCGCGGCGCCGGTGATCTCCTACATCGTCGCATCCGTCCTCTCGTACGACGGATTCGATCTCGAGAAGGGCATGGATCTCCTCCAGAGCTATCTGGACAGCTTCGCCCCGATGAAGGCGGACGCCCGCACCGGATTCGTCTTCCTGCCCGAGGACCTGTTCCGAGGCCGTCGACGACCTCGGAGAAGCCGCCGGCCCCGTCCAAGAGACCGGCGGCGGAATACATCACGGATATACCGGGAACCCGGCTGTGGCCAGTAGCTTCTTCATGGTCGGAGAGCCGAATCCGAGGTGGGGGGTTATTCTGGAGGCAAGGCGCATCACCCTGTCCTCATCCAGCTTCCCGATGACGGCGAAGAAGGATATGTAGTCCACCGCCAGGTCCAGATCGCCCTTCCTACCGGCGACGATCCCCCTCATGGCATAGGAATCGACGATCCTCCATGCGAAGTTGCCGACATCGTCCTGCGCATCCAGGACCTCTATCGCGGAATCCAACCTGCTCAGGACCTCGGACCGCTCCTCCGGCGTCATCTCCTCGACATCGATGCCTCCGAAGAGGGAGGAATGGACGTCGACGATCGAGCGGGCGATGATGTGGTCGGCCGTGGCATTGTAGAGCGGACTGCTCCATAGGACGGTATCCGCCAGCATCTTCTCCTTCAGGCCGTTCTTCGGAGTGATGGCGCGCGAATAAGCGTTGAGCATCGTGTTCATGTGCTTCGCATCCTCCGGAGCTCCGGCCTTCCTGGCCTTCCTCACGGCGGTGACGACCTTCTTGGATGCCGCGTTGCCGCTCCTGCCCATCCTGTTGTGCTGCGACACGATGTAGGTCAGGGCATCGACCGCAGCATAGGGGGATTCCGCCTTCTCGCTCTTCGGCAATGCATCGAATTCGCGTACCAGATCCTCCAACTCCTCTATGCATCCCTGCGAATCCTCGTCCTGATCCACTTCGTCGAAGGCGGACGAGACGAGCGCATCCTCGATGGAGAGCTTGATGAAAACGGCGGGAGGAAGAAGGTCCTCGTGCTCTTCGATCACATGGAATGCGTTGCGCCTCTCCTCCAGCAGCTCGTACTTCGAGATCGAGTCGCTCAGGGTCATGACGCGTGCGAGCTCATTCACGCGGTCGGTGCGTCCCTTCATTACGGCGCCGGCATTGCATCTAACGGCCATCGTGAAGACCAGCGGGAGCGTGGGCGACTCGGGATCCGCGATCCGAAGCTCCTCCGCGAAGCGCGTGTACGCATCGGCGGCGCGGACCAGACTGTCCGCATCATCCCCCTTGGGGGCGTCCATCACATCCTTCTCGGCGGCATTGACCCTGGAGAACCGGTCGTAGACCGCACCGGTCTCCTTCACGGTGGATGTCTCCTTCCCCTTCTTCACATCCGTCGCAATCGTGAACGTCCCGCAGTCGGGACACGGCACGACGACGTCCGCAAGCTCCAAGGACTTCTTGACGGGCCTCTTGGCGTAGCATCCCTTCACGTTCCTGCCGCAGGACGGACAGGGGAACACTCTCCGGCGCATGATGCGCTTTATCTGAAGATCCTTGTTGGGCAGCGGCTTCAATGCATCGTTGAGGACTGACATGCTCCTGCATGGGCCCTTCTTTATAAAACTGCGAAGGGAGGGGAAGGCCCGGGCCCCAATCCGATGAGATCGGGAAGCGATCCTCGCTCAGAGACCTATATAAGAAGTAA
The DNA here is from genome assembly GCA_002504495.1 of Methanomassiliicoccaceae archaeon UBA537. Classification (GTDB taxonomy): domain Archaea; phylum Thermoplasmatota; class Thermoplasmata; order Methanomassiliicoccales; family Methanomethylophilaceae; genus Methanoprimaticola. The sequence goes on from DATC01000117.1 coordinate 2,948, forward strand.
TGACATTATGTCGGAGCTATCGCGTTTATAAGCAGGTCCTATCGATGAACGATCGCCGGGGTGGAAGTCCGCGTACGAGGGCTTCCTGCCTGAGCACGGGCTTCCGCCCTGAGAATCCCTCGGAGGTGATGATATCGCTGAAGAAGAGGAGGACCGGGGTAAATGGCTCGCGAAGCTGACCCTGGTCCTCGAAGTCGTTCGGCTGATGGTCGAACTGCTTCGTTGAAACCTTTTAGATCCGTCGGAAGACGGATCGTTCTGGTTCTGACTAGTCATTATGGTTTCCGTATTTATCAGGTGCGCGTGAGATGAAGAAAACGTATGGACATCCCGACGATACAGATCATCTCCAATCGCAATGACGGTATAAGATAGAACAAGCGTATGCTCGGGCTGTCGAATTTATGAACATGATCTATCGATCGACTACCGCCGGGGTGGAAGTCCGCGT
>DATC01000004.1 GCA_002504495.1 Methanomassiliicoccaceae archaeon UBA537
CAACGAGGACATCGGAGTTCCTCTCGGACAGAGGTCCTGGATGCCCTACCAGCTGAGCCACACCGAGATCTTCGCAGAGGCCGACGATCTCCACTGCATCAACAACTGCGCGATCCAGCAGGCCTGGGACGACATCAGGAGGACCATCCTGGTCGGACTCGACAGCCCCCACCAGACCATCGAGAGAAGGCTTGGAAAGGAGGTCACCCCCGAGACGATCAACACCTACCTCGAGGTCGTCAACCACACCATGCCCGGCGGAGCCGTCGTTCAGGAGCACATGGCCGAGATCAACCCCGCTCTCGCCTGGGACTCCTACGTCAAGGTCTTCTCCGGAGACGACGAGCTCGTCGACGAGCTGGACCCCAGATTCGTCATCGACATCAACAAGCTGTTCCCCGCCGAGCAGGCCGAGCAGCTGAAGAAGGGAATCGGAAAGACCCTCATGCAGGCCGTCCGCGTCCCCACCATCGTCGGAAGGTTCATGGACGGCGCCACTGTCTCCAGGCACGCCGCCATGCAGATCTCCATGGCTTTCATCTCCGCCTACAAGCTCGCAGCCGGAGAGGCCGCCATCGCCGACTTCGCATACTCCGCGAAGCACCAGTCCCTCAACATGGGAACCATGATGCCCGCAAGGCGCGCCAGGGGACCCAACGAGCCCGGTGGAATCCCGTTCGGATACATGGCCGATATCGCCCAGTCCGACCGTGTCTACCCCGACGACCCCGGTCGCGCAGCCCTCGAGGCCGTCGCTCTGGGAGCCGCCGTCTACGACCAGGTCTACCTGGGAGGATACATGTCCGGAGGAGTCGGATTCACCCAGTACGCCACCGCGACCTACACCGACAACATCCTGGAGGACTACGTCTACTACGGAATCGACCAGGTCAAATCCAGATACGGAGGCTTCTGCAAGCTCGACCCCAACAACATGGACGAGATCATGAAGCTCGCCGACGACGTCAACTCCTACGCTCTCGAGATGTACGAGAGGTACCCCGCCGTCATGGAGACCCACTTCGGTGGATCCCAGAGGGCCAACGTCGCCGCTGCCGCAACCGGTATCGCGGGCGCCATGGCCACCGGTATCGCCGACGTCGGACTCAACTGCTGGTACCTGTCCCAGCTCCAGCACAAGGAGAGGACCGGAAGGCTCGGATTCTACGGATACGACCTGCAGGACCAGTGCGGTTCCGCCAACTCCTTCGCGTACAGGTCCGACGAGGGTCTCCCCTCCGAGGTCCGCGGACCCAACTACCCCAACTACGCGATGAACGTCGGACACATGTCCGGTTACACCGGTATCCCCAAGGCGGCCCACGTCGCCCGCGGAGACGCCTGGACCGCCAACCCGTTCGTCAGGATCGCATTCGCCGACCCGTCCCTCGTCTTCGACTTCGCCAACGTGACGAAGGAGATCGGACGCGGAGCTCTCAGGGAGTTCCAGCCGGCCGGCGAGCGCAGCGCTGTCATCAAGGGCTGATCAAAGTGAAGGTTGGAGACCTGTTGAAGTACACGCCGACGTCGACGGTCGGAAAAGCGACGGACATCCGCGAAAGGGACGGGAAGACCTGGGTGAGACTGGACTTCACGGACCTCTACTACGATGCCTCGCTGCTCGTTCCGGCAGACCCGTCGGAGTACATCGCAGTCTCCTTCAAGGAGCGCGAAAGCCGCGACGGCGGTCAAGCCGCCATCGAGGATCTGAAGAAGGAGACCTCCGAGGTCGATATAACCGACTTCATGCCCTCGGGAGGCGGATGAGCGCTCCGCCTTCACACAAACCTTTTACCCAAACCCTTTACTTCTCTACGATTTCCATCAAACCGACGGTCTAATCTGAAATCGGTCTGCCAATCGCATCGCCATCCGATTCCGCGATTCTTCACAGCAGAGACGAATGAATAGGATTGTTCTCTGAGAACCGTCGACGGCAGAATCGAACGGCCTCGCATCTCGATCTCGATCTCGATCGTTCATCTGAGAGTTCCGCAGCCACCAACGGCGCCATGTACATAGGAAGAGTCAGAATCCCGTTCATGAATCCCACATTATAATCTCCCAATTTGTAGCAAAGATCCACATCCTGATTCTTCTTGTCGCCCATAACCGTCTTGGTCGATTTCGTGTTCCCGGTATGTGCCTTCACCTCGATCAAACAGACCTTTCCTTCATGAACGGATACGAAATCAATCTCAAGGCCGCTGTCTTTATGATAATAATACAGCTTGACACCGTTCTTGTTCAGAATATCCGAGATCACATTCTCGAACACCGCACCTTTGTACGTATACAGATCTCCTGACAAGATGTTCGGATAGATCCCGCGATCCAGCATTGAAACGAAAAGACCTGTGTCGGCCATATATACTTTAAATGCTGAATCATCGCGATTTCCCTTCAGCGGCAATTGCAACCTCAAAAGATTATAAGCCATGTTCACTAGCCCATAATCTGAAAGCCATTGAATCGCAGATGAATATGTCTTCCCTCTTGCATTCTTGGAAATAATAGAATACTGGAACTTCTTGTTCTCCTTGCTCAGTTGAGAGGGAATGGATTCGAACACCTGATTTATACGACCGAGCATCCCCATATCTGTAGCTTCGTTTCCGTTCTCATCCAGATATTTCCCGTAATCATCACGATACTGCTCCAGCAGATCGCGTTGCTCTGCCCTAACAGCATTCATATCGTTCTTCTCCACGAATGCGTCAACAACCGATGGCATCCCCCCTACACAGACATATTCGCGAAAACGAGTCATCATCATCGTATGAATCGGCTCATCTACCGGTTTCCTTTCGTGGAAACAATCGCGGATGTAATCCATGATTTGAGATTGAACACCTTTCGCCCAAAGGAATTCCTCGAAATCCATTGGATACATATGTATCGTATGTTCAAAACCCACAGGAATATCACGATCCTTGCGATTGTATCCTCTGATTCCAAGAAGCGATCCAGTAGCTATGATGTCATAACGCCCATCCTCAATGAACGATTTGATACTGAAACGTGCTCTTGCACATTCCTGTATCTCATCCAATACGATTACCGTCTTCCCTGGGACGAATTTCGCATCCGGCAACACGGCAGTAAGTCTCAAGGATATGACGTCGATATCGATATCACCTTCAAAAGCGAACCTGGCAGACACGGTCTTCTTGAAGTCCACATACACCACGTTCTCATAGTTCTCGAAAGCAAACTGCTTGACAGCAACGGTCTTTCCGATCTGCCTGAGTCCCTTGACCACCGCCGCCTTTTTCCGACATAATCCGGATTCCTTCCATGCCAAAAGTGTGTCGATAATCTTTCTTCTGAACATGGTTCACAATTTGAATATTATTATAAAACCTAATCTCGACAGGAAGCAA
>DATC01000086.1:0-5022 GCA_002504495.1 Methanomassiliicoccaceae archaeon UBA537
TGAACCAACCCTTATTACAGAACACGACTATTATCCCCTGATAAGATGGCCTTGGAAGATGCCAAATTCATAAGACAGAAAGTGATGGAGCACAACAAATGGTTCGAGGAGTGCATCCCGATGATCGCATCCGAGAACCTCATGAGCCCTCTGGCTAAAGAGATGCTCATCTCCGATTTCGCCGACAGATACGCCGAGGGGCTGCCCGGAAAGAGATACTATCAGGGCAACATCTATGTCGATGAAGTCGAGCTCAAGACGATCGAGCTCGCGAAGAAGGTCTTCGATGCCGATTTCGCCGATGTCAGACCGATCTCCGGAACCGTCGCCAACATGGCGGTCCTGTTCGCCTTCGCCCAGCCCGGCGACACCATCACCACCTGTGCCCTTGCCCAGGGTGCCCACATCTCGACGTGCGAATTCGGTGCGTTCGGACAAAGAGGAGTCAATTCCGTCAACTATCCGTTCGACGAGAAGAGCATGAATCTCGATGTCGACGGTACCATCAAGCTGCTGAAGGAGGTCCGCCCCAAGGTCGCCCAGTTCGGTCTCTCAGTGTTCCTGTTCCCTCCGCCCCTCAAGGAGCTTCAAGACACGTTCCAGGAGATCGGATGCCTCGTGTGGGAGGACTGCGCGCACGTTCTCGGACTGATCGCCGGGAAGCAGTTCCAGGACCCCCTGAGGGAGGGCGTCAACATCGTCTCATCGTCCACGCACAAGACATTCCCAGGACCCAACCACGGGATGCTCCTCGGAGCCAATCTCACAGAGGAGCAGGAGAAGAAGCTGCTCCATGCCGTGTTCCCCGGGGTGACATCCAGCCACCACCTCCACGCCATGGCCGCTCTCGGCATCACGCTCGCGGAGATGGATGTGTTCGGCAGAGACTACGCCGCACAGGCTTGCAAGAACGCTAGAGCCCTCGGACAGGCGCTGTACGAGCGCGGAGTCCCCGTCCTCTGCCCCGACCTCGGATTCACCAGATCCCATGCCATCGCCCTGGATGTCGCCCAGTTCGGAGGCGGAAAGGATTGCGCCAAGGCCCTCGAGGATGCGAACATAATCTGCAACAAAAACATGCTTCCGAGAGACACCAGCTCCGTCAGGCCCTCCGGACTCAGGCTCGGCGCCCAGGAGATGACGAGGATCGGCATGAAGGAGTCCGAGATGGACCAGGTCGCAGAATTCATAGCCCGCGTCGTGGTCAAGAAGGAGGACCCGAGCAAGGTTAAAGAGGACGTCAAGGAATTCAAGAAGCAGTTCGCAACGATCCAGTACTGCTTCAACGCAGGCGAACCCGCCTACGGATACCACAAGCTGGTCGAGTGAGAACCGGAGGTATTATCATGGGATTCATGGACAAGGTGAAGACCGCAGCCAAGAACGCGGACACCAAGATCGGAAACAGCATCGACAAGGAGAAGCTGCAGTCGCAGGTCAGATCCGAGGAGAGGACTATCGAGGAGACGACCGCCGAGATCGGGAAGAAGGTCGTCGAAGCCATCAAGGCCGGGAAGACCGCGGCAGATGCGGATATCTCCGGACTTATGGACAAGATCTCCGAATCCGAGAAGAAGATCGCCAATCTCAAAGAGAAGATCGACAATATCGGAAAGGAATCCGATATCTGCGAAGAGAAGAAGGAGTGATCTCACCTGCGGGCCCCTGAGGCCCGCATCAAACGCTTTAATCGGAGCCTGTATGGACGATATCGATATTCTGAAAGGATTGGAGGACTCCATCGCGACATGGAACATCTCGGAATGCGAGAGATTCGCCAAGAGCGCCATGGACAGCGGGATTTCCCCGGATAGAGCCATCAACGAAGGATTGGCGAAGGGCATGGATCGGATAAGTCGCGATTTCGACCATGCTAAGATTTTCCTGCCACAGGTCATGATGGCCTCCAAAGCCATGGAGAAGGCCCTGGATGTCATCGAGCCGTACATGTCAGGATCCTGCGAACCGAGACTCAAGGGAGTCGTCGTCATGGGCTCCGTGAAAGGAGATATCCATTCCATAGGTAAGAACGTCTGCTGCGCCATGCTCCGTGGCGCAGGATTCAAGGTCATTGACCTGGGTGCCGATGTCAATCCCGAGAAGTTCCTGAAGGCCGCTTCGGAATCGAATGCCGACATCGTCGGCGGATCCGCCTTGATGACCGTTAGCCTCCCGCAGCAGAAGGAGATGGTCCGCATCTTCAAGGAGGAGGGACTCTCTGTTCTTACCATATTCGGAGGGGCACCCTGCAGCAAGGAATGGGTGAACCAGATCGGGGGAGACGGATACTCCGCGTCCGGCGGCGAGATCGTAACATTGGTCAGAAGACTGCTATCGCCGAATCAAGGCGACGACACGGCTGATGGTTCATCGTGACAGCGAAAAGATATATCGACATCTTCGAGGCCTACGACAGGTTCCTGGCGGGCGAAAGGGTGCCGGAAGAGGAATGGGATCTGAACATCGTCCCCGGCAACGTCGCCAAAATGAAGGAGAAGTACAAGATAAAGTTCGGAAAGGAGCTGATACCTACCGATCAGGACCTCTGCGAACGCCTGTTCCTCGCAGGACTGGACATGCTCCTGACCACCGGCTTCTACAATTCCGATCTCGGTCGCGTGATGAGGATCGGAGAGGACGAGCTGTTCGAGGGCCTGAAGATGGCTCCTCAGAAGCTCAGCCTCGGTTCAGGCAAGGACGAGCGCGACTGTGTCGCACGCAGAGGGAACGATACCCGCAAGCCTATCATCCAGGGCGGTCCGACGGGTTCCCCCACATCCGAGGATCTGTTCATCCCGATGATCAGATCCTATTCCCAGGAACCGGTCGTGGACGCGGTGGTCAGCGGCGTGATGGAGACCTTCAACGATCATCCCGCCTCCAGCGATACGCCTTGGGAGATCAGGGCCACCATGTCGGAGATCAGAAGGGTGCGCGAGGCATGCCTTCTGGCGCAGCGTCCCGGGATGTGCATCTAGGGTCCGCAGACGCCGTTGACGGCCGCCGGAAGACTGGCGTCTGACCTCACTCCGTACGGCATGAGGCCCTGGGACCAGCACGAATGCTCCCAGCTGAACGAGCTGAAGATAAACACCGCCGGATTGAACATGCTCGCAGGGTGGGGTGCGTCCGGCGACACGATCCTCATGGAACAGATGCCCATGTTCGGCGGATACGTCGGAGGAGCGGAGGAGACGGCGATATGCGACGTAGCCTCCACGATCGCATCCTTCGCCCTCTTCGATTCGGACATACATCTCGACGGTCCGATACACATCAGATGGGGGACCACGACGACGAGGGAGACCATCCAGGTAGCCGCCCATGCCGCTGCGGCTCTGGATCAGAACACCGACTTCCTACTCGCCAACCAGTACTACACGATGGCAGGACCCTGCACCGACATGTGCCTTCTCGAGATCGCGGCGCAGGCCATGGCCGACACCGCATCCGGAAGAGAGATCCTCTCCGGAGTGGCCTCCGCCAAGGGCGTCTCGCTGGACAGGACGTCGGGAATGGAGGCGAGGATGATGGGCGAGGTGTCTCTGGCCACGTGCGGCATGGATATAGCAGATGTGAACGAGACCATAGACAACGTCCTGAGGCTCTATGAAAGGGACTTCGCACGTGCACCTCAAGGGAAGTGCTTCCAGGAATGCTACGACCTCAGGAGCCTGGAGCCCACGGACGAATACATCGATATCTACGACAGGGTCATAGACACGCTGGGTCGCTGCGGGCTCGGCCTGCGAGGTTCATTCCTCCGACAGATTGAGTCCGACGACACCGGCGACGATCATCGCGACGCAGATCCAGCCTCCGACGGCTATGGCATCCCCGAAGACGAGCGCGCCGATCAGCACGGATATCACGGCTCCCATTCCGACCCATACCGCATAGCACGGTCCTGTCGGAAGTCCGGCCCTGAAGCCCTTGTTGAGGAAGAGCATGCTCAGCGCCATGAATGCAAGGAACAGGACGTCGTAGAACAAGTCCGTGAATCCGTCAGAGAGCTTCATGAAGGACGCCCAAGCGGCCTCGAACAATCCGCCGACCACGACCCACCCCCAGGCGGCGTTCATGCTGATGCCCCCGAGAACAGTTGAAGTCCTATCACTCCCGCGAGTATCAATCCGACGCAGGACAGCTTGATCGCATTGATGCGGTCCCCATACAGGATGTACCCCACGATCATTGTGCATACTGCGCCGATGCCGGTCCATATCGCATAGGCCACACCCATGGGAACCGACTCCATCCCCATCCCCATCAAGGCGGGACTGAGGACGCAGAAGAAAACAGTCGCGATCAGCCACAGCGGTTTCCTGGATTCATCGAACTTCTTCAATGAAATGACCCAAACCGGCTCGAGCAGACCGCCGACGATTATGAAAGCCATGGAGAGGTCCATGGTCCATCATCCTCCTGCGGAGTATATCAAGACTCGCGACCAACATCGGTGGAAGCGGATATTGCACATGCACCCGATAGGCATCCTCGGAGGGCGGAAAGGTCCGCATTCGATGCCAATCTCCGGATGATTGCAGGACGCGACAGTCATTGCACACATACTCGTTGTTCTTCCGTTGTTCAAACCGCTGACCTCCCTTCCATGATATGCTTGCCGATCAGAACCAGGACGAAGACGAAACCCACCACCAGGACGACCGTGGCGCCAGGCGGAGTATCGGTTACAAGAGAGACGAAGAGGCCTATGACGGACAGGGACGTCGCATAGATCGAAGACCTGATCATCGTTCCGCGCAGTCCGCCAGAGCTCAGGCATCCCATGGCGGCAGGAATGGTCATCAGCGCGATGATCATCACGATGCCCACGACGTTGGCCACCATCACGCATGTCACCGCGATCAGCACATGAAGGACCAGATCCAAAGACTGGACGCGTATCCCGGATATGACGGCGAAATCACGATCGAACGTCAATATGCGAAGGTCGCGGTAGAAGAACGCCACCGCGGCGATGACCGTTGCAGTGACGGTCGCCATTATCCTGAGCTTTCC
>DATC01000086.1:5046-5252 GCA_002504495.1 Methanomassiliicoccaceae archaeon UBA537
TCTATCAGGAGCATATTGCCGAACAGGATTGTCTCGTACGACGAGGGGACGAGGACGCTCCGATCCACATAGCACATGAAGATCACCCCGGCAGCCATTCCCATAGCCCAAAGGACCCCTATGACTGAGTCCTCCCTGAGATCATCGAACCTCTTGCAGACAACCATGACTACAGCAGCGACGATTCCGAAGATCAGCGCTCCGAG
>DATC01000056.1 GCA_002504495.1 Methanomassiliicoccaceae archaeon UBA537
CAATCAGATCTGCTCTGCTCCCTGACGGTATTTAAACCCACTCAAACTTACGAAGAGCCTTCTTCTTGTAGAAGTAGCGGTCGTATCCTCCCTTCATCAGGCATTCGGAGATCGCATTCTCTGTCGCTGCACCCATGTTGAATCCCGTATCTTCGCTGTAGACTGCTCTGCGGGCGTTCACTCCCATCATGCGGAGCAACATGCCCGTATCGGACATGTAGGCGCGGAAGACGTCCTGTTCGCAATGGGCTATCAGAGGGATCTCGGGAGAATCCAGCTGGATGCACGGGCTTGCCAATCCCGCCTTCAGCACCCATAGGAGGCTGTCGCTGTACTTCCTCGATGCGGTGCGCGGCCTATCGTCATCGAGACGAGAGAACATGAATCTCTTGTTGGATTGGGACAGCTGGGACGGGATGGACCTGAAGCAATGTTCTATCTTCAAGGCATCCTTATCGTCGTTGTACTTCCTGATGTCGTCGACGCTCGATTCGATTATCCGATCCAGAACTTCTCCTGCCGCGGTATAGTCGTCGGTCTCCAGATATCTGACGATCGCTTGCGGCATGCCACCGACGAGACAGTAGTCTCTGAAGGCATCCTCCATCGCCTTGAGATAGGCGCTGTTGAACGGCCTCAGGGAACGTATGCAATCGTGAATCTCATCTATGATGTCTTCAGACATGCCTTTTGCCCATAGGAACTCCTCGAAATCCAGGCCGTACATCGTCAACGGCTCCTCGTAGCCTACGGGAATCAGAGCTTCGGTTCTTTTCCTGTCCACTACATCTAGCAGGGAGCCGGAGGCTATGACGTCGTACCGTCCGTCCATGGAGAACGGTTTCAACGACTCTCTGGCCCGCGGACATGCCTGGATCTCATCGAAGAAGATCAGTGTTCTATTGGGGATGAAGTCATCGGGATCGAGGAAAAGCTTGAGATTCCTCACTATCGTATCTACATCGAGGTTGTCATCGAATGCCCGGTGAACGTTTCTCTGCAGGCTGAAGTCCACGTATACCAGCTTTTCGTAGTTGTCGTATGCGAACTTCTTGATGATGTACGTCTTTCCGACCTGGCGTTGTCCTTTCACAAGGAGGCAATTGTGATCCTTGCGGGATTTCCATTCCATCAGTCTGTCGTAGATCTTCCTCTTGAGCACAGGTCGGAATCGACTTCCTGTTATTAAAGTGTAGATAATTCAGCTGGATATGCGACAATTTTGCAGATAATCCAGCTGGATATGCGACAATTTTGCAGATAATCCAGCTGGATATGCGATAATAGTCACGGGAAAAGAGTAACCGGAAAAAGGAAGGGGGCCCGTAGGCCCGTTTGAAGCTCAGATGCTGAGTCTGAGGTTATCGTACTTGTAGACCTTGCTGGGGCAGGAGAACTGGCAGCGGTAGCACGCGGTTCCCAGGCAGTTCTTCGTCTTCACGACGATCTCGTTGTCCGGCATGACGGTCAGGGCGTTCTCGGGGCATTCCTTCTCGCAGATCTTGCATCCGGTGCATCCTTCCATGCGTCCCCTGAGTTCGGTTCCGATGTCGTGGACGATCGTCAGTCCGCGTTCGCCTAGATCAGGGATGTCCCTCTTGACCATCTTGTGGACGTCGATGCGTCCTCTGGGCTTTGGAAGCTCCTGCAGACCTGCCGCAACGTTGTTCCTGTTGTACATCTCGAAGGGCATGCCCTCGTCGCACAGCGCCAGCTCCTGGGTGTAGATCTGCTCGAAGATCTTGTCGCCGGCGAACATTATATGGTTCGCTCTGATGCTGTTCGCTATGTCCTGGAGCTTGTCCAGGAGCTCGGGGTCCTTCAGGATGTCGGTGGCCATGGCCAGAGACGTGTTGCCCCACTGGTAGATCGTGTCGCATGAAGGCGGAACGAGACCGACGTCCCTCGCCTTGTCTGCATCGACGTAGGTACCGGAGGCACCGGCCATGTACATGACCTTCATGTCGGAGAACTTGACTCCGGCATGCTCCAGCAGAGTGAAGTGTCCGGCGCGGATGGCCCCGATGGCCTTCAGGGCCTCGGATATGTCCTTGGAATCTATGTAGACTCCGTCCTGGAGATGGAGCTTGCCGTCCGAGGTCTTGAGCTTCCCCTTCCTCCAGAGGTCGCTGCTCATGGCCGCCGAAACGGCGGCGACGACTCCGGTTCCGGTGATGCCCACGGCCTTGCCGTGCATCGGACCGTTGGGGGTGATGGATTCAAGTCCGAAGTCTATCCTGTCTCCGTCCTCGGGCATGATGTCGTCGTCCAGGACCTTGCAGATCCACTGGAAATCGTATTCCAGATCTGATATGGCCCCGGGTCCGGCGAGCATCCCGCACCTTATGGACTGTCCCTCCATGGCGGGCCCTGCGGCGGCGGATCCGGTGTAGATGTCGTCGCCGACCTTGAGAGCCATCTCCGCATTGGTGCCGTAGTCGGTGACCATGCAGTTGCGGTCGTCCTCGAGGAATCCGCTCTTGTACATCATCGCCAGAGCGTCCGCTCCGATCTCGTGCCTGATGGCAGGGGGTACGTAAAGCTCGCATCCGTCCTTCACATCTAGTCCGACATCGACGGCGGAGAAGACTCCCGCGTCCCTCTTCTGCATCTCGATGCCTCTGGCCTTCCTGGCGTTGTCGCCTGCGAAGGCGAGGTCGTCGACGGGGATCCCCTGGAACAGGGACAGCTGGATGGGATTGCCGCATATGCTGACCTTTTCGACCTGCTTCAGGTCGATCCCGAGCGTCCTGATCAGCTTGTTCTCGGTGTCGATCAGGATGTCGTGCGCCATCTCGGTGCCTACGTTTATGCAGAAGGTCAGATGGTCCATGATGTTGGCACCCGGCAGAGGGTGGCATTCGGTGACCGAAGTGGATATGATCTTACCGCTGTCGAGATCGACCGCATGGCACCTGCTTCCGCTGGTGCCCACGTCTATTGATATTCCGTAGCTCATCTGTTTCAACCTCCGTGTCCGTGCCGCTCTCACTCGCCGTGGTGATGGCAGCCGCATCCGTCTCCGTGGACGGAGTCGTGGTCCTGGTCCAGTTCGCAGTCTATGGCGGAGTCCCTGATCGCATGGAACATGGTGTGGAGGAGCTCGTGGTTGGCTCCTTCCACATGGGCTTTGAACGACAGCTTGACGGTCTCCGAAGGTTCGACGCCTCCGTCGCGCTCGACTCCCTCGTCGAGGTCGTCCACGATGAGATCGAGCTCTTGGTCTCCGCAGGTGACGATGGCGCCGATCTCCCCATCGAGTCCGCCGTACTCCTCGGCGGCCCATCCGGCGACCTTTAGCACGGCAGCGGAGAGCCTGGCTTCCGAATCGGCGTTCCAGCCGGTGATGGTTCCCGTGAGCTCCATCATGTCGTCATGGTCCTCGCATCCGCAGGAGCAGTGCTCGTGGTGATGGCCCTCGTGGCAGTGGCATTCGTGATCGTGCTCCTCATGGCAATGGTCGTGGCAGTGGCATTCGACAGGCTTGTCGAGCTCGTAGGTCAGTCCGGAGTCGTCGATAGCATGGAACATCTGGTGCTCCAGCTCGTGTTCGTCCACATCGAGGACCGCGCACATGAACGCGAATCTTGCGGTGGGAAGAGGTCCGAGCTCTCCATGGCGCTCCACACCGTTGTCGAGATCTATGAGGTTCAGAGTGACGCCGTTGCCGTTCTCGTCGACGATGGCGGCCTTGATGTGCCCCAGGAGGATGCTGGACTCGTTCGTGACGTAGTATCCGATCCTCATCAGGACTCCGACCATGGCGTCTTCTGCTCCGGCGTTCCAATTGGAGATCGTTCCCTGGATCCCGACAGCGCAGCCTCCGGCCATCTCCAGAGAGGTCTGCTCATGCTCGTGGTGATGCCCCTCGTGGCAGTGGCATTCGTGCTCCTCGTGGCTCATCTCATCAACTCGTAGAGCTTGTCCAGATTCTCTCCCGTCTTCGCGGACACGGCGAAGAGGGGCTTGTCGGGGTAGTTGCCTTTGAGGTACCCTTCGATCTCCTCGAGCTGCCCGGGCTTGGCCAGGTCGATCTTGTTGACGAGGAGCACATCGGCCTTGTTCATCTGCATCTTGAAGAAGTTCTCCTTCTTCTTGATCAGATCATCGAACCTCTGGACGTCAGACACGCCGATGATGTAGATCTCATCGGCATCGACCTGAGCGACGTGGACGAGCTCCTTGACCTTCTGGGGAAGGGCGAGTCCGGTGGGCTCTATGATCACGACGTCGGGATCGATGTCGGCCTTGATGCTCTTGAGAGCGGTCTGAAGGGTTCCGGAGAGGCTGCAGCAGATGCAGCCGTTGGGAAGCTCCACGGCATCGTATCCCTGAGCTTTCAGGGTGGCGCCGTCGACTCCGACCTGTCCGGACTCGTTGACGAGTATGGCCGTCTTCTCGCCGCGTTTCGAATACATTCCTGCTATGTTCATCAGCAGGGTCGTCTTCCCGCTTCCGAGGAAGCCGCCCAGTATGTACACATACATGGATGCTAAGAACCGAGACATCCCTATTAACACTATCCTGCGATAGAACCGTTGTTAACCTCTGATGGACTTTCCCGGTCTTCCGGATTCATCGGCTCGGTGCATCGGTTGAGCTCTCCGAAAGCTCCTCGGGGCCGTTCTTTATTGCATCCATCATTCATCCAATATCATCCATCGCAACGCCGTCCTTGAAAGCGTCAGGGGGCTCCTCCGAGAGGTCCGATAAAGCTAGCCAGACATTCGATTGAGGGGTTCGGTCAATCGTATAGGGCTATGGATCTAGCTGGTTGTATATTGGATAGATGGTCGCCTTGAAAATACTAACTTTATATACTGATGGATGGAAGAGGGGTATTGGATATACATGGATGGGATAGTTTTAAATAATACGGCAATTGAATGTATGGATGATATAATCATCCAACGAATTCAATAAATATGGAATTACGAATGCGACGAGCAGTAGGGGTTCTAGGATCCTTACGGAGGAATAGAATGCTTAGTTGCGAAGGTGCTGATTTCAGCAAGGTGCTCAAGCGCTACGACGTCGACCTTCAGGTCGAGATGACGCCCGAGCAGATGGCTGAGAAGCTTCTGCCGACCGACCCCGTCTTCCACGCGGTCGCCGAGGAAGTCATGTACATGAGGTTCAAGACTGTCGGACCGACCGTCATGAAAGCCCTCAAAGAGAGGGACCCCCTCAAGATCATCAACGACGGACTCGTCGCCGGAATGGATGTCGTCGCGAAGCTGTACGCAGAGCACGTCTACTACCTGCCCGAGATCATGATGGCCGCCAAGACCATGGAGATCGGTATCGCCATCGCCGAGAAGCAGGTCCCCGGAGGACTCAAGCCCAAGGCCACTGTCATCATGCACGCTGCCGAGGGAGACCCCCACGACATCGGTAAGAACATCGCTGCCGTCATGATGAGGGCTTCCGGATACAACGTCATCGACATGGGCCGTGACGTCCCCATCGTGGACGCCGTCGCCAAGGTCGAGGAGGTCAACCCCCTGTTCATCTCCGGTACCGCCCTGATGACCACCACTATGACCGCCTTCCCCGCTGAGGCCAAGATCCTCAAGGAGAAGGGCTACACCACCCCTGTCATGGGATGCGGAGGAGCTGTCAACCGTGAGTTCGCCAACTCCTACGACCTCGGTATCTACTCCGAGAAGGCCCCCCAGACCCCTCTCATCGCGCAGAAGCTGCTCGATGGATACGACTGGAAGAAGATCAGGGACGAGTGGGACAACATCGTCAATCAGTGAGGAGGAATCAAGATGTCTGTTACTAGATGCACCAAAATGGCATACGACTGCGCCGACGACATGATCTTCGGTACCTCCAAGTACCCCCTGTCCTACGGCCGCGGAATCAAGGTCGGAGCGGGATACGTCATCCCCGAGATCAACTACGCCCCCAGGCCCGGAACCGAGAAGGACGTCGAGAAGCTCAGGAAGGAGTACGTCGACTACATCTCCAAGGACGTCCTCAACAGGGCCGTCACCGCCGGATTCCCCAACGTTCAGCTCGAGACCGAGTGGGTCTCTCAGATGAACCAGGAGAAGCTCGCCGCTCCCGTCGTCTCCGGACAGAGGGAGATCTCCGAGAAGTTCTACGAGGAGTACGGTCTCAACAGCGCCGTCAGGCAGACCATCCCCGACCAGAGGGAGGCCGACGAGGGACTCAGGCCCGAGCTCGACAAGTCCGAGCACCAGTACGCCCCCAAGTTCTTCGAGTGCTGCGAGTTCGCCTGCGAGAACGGTGCGGATGTCTTCTCCGTCGAGTCCGTCGGTGGAAAAGAGTTCGCCGACTACGCTGTCACCAACGGAGACATCATCGCCTTCCTTTACGGAGTCGGTTACCTCGGCGCAATCGACATGACCTACATCTGGGAAGAGTGCACCAACATCTGCAAGAAGTACAAGACCATCCCCGGAGGAGACACCGACTGCTCTGGAGCCAACGTCGCCATGTTCATGGCCGGTGGCTACCTCGACAACGATGTCCAGAGGACCTTCTCCGCCATCACCCGTGCCATCTCCGCGGCCAGGACCCTCGCCGGATGCGAGGCCGGAGCCGTCGGACCCGACAAGGACTGCGGATACGAGGGACCCATCGT
>DATC01000122.1:0-235 GCA_002504495.1 Methanomassiliicoccaceae archaeon UBA537
CAGGTTGGACGTTCCGGCGGACCTGAAGGCGTAGAAGTCTCCGTGGGTGGCGGTGCGTCCTCCGTAGGGGGAGACGTCCTCGGCGGTGAGGGTCGTGGTTCCGACGGTCCTTCCGATCTCGGAGAATCCGGAGACGATCCTGTCCAGTCCGTTCAGGGAGGTCTCGACGCCGTTGAGCATGGGCTGCTTGACGCTGACGGGCCTCATGAGGGTCTTGTCCACGAGGTCGGAGTAG
>DATC01000122.1:293-7141 GCA_002504495.1 Methanomassiliicoccaceae archaeon UBA537
CCTGGAGATGAGGTCGAGGTAGTCCTTCTTGGAGACGACATCGTCCTTGTTCTCGACGGCCGCGAGGTACATTCCGTAGTCGAAGGACAGGGGCAGCTCCTTGGAGGGCTCCCTGAACTCGTTGACGGGCATGGCGACGGATCCGGGGATGTCTCCGTCGGGGAGGGTGGTGGCTCCGATTCCCACGAAGTCTCCCTCGGTCACTCCGAGAGCGGTGGCATCGGCGGCGGAGGCCAGTCCGTAGGTGGCGGCCTCGGTGGAGATACGGACACCCTCGGTGGTGTAGGGACGTGCACCGAGAGCGGTGAACACGTTGTCGTTCATGAACATCGCGGCGGTGATGTACTTTCCGAAGATGGGGTTGAAGTACCCGTTGTTGCCGTCGCCGTATCCGGCGTGGCCCGCGGATTTCATGAACTTGCCGACGGCCGCGCCGTAGAAGTCCTCGATGAGGTCCTCCATGGCGTAGGGGGATTCGGGGTAGGTGGTACCCAGCTTCCCGTTCTGATTGATGAATTGTCCTGAACTCATAGGATCGCCTTAGAAGTCGTCTTTTGCCTTAAAAACGTTGTATCTCTCGATGTCGGCCAGGAGCATGTCCATGGGGTCCTTTCCGATCTTGAAGGTGTGGTCTTGGGATTTGGCGATGCTCTTGGCTCCGTATTCCGGAGTGGAGATATCGCCGTTGACGGAGCACAGCACGCCGGGGCGTCCGCTCTTGGCTATGGCGGACATCTCCTTGAACGTCATGATGTGCTTGCCGTTGTCCTGAGCGGTCTTGGCCACGGGAACGGTCACGGAGGACCTCTGTCCCGCACCCTCGCCGCGCTCCATCTGCGCGGAGGGCATCTCGACCTGCTTCGCGCTCCCCTCGTCGGAAGGCTCCTCTCCGGTGACCTCCTTGATAGGCTGAGCGGTGGCGATGGACGTCGGGTCCTGATGGCCCTTCTGCCCGGTTCCGATCTCCTTGGCGGGCGTGACCTCGTCGGCGGGGACGGAACCCTTCTCGGACGAGCCTCCGAAGTCGAAGTCCCTGATGCTTCTGGCGAGCCAGGAGTTGTCGGGGACCATGGTGGACTTGGCGATGTCGCAGTCCACCTCTCCTTCGGGATGCATGATGGCATCCTCGTCCACGGCCTTGGCCGCGCGGTCGTTGTACTGCTTCGCGATGGCCTCATGGCCGTCGTAGGGGTCGAGGCTCTTCAGCAGGAGACCGAGGTCTCCCTTGCCCTTCATGATGTCGGAGATGCTCGGGACGGACTTGCTGAGGGTGTCCTCGGGGTCCTTGAGCAGACCGTCGTCGGCATCTATCTTGGATGCTCCTTCTCCGAACAGCGCGTTGCTCGCGCCTTCGGAGCCTGCGCCGATGGCGCCCGCATCCTTCTCGATGCCCACGGTGTCTCCGCACTCGGCGGACTTCTTGATGTCGTCGTCCCCGTCATCGACCTTCTCCTCGGAAGGCTCCTTCTCCGGGGACTCCTCCGCAGGAGGCTCGTCGGAACCCTCTGCGGGACCTGCCTCCGGTGCGGGCTCTCCCTCGTCTCCGAGGTCGGGGACCGCGTCCACGGGGGGCTCCGCGGGAACGTGGCCCTCCCCGCCTGCTCCGCCGTTGGCGAGAGCGTCGAATTCCGTCAGAAGGGACTTGATCTTGTCTCCCAGCTTTCCCAAGGAGGCGATCGATGCGCTGTCTCCGCGGTCCACCGCGGATGCGAGAGCATCCTTGAGACTGTTGTTGAACACGGTCGTGATGTCCCCTCCTCCGATGTCGGCCTCGGGACCCTCGACTCCTTCGACCTCGCCCATGCCGGCGGGGCCCGCTTCGGGAGCCGCGTTCTGCGGACCCCCCAGCCCGAGGGACGCCATCAGCTCGTTGAAGGCCGCGTCGTCGTCCTCGGTCCACTCATCGTCGTCGTCTTCCCCGTATCCCTCGTCGAGACCGTCGGCACCCTGCACGGGCGCGGCGGAATCCCCTGCCGGAGCTCCGGCTTCGGGAGGCATCTCCGGCATCCCCGCTTC
Source organism: Methanomassiliicoccaceae archaeon UBA537 (assembly GCA_002504495.1). Taxonomy (GTDB): domain Archaea; phylum Thermoplasmatota; class Thermoplasmata; order Methanomassiliicoccales; family Methanomethylophilaceae; genus Methanoprimaticola. The sequence continues at coordinate 2,310 of DATC01000122.1, forward strand.
GGGACCCGGGGCCCCCTCTGCGGGGGGCATATCGGGAGGCAACTCCTCTTTGTCTGCCATTGCATCACCTGCCAAATCCATGCCGGTACCGTCGGACTCCCCGCCCGGCAGACCTTCAGGGGGCATGCCTCCGGCATCGGGTCCCATAGGAGCTCCCCCCATGGGGTCCATGCCGGGTGCACCGCCCGCATCCGCGGCTCCGGCGTTGGCGGCATCGACCGCGGCGTCGTCTCCGAGGATGGAAGGCACTACCTGCGCGGTGCGCGACGCATCGATCCTGATCTCGTTGAGGGCAGCCAGCATGGTGTCCAGCTTCTCGGAGATCGAGGCTTTCTCGATGCGTGCGGAGTCCTTGCAGAACTGCTCCCACGCTTCATCGGTGTCCATAGTGTACCTGGCTCTTGATAGCGTGCTTCGTTTTTATAATATATCCCCTGTCTTGCCGTCCCAGCCCTCCGGTGCGATGATTATACGCGCATCGACGAACAGCGGATAGCGTTCGAAGACGTCCTCTCCGTTCCTGTCCGTATAGCGCATGACGACATCCAGCCAGCCTGCGGGGCGGCCCCATACGAAGCCCTTCCTGCCGTCGAGGTCGCGGGTGCCCATGCGCAGGAGCATCTCCTCCGACTCGTAGGTGTAGTCGGCCTCGTTCTCCACATAGGCCTCCTGGGCCTCCTCGGACGCCTCCTCGGGAAGGCTGTCGGGCATCATCGCGTATTCCGGGATGACGTCGACGAAGGTATCGACGAACTCGTCCCAGCAGAAGCGGTTCCTGTAGAACCAGATGAGATCGTTATGCCGCTGTGAATCTCCATCCATGTCCGTCCCTCTCCAGCAGACCCAGCCCGTAAAGGCGGTCGAACGTTCCGCGGTCCAGATCCAGCACCCTTCCGTCGGGCGTCGCCTGTCCTGCATCGTACGCCTTCCTGAACTCGTTCTCCAGCGTCTGTCCGCGGGGATACAGGAACGCCGTGCCGTTCTTCCACATGCCGACGGCGTCCAGGCTCTTCAGGAACGGTCTCGTGGATTCGAACATGCTCGACGATATCCCCCCGACCTCCACGTGGTCGCTCCTGGCATGCGCCTCTATGCCTCTGTCGCGGAGGGCCTTCCTGAGGCCCAGCACGGGGCAGGTGGTGTAGTCGCGGTGGATCTCGTAGGAGTCCACGCCCAGCACCACGTCCTCCGAGGACTTCTTCAGACGCGCCTTCTCGTTGCACCACGTCATCTTGGCGTGCCTGTTGGACGGCACCCTGCAGAGGGATATCTCCAGGAGCTGCCTGACGTCGCGCTTCACATAGCCCCCCTTCTTGTCGCACTGGTAGCGGCCCTTTCCCGCCTCCCCCGCGATGCTGACGTTGTTGAACCCCTTGACGAAGGCCTGTCTCGCCGCGTCGTAGACCTCGTCCCCTCCGAAGACGTTCCCCCACATGCGGACCGCGGGCTTCCCCTCGACCTCGCACGGCTCCATATCCCAGCAGGCCCCGATGTTGTAGTTCCCGTGGTTGTCCTGCAGGTTGCCTCCGGCGCGGATGTAGTCGTCGGCGTGCTTCACGATGGACTCCACGTCGATGACCTCCCCGTCGTTGTCCACGTCCTCCACGGACGCTATGGCGCTGAAGGAGAAGCTGGACGGAAGGTCCTTGCACGCCTTCCACGCCTTCTTGCGGGCATCCAGGACCTCCTTCTCGGTATGCGGGTCGGACTCGTTGTAGGCCTCCATCCATTTCTTCGAATCCTCGTCGTCCAGAGCCATCCTCACCTGGGTGGGCAGCTCCTCTATGCTCGTGTACATCTCTATGCCTCCGCTCTGAGACTGTATGTCTTATGCCCGGGCTTGCCGGTGCATTCGATCTCGTGCATGACGTCCAGGGCCATCTGGACCTCGTATCTCGTGAACCCGGTGGCCTCCACGAGGGCCATCAGGGTGGACGGGCTCTGTATGGTGGAGCGGACCGCGTCCTTGCACTCCTCCGACACCGCGCACCATTTGGAGCCTATCTCCTCGTAGAGCAGGCGCTTCTCCTCGGGAGTCCCGTTGAGACGCACCGCCGACGGAGCACGTTCCCACTCCACCAGGGGGGTGTCCACCGACGCTATGATGCTCTGCACCGATCTGGGGAGCATGTTGAGCCTCCACGCCAGCTCCCTGATGGTCACGAATCCCTCCTCTCCGCACAGTTCCTGCCACACCTTGAAATCGTTCCTGTTCATCATCGGTACCTCGGACGCCTCGCCTGCCTGCCTTCGATTCCCATGTTCATGTTCTCCTTCTTCCAGAGGTTCTTGTCCGTGTAGGACGGGTCCTTCGTGCCCTCTATCGTGCACTCCGATGCGGGCATGGCCCTGATGCTCTCCGCCAGGGTCCCCTCCCTCGGCTCCCCTGCTTCGTTGACGGCGGAGCTGTAATCCTCGACATAGCGCTTCGCGTTCTCGGCGATGCGCTTCGCCACATCCTCCACCGTAGGCGGGAACGTGTCCCATTCCGCTTCGACATCGAGGATGTCGAGGGTCCTGTACAGCGCGGGACGCATGAAAGGATTGGGCATCGCACCGTGCTCCATGACCATGCTGTACACCTTGTCCGCATAGGCTTCGGAATAGCCTCTGGCGGCGGCCCAGTCCCTGAACTTCTCCCTGGTGAGGGTGATCTTCGGATTCTTGACTCCCATGGGTCCGCGCTTGGTGTGGTCCGCAGGCCTGGTGCCGAACTCCACGTATGCGGCGTACGGAGCATCGGCCACCACGACCCATTCGTCCAGCAGGCCCATCTCCTCCAGACGCTCCTTCAGAGCCTTCTCGATCTCGTCACGGAGCCGTGCCTCGTCGATGACCACCTCGCTCATTCCATGCTCCCGTCGGCCTCCCTCTTGGAGAGGTCCACCTCGTCCTCGGCATCGCCTATCTCCTCGTCCTCTCTGCGGGCGGTGCCCTTCTCGGGAGGCCCGTCTCCGTCCCCGGGCATCATCCCTCCGTCGGCGATAGGCTGCTGGGCCATCTGCGCCTGCATCTTCGCCTGCGCCTCCTGCTCCTTGCGCTGGATCTGGTCGATGGGCTCCTCGGAGTACCTGAACTCGCCGTCCACGTAGCGGATGTCGAATCCGAGGGACTTCATCATCTGGGCCTCCTGCATCTTGTCCATCCTGCGCTTGGCGTCGGTGTACGCCTTGGACGGCCTGTTGACCCTCAGCTGCCAGTCGGTTATCTTCGGGAACCAGCTGAGTATCCAGTCGCACAGCCTGTCGATGAAGTTGTACTTGTCCATCAGATAGCGGTCCATGACGGTGATCTGCTGGGACTCGTTGTTCATCCCCCCGGAGGCCTCCACGTCTCCTGCGAACAGGTTGGGGAGCCCTCCGTGGGCGCACAGCCTGTTCCTGATGTCGTCCTTGACCTGCAGGGCCTGCGAGGCGTCGTCGGTGCCCAGCTCCAGTGTCTGGGCCTTCATCTCCGCCGTCCCCGGGATCTGGGGAGGAGTGCAGATGATGGGGATGGAGTTCGTATTGGTGGACAGCACGTCCTGCACGCCCTTGGCCATGGACTCCGCATCCTGCTCGTTGAACCCGGGCAGGATGACGATCTTCCTGACGTACCCGAACTTATATCTGGACAGGAAGTGCTTCTCCAGATAGTGGTAGGTGAGGAGGTCGTCCTCTATATCGAACCACGTGGGGATGCCGTATGTGAGGGAGGGTCTGAACCAGTGGTCCTGATAGACCTCCTCCTGGGTGTACAGCCAGTACTGCCCGTTGCCTCCGGGGGACTCTCCGATCTGCCAGTAGGCGGGGTATATCTCCTTGCCCTCCTGCGACAGCTCGTAGAGCTTCTCCTCGTCCGTGTCGATGTCGATCTTGCTGCATCTGTCCTCGCGGATGAAGCCGTAGGTGGTCCCCGGCTTCCCGGTCCTGTCGAACAGGCACATGACGTACTCGGGAGCCTCGGCGATGAACTCCAGGGGGTAGGCCCTCTCCAATCTCCCGGTGTCCTTGTCTATGAGGTCCCCGGTGACGCACAGGATATACGCCTGATTGTTGAGATACTGCGACTCCGCATAGGACCTCATGACCTCCTTGAGCGTCTGTCCGTTGTCGTTGGCCTCCTCCATGAAGCTCTTGCCGTTCGGACGGACGAAGTACGCCTGCTGGCTCCAGTCCGGTCTCCTGAGCCTCGCGGAGCCGCACTGGGGGCACCTGTCGATCTCGGTCTGGGACTCGTACCCGCAGTCCTCGCATTTCTTGTCGAACTTCGGCACGAGGCTCAGGTCGTGCCTGAACAGCTCCGTGGTCGCACGGGTGCAGATGGTGGACAGCACCGAGACCTCGCGCCTGTACCAGTTCATCAGGGTGTACATCATCCAGAAATTGGACTGCTCCGCGACGCGGTAGTACTGGTTGGTCGGACGCTCGGCGTTGGCCACGGCCACGTTGATGCGTTTGAACTCGTCCTGTCTGCCGATGACGTCTTCCGTCCCCGCTCCCATCTGGAACAGCGTGATCGGGGGAAGGCTCTGCTGCATGGATGGCGCCGCAGGCACCGATGCGCTTCCGATTATCCTCATATAGACACCTCTATCCTCTCCGAAGGTTTAAAAATCTCTTTTCGATGAGAACACCCTGCGACTCCTCGGGCTTTCACCTCCCTTCGACGGAGTCACACCTCCTTTGGCTTCGAAGACGCGTGCTGTAGCGTTGATGAAGAACGGTGTACTACAATAGCGTACAGCGTCAAGGCAATTCCCTACTAATGTCTTACAGGCGAAGAAATCATGCGCCTCATCCACTGTGAGATCATAGACATACTCGAAACGTCTGGTCGATTCAACAGCCTTT
>DATC01000146.1:0-6556 GCA_002504495.1 Methanomassiliicoccaceae archaeon UBA537
CGGCGATAGTCATGGGGGAGGTGCGCGGCGACGAGGCGAGAACGCTCTATCAGAGCATGCGCACCGGCAGGGCGGGATCGTCCATCATGGGCACCGTCCACGGCGATTCCGCCGATTCCGTCTACAAGAGGATGGTGTTCGATATGGGGATCCCTCCGGAGGCCTTCATGGCCACCGATGCGGTGGTCTCGCTGGGCACCGTCAGGGACAGGCGCTCCGGCAATCTGGTCAGGAGGATGGAGGAGTTCGTCGCCACAGGAAAGGAGCCGGGGACGTTCATCGATATATCGACGTCTGACGGGCTCTTCTCCGCCCCGTTCATGGAGAGGGCCCTGAGATCCCGGCAGATGGACCGGAAGGAGGTCTCCAAGGACATCCGCGCCAGAGCGGCGATGCGCGCATACCTGGCGGACATCGGATCCAGGGACGAGAGGTTCCTCGATCTGGAGTGGGTCCTGGCGGCGAACGAGGTGCTGGACGGGATGCCCAGGGGCTATACCGCCGATCAGGCCCTGGAGGCGCTCAAGGGGAGGACGGGCCAATGAATCGCAGGAGGCTGATGAACGAGGGTCCGACCGTCGTAGGCCTGCTCACCTCCGTTCTGGAGTCCGGGGGATCGCTGGACGGCGCTGTGCGCGTGGTGGCGGAGGAGGGTCCTCCGTTGTCCAGGGAGCTGTTCTCCGATGCCGTCAGGAGCACGGACGTCAAGGAGAGTCCGGGAATCAAGGAGGCCCTGATACGGGAGACCGCAGACCTGGACCGGGAGGCATCCGGATACCGGCAGGCGGTGATGCTGTGCGTCTGCGCCTCGGAGTCCGGAGACGGCAAGGAGAGGCTCGCCACGCTGAAGGAGGCCTCCGATCTTGCGCTGGATGCGACGAGGATAATGGGCGAGAGGTATCTGGAGTCGCTGACGGTGCCGTGCACGTCGGTCTTCGCCCTGGGGATCCTGCTCCCGATGATCATGATGTCGATCATGCCGATCATGGGCATAGGAGGGATGTTCGGAGAGGCATCCATCGACGGCGGCCTGATCGCCGCCATGATTCTCGTCCTGGTTCCCGTAGCCATTCTGGCGATATCCTGGGCCATACGCAACGGGAACCCCTTCATCGCGCCTCGCCCCTTCATGGACGATCCGCGCCCTTCGGGCCTGCTGCCGATCCCGATCCCTGTCCTGATCGCACTCGTGCATTCGGGATGGGCACTTGAAGATGCGATACCTGTCGCGGTCATACCGGCCTGCGCCATATGCGTCATGATGCTCTATGGCGACCGGATGAGGTCGTTGAAGCGCTCCAGAGTGGAATCCGGTCTGCGCGACAGCGTGTTCGAGCTGGGAAACGCTCTTCTGACGGGCGACAACTTCGAGAAGGTCTCGGTGGAGGTCTTGGGATCCAGAGAGGAATGCAGGGATGTGGCGGTCTCCCTGGGAAGAGAGATCGACATCTGTCGCGGAGACGTCCATCGGGCGATATCCGATGCCGTATCTCCTGTATCCCAGGAGACGTCCAGGGCTCTTCAGGACATCTACCGCTGCTCGCTGAAGGATATCGAGGATGCAGGAGGGCTCGCTCTGGCGGTCGGGCGGCAGTACCAGAACTCCGACAATATCCGCAACGAGCTGGATCTGAGGATGAAATCGATGCGCGACATGATGCTGGGCACGGCCGTGTTCTTCGCGCCTCTGGTGCTGGGGATGAGCATATCGATGCTGGTCCCGCTCAGCGGCATATCCGGATTCCAGACGATGCAAGGGATGGAGGCGATGGCATCGGCGTACCTGGTGGAGCTGAGCGCCATGATAGCGATGATGACGTCGAGCCTCGGGAGCGGTGGAGGGTTCAAGGAGGTCGTGTGGAGGTTCTCGCTGATGGCGCCCGTCGCATTGGTCGTGTTCGCATCGTGCTCGGGATTGCGCCTGTTCCGACGGGACATCGGATCGGCGATCGCGACACGGAGGCGTTGTCCGCTTCGATCCGTTGCTTCAGTGCAGAATACTCCCTGCCGGCCATCAGCATGAGGGCGACGCCCCCGAATACATGCACGATGACCATGCTGTAGATGATCCATTCGAAGGAGTCGAGAGCGTAGGCCGATACAGCATACATCGCCAGTTTGATGAATCCCCAGAGCATGTAGAAACGGAGGGACGCTTCGGCCTTCTTCATGGTCTGGAGCATGGAGGAGCCGATGCCCATCAATGCCGAGAACGGGATCAGGAGCACGGATACCTGCAGGGTCCAGACGAAGGTCGGACGGAGCTCGGCCATCGATTCCTCATAGGTCATGATCATCATCAACGGGTCTGCGAAGATCAGCATAAGGGCTCCGAGACCAGCGGAGAACAGGATGGTCATCTTCGCGGAGTAGCGGAAGCCCTCCTTCATCTTCTCCAGGTCCCCTTGTCCGTATCCTGCGGAGCAGACCGGGATCATGGCGCTTTCGTAGGCTTTTCCCGGAAGCTGGGCCAGACCGATGTATCTCCAGGCGTAGTTGTAGTACATGACGGCGTTCGTTCCGCCGGTCGCGATCAAGAACACCCTCTGGATGAGATCCGTGATGCTGGAAATGGCCGATTGGACGGTCTTCGGCCCTCCGATGTCCATGACGTCCGTCGCGGCATCGCGATTCCATCTGAACGCGTCCCTGTCCAGCTTCACCACCGTTCTGTCTGCACGATACCAGTACAGGCCTATGCCCATGGACAGCGCGGCCGATACGCATGTGGCGAGACCTGCTCCTGCAACGCCCATGCCCAATCCGTAGATCAGCACGGGATCGATCACCATGTTGAATACGGCGGCCGTGACCTGCACCACGGTTGCCTTCTTCGCGGCCCCCTCCCCTCTGAGCATCGATCCCACGATGGTCTCGCAGAGCAGGAACGGAGACAGGATGATGTACGGCCACAGGTAGGCCATGCACTCGTCGATGATGCCGCGGACCCCCATGAGCTCCAGTGCAGGGACGGACAGCAGCGCCACCAGGATCGAGCCGATCGCGGAAAAGACCACTCCGAGGACCAGCGAATTGCCGGCCAGACGATTGACGTACGCGGTCTCCCCCTTCCCCAGGTGGAACGAGATGCTCGCTGTCACTCCTGCTCCTATGCCGAGGCCGGCGCACATGAGCAGCTCGTAGATCGGGGCGGTAGTGGAGACCGCGGAACTGGAGATGTTTCCCAGTCCGGAGACCCAGAAAGTGTCTACGAACTGATTCACCTGAACGACTGCGAACGCCAGGAAGAAAGCCACTATCATGCTGCGGATGGCTTTCTTGGGGTCACCCAGCATCGTCTCCAGGTCGCTGGCCTTATGGGACATGAATTCCCTTCTACAACCTATTTATTGTATTTAAAGATTGGATATCTAATCCAACTATCTGGGTGAGCATCTGCTTCTATCCGGTTGGTAACATCAATCCGTTTTTCATGCTATTTAAAGGATTCTTATAAGTGATACGTGTTGGGATACAGGATGAGGCATTGCGAGAAGCATGTCGACAATCTTCTGAGCAACCCTAGACGGGCTCTGCTGTCGATGTCAGTGCCTCTCATGCTCGCCATCCTGGTGGAGAATCTGCAGACCTTCATCGACGGCGTCTGGTGCTCCGGCCTCAGTTCCGATGCATTGTCCGCCATCTCCATGACGAGCTGCATCTACACGATGATCGTCGCCCTCGGTACAGGCATATCCGTCGGAGCTTCCGCATCGATCGCCAGGCACATCGGTACCGGAGACGGCGGTTCGGCAGAGAAGGTCATTCCCGCCACCATCGTTCTGATCCTGGGGATGTCCGCGGCGTGCAGTCTCGTGTTCTGGTTCCTGGGGGAACCGATCGTGAGGTTCATAGGAGCTGATGGAAACGTCTCCATGTGCCTCGAGTATCTGCATCCCTACCTGCTGATGTCGTTCTTCCTGATGATGAACTCCGTATGGGCCGGGATCCTGAGGGCCGAAGGGGACAGTACGTTCTGTCTGCTCATCTCCGTCATCGCCGCTCTTGTCAACATAGTGCTGGATCCCGTGCTGATCTACGTATTCGATCTGGGCCTGACCGGTGCCGCATGGGCTACATGCGTATCTTATGCGATCGTGACCGCCCTGGGGTTCTGGTACTACCTTTCCGGAAGGACCTATGTCAGGATGGTCTTCAGCGGATTCCGTTTCGAAAAGCCGGTTTTCAAGGACATCTGTGTGGTCGGCGTTCCGTGCGCATTGGAGATGTTCGTCGCTCCTCTGCTGGTGATCCCGCAGAACGCCATCGTCTACGGGTGCGGCGGAACCGTCGGATTGGTGGCGTACACGTATGCCTTCAGGTTCATCGATATCGCGCTGATACCGGCCAATGCAATATCCAAGTCGCTGATCCCGATAATATCCGTCGATATCGGCCAGAGGCGTCCGGACAAGATCGCCGAGGTGGTTCGCATGACCTACAGGGTCACCCTTGCGATAGGGGCGTTCTGCCTGTTGTTCATAATGGTATTCGCGGATTTCCTTGTCGGGGCGTTCATGAACTCCGACAGCATGCTGGCGGTCCATGACGACCTTGCATTGGCGCTGAGGATCTTCTCTCTCACCTGCGTGTTCCATACATGCAGGCTGGTCGGCACGGCGATTCTTCAGGCCACGAGACGCGCCCTTCTCGCCAGCGTGCTGACGCTCATAAGGGAGTTCCTGTTCCTCGGACTGTTCTGGGCGGCGTCGTTCTTCTCCATGACGGCGATATACTGGTCCTGCGACATCACCAATTTCACGATGATGTTCGTGATCACGCTGTTCGCGATGCGCTCCATCCGGAAGCTGACATCCGAGATGGGCATGGAGGGATTCCGGCTGTTCGGATGTGCTCGGACGCGCCGATATCGAAGAAGCAAGGGGTTTGTACCCCGGTCGCCCGGGGGATCGGCCGAAGCATTTCACGGATGCCGGGCCGTTGGGTTTTCAGTCGGTAGCGGTCTCCTGATGGAGGGTGCTGTCGTCCTCTTCTTCGGCATAGTAGATGACGTACGGCCTGTCCAAGACCTTGACGACATCCGCTTTGACGCGGTACACGTCATGGATGATATCGGGAGTGATCACATCCTCCGGCTTCCCGTCGGCGTAGATCTCCCCTTTGCTGAACATGATCATCCTGTCCGAGAATCTGGCTGCGACGTTGAGGTCGTGGCAGATGACGAGAACGATGATGCCTCTCCTGTGGGCGATGTCCCTGAGGAGTCTCATCGTGTAGATCTGATGATAGATATCCAGGTTGGACGTGGGCTCGTCGAGCATCAGGAGCTCCGGCTCCTGGGCGAGGCCTCTGGCGACCATCACCCTCTGATGCTGGCCGGCGGAGAGCTCGTTGAACATGCTCATGGCGTGATCGTCTATGTGCATCTTGACAAGGCAGTCCGCAGCGATATCGATGTCCTCCTTGGTCACAGCGTATCCGGAGTGCGGATACCGCCCCATGAGGACGGTATCCATCACCGTCATCGCGAACGTCTCTCCTGAGGATTGCGGGACGTACGCGATCTTCTTCGCGATTTCCTTGAACGACATGTCGGCCACGTCCATGCCGTCGATGAGCACTCTCCCCTCGGTCGGTTCGAGGATCTTGTTGATGCAGTACATGAAGGTGGATTTTCCGACGCCGTTGGGCCCGAGTATGCATACGAGCCCTGGTTCGGATATCTCCAGGTTGATCCCCTTCCAGATCCTGGTGTCCCCGTAGGAGACGCCCAGATCCTCTGCTTTGACATTGATCGTCATGTCACCAGATCTCCTTCTTCTGCCTGAGGATCAGGAACATGAACACAGGCCCTCCGAGAATCGATGTTATGATTCCGATAGGCATGTTGGCGTTGACCTCCTGCACCACGCAGTCGGAGAGCAGCATTATGCATGCTCCCATCAGTCCTGCGGCGGGGATCAGGATCTTGTTGTCGGATCCGACGAACATCCTCGCGATATGCGGGCCCACCAGTCCGATGAACCCGATTATGCCGGTGAACGAGACTATTCCGGCGGCGATCAGCGAGACCAGCGTCAGAACGATGATGCGTGCATGGTTGATGTTGATCCCTATAGACTTCGCGTAGCTGTCTCCCGAGTTCATGGTGTTCAGAACACGGGCGAGGAACATCAGCGCGATGCTTCCTAGTATGGTCACGGCCGCCAGGAAGGGGATCTTCGACCATGTGATGCTGGTGATGGACCCCACCGTCCAAGCGTAGACCGCAGAGGCGGCGTTGGGATCGGCTACGAGCATCAGGTACGACTGTATCGCATTGAAGATGTACATCAGCGATATCCCTGACAGGATCATCATGGCCGGCGACGGCTTCCTCAGAGTCGAGAGCGCGATTATGAACGCCGCAGGGATGAGGGCCCCCACGAACGCGTTGAAGACGACTCCGTATTCTCCGGGAAGGATGTAGATCCCCATGGTCATGGCCATGGTCGCTCCCAAGGCCGCTCCCGACGAGATTCCCGTGGTGTAGGGATCGGCCAGCGGGTTCTTCATCATGCTCTGCATGGCGGATCCCGCCACCGCCAGTCCGCGG
>DATC01000146.1:6594-6776 GCA_002504495.1 Methanomassiliicoccaceae archaeon UBA537
CGCCAGTCCGAATCCGGCTATCAGAGCTGCGAGGACACGGGGCAGGCGGAGGTTCCAGACCACCCTCATATCGACGCTCATGTTGTCGTTGTTGTAGTATCCCCAATCCGCCAGCCTGTCGAATATCTGCTGGTAGACCGTTACGAAGTCTATCTGATATGGCCCTAGGCCCACATCTACGC
>DATC01000097.1:0-21599 GCA_002504495.1 Methanomassiliicoccaceae archaeon UBA537
CTTCTTGATCTCGAGATCGCAAGAAGCTCCAGCGTATCCGGTGAGGTAGAGAGCTCCCTCGACCTCGAAGACGGTGGACTTGTACGCGGAGTCCTCCTTGGTGAAGGCTTCCGGAACGGTCGCGCCGGGAGCGACGAGAGCGTACTTCGAGACGGTGACGTTTCCGACGACGGAGGCGTCTCCGGAGGTGGTCCTCTGGGCGATCTTCTCATCCACTCCGATGTAGAGGATAGCGAAGGTGGCGGAAGCTCCCTCGGCCTTAGCATCAACGGAACCGGAAATGGTGGCCTTGATTGTGGCCTTGAGGTCACCCTTCTCGATTCCGACGGAACCTGAGACGGTCAGCTCATCAGCGGTGACGGAGAATCCGTTCTGGATGACGATGTTCCCGACGACGTCGAGGACGCTGAAGGTGAATACTGCAGGAGTGTTCTCGACTCCGCAGACAACGAGATCACCGTTGACGACGGTCTTATCGACCTCGGACTTGAAGCCCTTGACGAGGTATACCTTTCCGTCGAAGACGACAAAGGTTGCAGTCTTGTCATCGATGTCGGCGAGGGCACCGCTGATCATGAGGACGGCAGTCTCTCCAAGGACGGCGTTCTCGACGCAGAGATCGGTTACGACCTTCGCCTTGACGGCGACGGAGTCGGTTCCGGAGACGAACTTGGCATCTACGGTGCTGATAGCATCGGCAGTGCTGGCGGTGACATCGAAGTCGGCGTAGCTGAGGGAGACGGTTCCGGTGACGGAGGCTCCCGCAGCGACGGTGATCTTGACGATCTTGTCCTTCTCTCCGACAAAGGAGATCTCTCCGAGAGCGACCTTCTTGTCCTTGTCGGCCTTGAGTTCTACGGCGTAGTTCTCGGCCTTCATAGCGTCGGCGGCCCCGTTGGCGTAGGTGGTGAGGACCTTGGTGTCCTTTCCGGCGAGCGTGTAGTACGCTCCTGAAACGATGCCGAGTCCTGCAATCTGCTCGTCGTTGACGTACAGAATGTAGCCGTCGATGACGATGGACGCGTTGTCCTTCTCCTCACCGGTATAGAGCGAGACCTTGGAACCGGTCTTGGTGAGGTCGAGGGTTCCGGCGACGGTCAGAACGGCCTTCTTGGCGACTGCGATCTCGAATCCGTTGGTGTCGAGGGTGACTCCGCTCTTGATCGAGACGGTCTTCAGTTCGGGGATGCTCTTCTTGAGAACGACAACGTCGCCCTCTCCGGCCTCGTCGAGAGCCGTGTAGATGTTGGTCCAAGTGGACCAGCCCTTGCTGACGACCTTTCCGTCCTCGGTCTGCTCGGACATGACATCGGAGACGATGGCGGTCCTGACGGACTGGATGATATCGGTCTTGACGAGAGCCTTAAGGGTTCCGTTGACGGTGATCAGACCCTTCTTCTGATCCTTGTCGACGGTGCCGGCCTTGACGGTGGCACCGGATGCGATGGTCAGAACGACGTCGTTGCCGTCGGTTCCGCCGACGTTGAGCGCGCCGGTGACGGTCATGGTCGCACCGGAGGGGAGCTCTGCGCTTGCCGTGAGGGTCTGCTCGCCCAGGACCTCGATCTTGGTGGTGGTGCCCGCGTTGACAGCGGCGATGGCCTTGTCGATGGACACGTAGTTGTAGATGGTCTTGCTCGAAGCAGTGGTCTCGTAGACGACCGCGTTGATGATGCCTCCGAGCTCGGAGGACTTCTTGTTGGAGGTGATCGCTCCTTCTCCGGTGACGGATATGGAACCAGTGCTGGTGAAGGAAGAGCCGTCGACATTGGACATGATAGATCCGGTGACGGCCATGCTGCCGTTGTTGACGAGCGTCGCGTTCTTCTGAACGTCGGCTGCTCCGATGACGGAGATGGTTCCAGCGACTTCAACGGTCACGCCCTCTCCGACAACGACGGTCTCACCGAAAACGACGCCTTTGGAGTTTCCACCGACGGTTACAACCGCGGCAGCCTCGATAGTAGGCTCGTCTTCCGATCCGGCAGGGAAATAGACACCTGCGACGCCCATGGCTCCGGTGACCGTCATGACGGATTTTCCGGTGACCGTCTTATTCGCATTCTCCTTCTTCTCGAAGGTTCCGACGACCTTCAGTCCGGTGAACTCGGAACCTGCAGAGGCTCCTGCCGCAATGATCCCGCTGGAGACGCTGTGCGCAGCCTTCACAGTGACGGTGTTCGCGGTTTCCGCAGTGGGGGTGCCGACCTTGTCGGAGGCTCCGGTGTACTCAACGGTGCCTGCATCCGTGATCGTGATCTGGGCGGCCCCGGCATCGGAGAGAACGATTCCGATGATCTCGACCGTCGCATTGCCGCTCATGAAGATGGCGTTGCTTCCGGAGACGACATCCGAGTCGAACTGGAGGGTTCCGGCGACGACGTACTTGGAAACGGTGCTGGACCCGCTGACCGTCAGAACGGCGCTGTCGGCGATGCTGACCGCACCGGTGGAGACGATCTTTCCGGACATGGAGACGTCGGAGCCCTGGAGGATCTCCAGCGTTCCGAGCGAGTCTATGTCGACATCTCCTCTGATGTCGGCGTTTCCGGAGATCTTGACGATTCCGGATGCGATGGAGAGCGTGCCCTGGTTGTCGGCCGCATCGTTGTCGGCGGCCTCGACGACGAGGTTTCCGAGGATCTGAGCGACCGCGTAGTTCTCGATGTAGAGGTGCGCATCCGCGCTTATGGTGAGGGTGACTCCGGCGTTCACGACGAGCATGCCCTTGATGGTCATGTCTCCGGAGGTGATGGTGGTGTCCTTGTCGACGATGACCTTCTGGTTGGCGTCGAATGTTGCTCCGACGACCTCTCCTCCGAGGAAGGCCTCCTTCATCGAATCGGGGTCCTGCCCGGAAACGACTGCGCCCTCCCCGGTGATAGCGGATCCAGTGATGTCGGCCCCGGTCCCGATGACGACTTCGCCATTGTTGGCAACATCGCCTGCGAGAGTACCGGAGACATCGATCTTGGCATTCTCGGATACGGTCAGGGTCTTGCCCTCGGCAACAGTGAGAGAAGCCCCGTTGCGGACCTCGATGACCATTCCCGCAGGAACGGCATAGTTGTCAGAGACCACTGCGACACCAGAGACGATCGTGATCACGTTTCCTTCGGTCTCGGCAACGGCTCCGGAGAAGTCGATAGATCCGGCGGCCAGAGTGAATCCCCCGTTACCTGCCGTGACGGAGACATCGGCGGAAGACACGACATCGGATTCGGCGAACTTGACATTGCCCTCGTAGGAACCGCCTTCTGCGATCGCGATGCTGGCTCCCTTGACACCGAAGACGACATCGGCTTTCATCTCGCCTTTGTCGGCAACGTTTATCACACCGTTGTTCTCGATGGGCTTCTTGAAAACGCCACCGTTGATGGTGAGCGTAGCAGTAACGTTCTTTCCAGAGTTCCTGACCTTCAAAACACCATCGATGGTACCGCCGTTGATCGTCAGTGCGATTTCGTGACCATCGGTATTCGCAGCAGCGAATTCGATATCGCCGTCTATCACGCTAGTACCGGAAACCGTAACATTTACGCTCTTGTATGAAGCAAATCCATAGACATCGAACGCGTAACCGGCAGCCTTGGCAATGATCTTCGTATCGACAATGTCAACAATTCCATTGTTGTTGGAAAGAGTATATGCGACACTGTCAGCAAGCTTGGAACCGTCCAACGTCATTCCGGTGAGAGTGAGGTCGGAATAGTTCTGAATCAGGATCTTCGCCTTCTCAGAGAAGACGGTTCCGCCGTTCATCTTGACCGTGGAGCCCTGCAAAAGCTGGAACCCCTGAGTCTCGGTTCCAGTAGAACCAACAGTCTCTCCATCAATAGTGAACTTGTGACCATTGTAATTGATCGTGAGGTCCATACCCTTCACGACGACTCCGTTCCCAGTCACATCGTCTTTCACTTCGATGACGAGAACGGAGACGCTTTTCTCTTGGGCATAGGAAATCGCTTTCGCTATAGTTGCGAAAGGCGTAGCGTCTCCGTCGCCATTATCGTCCGAAGCACCCTCTCCGCCGACAGAATATGTCACAGCAGAAGTCTCGGCCTCACCCTCGGTTCCGGCCACCGCAGGCACAGCTGCGAGGACGACGAAGGCGACCGCCAGGACGGCGAGCGCTGCCAGGAGCTTCCTCGAAGCCCCTGCGGCTTGTTCATGAGCATTCATTTTACCATTATCCTCCCGCGCCTCGCGGCACGGGCACATAGCGCATCCCGTTCACCCGCCGGAGCGGGATCCCTCTGCGCGACGTGTTCTATCGGGACATGGTATAATGGTGCGAGACTCCGATTCTCGGGGCCGTCGCAAATAGCGGACTCTTCCCCCCGGAAGTCTTCCGTCCCAGCTCCATCATTCGCTCATCGCGATTCTGCGGTGCTATGTCCGCACATCCTACGAGCGCAATCCGACGGAGAAGAACGGCTCGGACGACCGTCTCCGTAGAGGTCCGGCAAGGCAATAAATACGCTCGAGGCATATCGGAATCCGAGGGAGAAGGAGGACGAGAATACCCGGGTTGCGGGAACAATCCGGGCAGGCCCCAAGCCGGGCCAAGCTCCGACCTGCCTTACAGCAGGTCGAAGACCTTCGCGAGGATGCGGATCGCATCCAGCAAGGCCTCGAGGATTTTTATCCTCCCGATCTTAGATGACTTTTCGTCGGGCATCTAAGTTCGTCCTGGAGAGGGTGGTACCTCTCCGGGACTCCCCTTCTCGTCGATACTATAAGAGATATCGGTCGCCGTGTTCGTCGTCGTTCTGAACGACAATCGAATCGCGATTTTCACATTGTTCCTTGACTTTGATCTTCATCGCGATGATTCATCTACGCTATAGGAATCTCGATATCCACTACGACCTAGTGACATCTTCATACGATCGGAACAAGGCAAGTCGATAGGGCAAGCAGAGACTTCCTGAGATGAATCTCCTTTTGCCTTTATTCATAGAGTCTTATCTCCACGGAGGTTGAACAGGACCGTTAAATACGCTCGGAGCATATCCAAATCCGAGGGAGAAGGAGGACGAGAATACCCGGATTGTTCCTGCAACCCGGGCCAAGCTCCGACCTGCCTTACAGCAGGTCGAAGACCTTCGCGAGGATGCGGATCGCATCCAGCAAGGCCTCGAGGATTTTTATCCTCCCGATCTTAGATGGTTCTTGAGTTGACATCTAAGTTCGTCCTGGAGAGGGTGGTGCCTCTCCGGGACCCCCTTCTCGTCCGTACTATAAGAGATATCGGCCGCCGTGTTCGTCGCCGTCCGGAACGGAATCCATGTCGCGATCTTCGCAATACTGCGTCCCGACCGCTCAGTAAAATACACCCTCCGCCTACATGCAATCCCCTACGGGGACCGGAGAGAATCCGATGACATCGATAGACTTAGCACCCGCAATTGAGGAACTGAAAAAGGTGCTCGGAGACAGGGTGGACGAGGAGACGCTCGTCGCCGAACTGAACAAGTACATCAACGAATACCATGTAGAGCTCACCTCCGCGAAGCGCGGCATCATCCGCAAGTACGGAGGTGCGGACACGGGCTTCGCCACCGCCGAGGGCGCGTCCAAGAAGATCGCCGATCTCACCGGGACCGAGAGCAACGTCGACATCACCGCGAAGGTCGTCTACGTCGAGAACAAGAGCATCACCGTCAAGGGACTGAGCAAGACCATCGTCTCCGGAATCATCGGAGACGACAGCGGCACCGCGTCCTTCACCGTCTGGGAGCCTGGATCCGTCCAGCTCGAAAAGGGATCGGTCTATGTTTTCAGGAAGTGCTACTGCAAGACCTGGAACGACAAGGTCCAGGTCAACATAGGGCGCAACGGCGCCATAGCTCCCGCTCCCGACGTGTCCTTCGAGGTCCCCGGGAACGTGGTCACCCTCTCTGCATCCGACGTCGCCATCGGCGATATCCGCGAAGGTATGGGCAACGTCAACGTCAAGGGGAAGGTCCTGTCCGTGGAGGCCAGGAGGATCAACGTCAAGGGCGTCGAGAAGGTCGTCTACTCCGGACTCATCGCCGACCCCACCGGCAAGATACAGTACTCCGCATGGCACGACTTCGGCCTGAAGGGAGGGGACGTGATCTCCGCCAAGAACTGCTACATCCGCGCGTGGAAGGGGATCCCCCAGCTGAACATCGGCGACCGCGCCGAGGTGCAGAGGCTGGACGAGACCATGGACATCGAATCCGGCGAGACCAGGAGGACCGCCGACGAGATCACCAGGGTCGGAGGAGGACTCGACCTCACCGTCGAAGGAACCGTCGTGGACGTCAAGAGCGGAAGCGGGCTCATCAAGAGGTGCCCCGAATGCAGGCGCGCCCTGAACAACGGGGCATGCACGGCCCACGGCCCGGTGGACGGGATCCCCGACCTCAGACTCAAGCTGGTCGTGGACGACGGGACCGGAGCCATCGGCGCATCGGTAAACAGAGAGGGCACCGAGAAGCTCGCCGGCGTGTCCCTCCAGTCCGCCATCGACGTCGCCTCCCGCAAGGGAGAATCCGCTGTCGCAGGGGACATCATGAGGAAGGTCCTGCTGCGCAGGATCCGCATATCGGGCAACGTCATGAGCGACGAGTACGGACCGACGATGATCGTCTCATCCGCATCGATCGTCGAGACCGATCTCCAGGCGGAAGCCGAAAAGCTCCTCGCCGAGGTGGAGGCGTCCATATGACCGGAACGCCTGTCCGCAGGGAGACCGCATGGAGGGTCTTCGCCAACGAGCTCAGCACATCCACTCTGGAGATCAAGGCCGCCGAGGAGAAGGCGCCGTCGTACCTCGTCTCCCCTCTCGGAGCCAAGATGAACCGCGTCCTCATAGCCGGAACGCTGGTGGAGAAGACCAACAGCGGCACCGATGACGAGCCCATGTGGAGGGCCAGGGTGGAGGATGTCGGAGGGCAGTTCTACCTCAACATCGGCAGATTCCAGCCCGAGGCGGCCGCCGCGATAGCCGGCATAGAACCTCCGTGCTACGTGGCCGCGGTGGGAAGGGTCAGAGCGTACACCCCCGAGGGCGGCAGGACCATGGTGTCCGTCCGTCCGGAGCACATCATACAGATCGACGAGGGCACCCTGAACGAATGGCTCCTGGAGGCGGCGCAGTCCGCATGGACCCGCCTCAAGTGGATGAAGAAGGTGGTCTCGGTCGAGGACGCCAAGGTTCCGGACCTCATAGCCATGGGGATGAACCCCACACAGGCCGAAGGGATGCTCTACGCCCTCGACAACTACGGCAGCATGCCGAACAGCGAATCCTACCTCAAGACCATCCAGAACGCGCTTCGCAGGATACTCCCCGAGAAGGACATAGACTTCGGATTCCCCGAAGGCGTCGACGACGTCCCCGATGAGATGGAGATCGGAGGCGGAGCCTCCGACAACGGCTCCGGCAAAGCGGCCATGGAGGATGTCGTGCTGAGGCTCCTGGAGGAGCTGGACACCGACGGCAAGGGTGCTCCCCGCGACGAGCTGGAGAGACGCGCCGAAGCCGAAGGCGTGAGCTCGATCGACCTCGAGGAGATCTCCAACAATCTGATGGACAAGGGCCTGGTCTACGAGCCCAACCTGAGATACCTGAAGCTCATCTGAGCCGGGATGCCGCCGGTCTCCGGACCGGCGGTGAAAACCCCTTCGGCTTCTTCGCACCGTACGGGATCTGAACACCGCCGATGCGTATCCGACGACCGAGCCGGGATCCCCGACGCCCGTGTCGGAGGAATCCGAACGATGGACCGCATCGGGCCTGCAGCCCTTGCACAGCATCATCGTCGTCGCCACAGGACCGTATCCGCACATGGAGACGCGATGCCATGCCACCTCCCGGTACACGCCCTCCCAGTCCATCCTGCGTATGCGGTCGAGCACCAGCCTGTCCAGGCTCTCGGCCGTGCTCTTCGGAAGGTAGTGCGACATATCGGTGGATGCGACGAACACCGCGTCGTATCCTTCGCAGGCCTTGGCCAGGACGCGGGCGAGATCGACGGCCGCACGCGGAGACTGGTCCCCCATGATGATCGGCACGATACGCGCGTCGGGATCGATGTACTGTATGAACGGAAGCTCGACCTCGATGGAATGCTCGGCCGAATGGAGAGAAGGGTCGTCCCTGATCTCCGAGGACAGACGACGGCATATCTCGTCATGTACGGGCACCTCGCCCAGAGGCGTGGAATACGATTCCCCGCAGAGTACCGATCCGGGGCATACGCCGCGATGGTCCGGACCTATGACGACGTAGGCATCGGGCCTTCCGTCTTCTGCGAGCATCCTGAACGCGTCGGCGGCGCGCGGCCCCGAGTAGACATATCCCGCGTGGGGCACCATGATCCCGCGTATGCTGCGATCGCCCGAGCATCCGGACGGCCTCCCTGATGCCAAGGGGCTGTCGAAGCAGGCCTCCAGCGAAGCACGGAGGGCCTCCGGGTCGGAAGGGTAGAATGTACCGGAAACAGCCGGCTGCCTCATGGAATTGACAGTGTGCGAAGAAGGATAAACGGTTTTCGAGGGGCCTGTGGAGGCCCCCCGTTCGGACTCAGATGACCAGCTTGGCCTCGAAGTCCTCGATCTCGAGCTTGAAGTCTGCGGGATCCTTGATGTCTCCCCTGTTGAAGAGGACCTGCCTGGAGAGGAGCCAGTAGACGCAGGCCAGAGCACGCCTTCCCTTGTTGTTGGTGGGGAGGACGAGATCGACGTTGCGGGTCTCGTTGTTGGCATCGCACATGGCGACGATGGGGATTCCCAGGTTGAGGGCCTCGTTGAGGGCCTGCTTGTCGGCGGAGGGGTCCGTGATGACAAGGACCTCGGGCTCGATGAAGTTGGGGTTCGCGGGGTTGGTCAGGGTTCCGGGAACGAACCTGCCGGCGAAGGCGGGCGCTCCGATGGCCTTGGAGAACTCCCTGGCGGGCTTCTGTCCGTACTGCCTGGCGCAGACGACGAGAACCCTGCTGGGGTCGAAGCGGGCGAGGAAGGCCGCAGTGGCCCTGATCCTCTCGTCGGTCTTCTTGATGTCCAGAACGTAGAGGCCGTCGGTCCTGACCTTGTAGATGAACTCCTTCATGTCGGCGGACTTCTGCTGGGTTCCGATGTGGACACCGGAGGTCAGATAGGTCTCTTCGGGGACCAGGAGCTCGTTGCTGTCTATAGGCTGAATGTCATCGTCTGCCATTGTGATCTCTCCTTCAGTTCTTGACCACGGTGATGGGCACCTGGTCTTCTTCGAACTCCTTCATGGCGATGTCTATGGGGTCGAGCATCTCCTCGGGATAGTCCACGAGCACGGGAGCCCCGTACGAGATCTGCAGCGACCTGGCGCCGATGATCCTCGCCTTCTCGAACCTGGTGTATTTCACGCCGTTCATGTTCTCACCATGTGGATGCGCCTCGTAATCTGGTATATGATATAAGCGTTTGCCCGACCTGTTAGTAAAGACCTCAAAAAACGCGCGCGTATATAGGTAAGGGCAGAGTGGGGTCGACGAAGGATATTTCACCCGCACGGACGTTGCCGCGGACATGGCCGGAGACCTAGAGATGTGCGCAGCAGCGTTCTTCAGAGCAGTAGGAAAGGACGTTGCGACGCCGGACGAATTCGTTATGGGAGTATCGCTCGGACAGAAATGGATGACTCCGACGGAAGCCAAGGCGGTGCTCAAGACGATGGTGAACTCCGGCGTGCTGGCATATGACGGAGGATACATCCGCCCCGGCAAAGGAGTAGGGGGCCTCGACGTCCCTCTCGCATATCGTCCTCCGAAAGATCTCGCCTCTTCCGGCGGAACCGAGACGAAGAAGAAGGCCCCCGAGCAGCCGCAGCCTGAGGATATGTTCCATGTCCTCATGGGAGCGGCATCCGATGCCGGGATACAGCGCAGAGAGTTCATCCAGGAAAGCAACAGGATACAGAAATCGCTGGATATCGATATCGCGGCGGCCGCGCTGATCGCCCTTCGCGACAGAAAAGTGCCCATAGACCCGTACGTCGGACGGGTCTATGAGGCTGTGTCGATCACTCCTTCTTGATGAAGTTGGCGAGGGTCATCCCGCCGGAACGGGACCCGCCGGTCGATCCGCCGGATTCGACGGCCTCGGTCAGCTTGATGTCGAGGGCCTTCTCCAGCTTCTTCATGAGCTTCTCGTCGGGCACGAGGTCGTTGGCCTCGACCTTGGCGAGTATACCCTGCTTCTCCTGGATCTCGTTGGCGAACTCCTTGAGGTCCTTGCCCTTGGCTTCACGGGCCCTGCGGACGACGCCGCCGTAATCGTCGACGATCTCGATGGTGGTGGCGCCGGCGTAGATGTCCTTGGACTGCATCCTCCGCTTGCGCTTCTCGAGCCTCTGGTCTATGACTGACTGGGACACGGGCGCGCCGGGCCTGGACGAACCGCCCGACCCGGAGGCCTCTCCGAACCTGGCGCAGTTCTGGCACACCTGGATCCTGGCGCCGCTGATAATCGCCTCGCGGGTGGGCCCCTCCTTGCCGCACATCTCGCATATCATGCCCCGTCTATCCCACAGGTTCGGTATATTTTCTTCGCTGGAACGTCCGATGCGGATGCGGAGGGGCCCTGCCGTTCCACACGGAGATCGGCGGGATTCCGCGACTCGGCTAATCCTTATAACGAACCTCTGCCGTTACCCGTGGGAGTACTTATGACGGGCGAGAAGGACGACATGGCCGAACTGAAGGCCAAGATAGTCACACTCGAGGAGAAGAACGTCCGGCTGATGGAGGATCTCCAGAACGCCGAGACCGAGAAGCGCTACTCCGAGAGCGAACTGTTCAGGCTGCAGAAGGACCTATCGAGGCTCAGGAACGAGCTCGAGAGACTCAAGAGCCCTCCTCTGATCGTGGCTTCGCTCAGGGACGTCCTTCCCAACAATCGCGTCGTCGTCAAGAGCTCCACAGGACCCGATTTCGTGGTCACGGTGTCCGAATACGTCGATCAGGCGGACCTGCTCCCCGGATCCAGGGTCTCCCTCAACAAACAGACCCTGTCCCTCATGGAGGTCCTGCCGACGCCCGTGGATCCCGTCGTGTCTGGAGCCGAGATCATAGAGAAGCCCGACATCACCTACGCCGACATAGGAGGCCTTAAGACCCAGATGATGGAGCTCAGAGAGGCTGTTGAGGATCCCCTCCTCAGGCCGGAGCTCTACAAGACCGTGGGCATAGAGCCCCCCAAGGGCGTGCTCCTCGTAGGGCCTCCCGGAACCGGGAAGACCCTGATGGCCAAGGCCGTGGCCAACGCCACCCAGGCCACCTTCATCAGGCTCGTCGGTTCCGAGCTCGTCCAGAAGTATATAGGAGAAGGCGCCAGGCTCGTTCGCGAGCTGTTCCAGCTCGCCAAGGACAAGGCCCCGTCCATCATCTTCATCGACGAGCTAGACTCCGTCGGAGCCAAGAGGCTGGACGTGGCGACCTCGGGAGACCGCGAGGTCCAAAGGACGCTCATGCAGCTCCTCTCCGAGCTCGACGGCTTCACTCCGACCAGCGACGTCAAGATCATAGGCGCCACCAACAGGCCCGACATCCTCGACGACGCTCTTCTCAGACCAGGCAGATTCGACAGGATCATCGATGTCGGGCTGCCTGACGTCGACGGCAGGAAGCAGATCTTCGAGATCAACCTGAAGCACATGAACGTCGACAAGAAGGTCTCTTCGAAGAAGCTCGCGGAGATGACCGACGGATTCTCCGGAGCCGAGATCAAGAGCGTGTGCACCGAGGCTGGAATGCTCGCCATAAGAGCGGACCGCGACCACGTCACCGAGCACGACTTCGTGAAGGCCAAGGAGAAGGTCGCCGAATCCGGAAGGAACAAGTCCAACCCCGTTCCGGCCTATCTGTACAATTGAGGCGGGACCCCCTCCCCTCCGGGGGAGGGCCCGCGTTTTCTTCAAATCGATCGCGATCGCTCGATGCGTTCGCCTATATCGTCGCCGCCGAAGAAGTAGAGCTGCGCAGCGGCGTAGATCTCCTCGAGACCTGTTCCGGTCTGAGCGGACACCGGCCTCATCTCGCCGAAGACCCCCACGTTCTCGATGGCCTTGAACAGCTCCATGCCGACGACGGTCTCCGGCTGCGTATCGGAATCGATCAGGTCGCCGTAGAGAGCGTCCGAGAACTGGAACCAATCGACCAGCCTCTGTTGCTCGTCGTCCGACAGGATGTCGGCCTTGGACAGGACGTTCAGCGTGGGAAGGCTGAGACGGAACTCCACCAACGCTCCCAGGACCATGGAGGACACGAATCCGTTGGGCGTCTTGCAGAGGGACGGATCGGAGAGATAGGCGATCATGGAGTCCTCCCTTCCGAAGGCCCTGACTATGAGCTGGGATGACTCCCTGAACGCGAAAAGCTCCAGCTGTCCCGGGGTGTCCACCAGGACGTAGTCCGCATCCAACGGAGCCACGACCTCGGTCATCTTGTCTATGTTCGCGGCCATGAGGTCAGCGGCGACGATCTGCGCCCCGTTCGGGCCCAGACCGTAGTCCCTCATGGTCTCCTCGATGCTTATCCATTCGCGGATATCCACGTCGGGATCGTACGGGAGGGAATCCGCCCCGGGATCGAGGTTCACTATCGCGGAGGCTATGCCCTGATCGTCCATCCATTGCCTGTATGCGCCCACGAGGGTGCTCTTGCCGCTGCCGGCCGTGCCTACGAAGAAGATGAATTTCACTATGCGACCCCCATTCGGAAATGCCAGCCATCCAACCGACAGCCACAATATTAAATTGCGCACGCGATTCCGCCTTCATGAATGCGACCACGCACAACCCCGCGGCATTCGCCGTCGTGGGGATCGTTGCGGCCGCCCTGTTCGCCGTGATGTGGATCATCATGGCCGAGGGCGACCCCACCTGGGTCCTGGGCGAGAACACGCTCTCGGACCTCGGAATCTCCATCAACGACGATGTCGCGACGGAGTTCAAGTACACCTGCATGATCACCGGCATCCTGCTCCTGGTCTTCGGAGCCGGAAAAGCCTACTGCGAGAACGGCGCCAGCACCGCTTCCGGCGTCTTCGCCGCCATCGCCGGCGTCTTCATCGTTCTCGTGGGACTCTACAACAAGGACTACGAGGGAGGAGACCTGCACAACACGTTCGCCTACCTTCTCTTCATCTTCCTGGCCATCGCAGCCGTCTGCTCCATGTTCGGAGACCACACCGAGGGCAAGAAGATCAACGCCGCCATCACCGCGGCCCTCGTCCTCATCGTCGTCGCTGCCGTCGTCGGAAAGGACCTGGCGTATGTCGAGGCCGTCGCCGCCGTCGCGTGCATCGTCTGGATCGCCGCGGAGAGCGTCAAGATGATCCTCAACGTCAAGACCCCTGCCCAGCCCGCTGCCTGCGCTTGCACATGCGCCTGCTGCAAGGCTGAGGAGAAGGAGGAGGAAGTCGCCGCCGTCGAGGAGGCCGCCCCTGAGGAGGAGCCCGCCGAGGCCCCTGCAGAGGAAGTCAAGGAGTGATTCTAATGGCTGCACAACCCAACGATATGAAGATCGGAACCGCCCTCGGAATGCTGGGCGGAATCATTTCCATCGCCGCCCTCGGCTACTGCTGGAACGGCGGCCTGGACGGACTCTACGGAGCCGGGCTCAACATGCTCTGCGCCGTCATGTTCTTCGCCCTCGCAGGAGCGTTCACCAGATACAGCCCCGTCGCGGGCAACTCGGTCATCGGCATCTCCGCCGTGGCCATCGCCTCCGTCGTCATCGGCGTCCTGTACGATGCCACCCTCCTCTGGGTCAGCATCCTTCTTCTGGTCATCGCCATCGCATGCCTCCTCATCGCGGCATGCCCCAAGACCGTCGGATGGATCGACGGGAACAGGGTCATCTGATCCGATCTACGCAGGGGTGCATGAGCATCCCTGCCAAACAACTTCTTCACTTCTACGGATCTCAAGACGAGAGCGATCCGACAGACGAGACCACGGTCGGATGCCGCGACTCTCAACGATTGAATATCAGCATCCCTACGATATCATAATGAGAATCCACTGCATCCTGCAGTTAATTCTCATCAGAGGTTCATCATATGGAGATCAGACGCGACAGATATCTTGACAGGCTGATCAAACGCAGATGGAATGGATCAGTCAAGGTGGTTACGGGAATCAGACGGTGCGGAAAGTCCTACCTCCTGTTCAAACTGTTCAGAAACCGTCTGCTCTCCGAAGGGGTGCCGGAATCCAATATCATCGGTATCGAATTGGATGACATATCGAACAGACATCTCCGCGACCCTATGGCGCTCTATGAACATGTTGCATCCCGGGTGCGTTCCGTCGTCGGACCATGCTATGTCATCCTGGACGAGATACAGTTCGTGAAAGACTTCTCGGATATGGTCAACGGACTGCGCCACCTCGATGACGTCGATATATACATCACGGGAAGCAACTCCCGTTTCCTGTCTTCCGACATCCTGACCGAATTCCGCGGAAGAGGCGACGAAGTACGTGTGCGTCCGTTGTCCTTCTCCGAATTCCGTTCAGCCTATCCCGACAAGGATATCGGAACCTTATGGAACGAATACATGACCTTCGGCGGAATGCCCGAACTGCTTAACAGACCCGACGAGGATCAGAAGATGTCCTATCTCGATAGCCTCTTCAGAGAGGTATACCTCAAGGACATTCAGGATCGTGACGGGATCCGCATGCCGCATGAGCTGTCTACGGTGCTGGATCTTCTCTGTTCGTCGATTGGATCGCTGACGAATCCATCCAAGATCCAGAACACCCTGTCCACCGTCAACCATATCAAGATGGCATCGAACACTGTCGCCAGATACATGGACGTACTGTGCGACGCTTTCCTGTTCGAGAAGGCATCGCGGTACGACATCAAGGGCAGAAAGCTGCTCGATACCCCGTACAAGTACTACGCGATAGACGTAGGCCTCAGGAATGCGAGGCTGAACTTCAGGCAGCAGGAGCCCACTCATCTGATGGAGAACATAATCTACAACGAGCTCAGATCCAGAGGATTCAACGTCGATATCGGTCTGATCGAACAGAGAATCACCATAGACGGCAGACAGGAGTACAGACAGCTGGAGATCGACTTCGTCGTGAACAGAGGTGACACGAGATGGTACATCCAATCGGCATACGGCATTCCGAACGGCGAGAAGATGGAGCAGGAGACCAGACCGTTCAGAAAGATCCCCGATTCCTTCAGAAGGATCCTCATCGTGGGAGACGATATCCGCCCCTGGATCAATGATGAAGGCATCCTTATCGTCGGAGTGAAGGATTTCCTTCTGGATGAAAGCCTCATGCACGGGCGAAGGGAATACCGTAAATGAGAATACACTGCAACCTGCAGTAAATTCTCATTTGACATCATCCGTAGAGGCGCCCCGCGATTAGCGGCCACAGATGCCGAGGGCCTCCGCGAGCCGTTTTATCCGTCCTTCCTCTTCACCCTCTCATGGACGAGAAGCACTCCACGGTGCTGAGGAAGCTGGCGCTGCTCGGCGCCATGGACGACTACATAGTCATCTCCTCGAAGGAGCTCGGCAAAGCCGTGGATATCAGCCAGCAATCCGCATCCAAAAGGATACTAGAGCTCCTGGACGAGGGATTCATTGACAGGGACCTCGGAGCGCGCAGGCAGCGCATAAGGATCAGCTCCAAAGGGATGGACGAGCTCAAGAAGGAATACAACGAATACAGGAGGATTTTCGAATTGACAGACCATATAACGATCCACGGAGCGGTCGAATCCGGAATGGGCGAGGGAGGATACTACATCTGCCAGGCCGGATACCTCAAGCAGTTCCAGGAGAAGCTCGGATTCACGCCGTTCGAAGGAACCCTGAACATCCATGTCGATGCGGAGGACGTGGGGAAGCTCGACGTCATCAGAAGCACCGCGGGCATTCCCGTATCGGGATTCTCCGGCGACGGCAGGAGCTTCGGGAACGTGGTGGCGTACAAGGCCAGGATACGCAACACCGACTGCGCCATAGTAGTCCCGGAAAGATCGCACTACGCCGACATCATCGAGATCATCTGCCAGTACCATCTCAGAAGGACGTTGGGGCTGGAAGACGGATCGCGGGTGGAAGTCAAGGTCGTCATCTGAGCCTTCCTGTCGGTTTTAAAACCTGAAAGCTCCATGGTACACCATGGTGAAAACCGATAGGAACCTGCTGATGATTCCCATCGCCGTGGCCTTGACGATACTCGTCATCGCCGGCATCGCCATGGCCATGGCCGAAGAGGATCCGGAACAGCCGTCCGTATCCATGGAATCAGGGCATACGATAAGATTCGACCTCAACGGGGGAACCGGGACATGCCCAGAACCCGTACAGGTCATGCCCTGGGGCACCTATACGCTGTCCTACGAGGAGGAACCGATCCGCGACGGCTACGATTTCGCCGGGTGGCACACATACAAGAACCTTGGCGACTACCGTCGCGCACTGCTGGAAGGGGACCGGATGTCCGTGGACAACGACATGACCCTGTTCGCGATCTGGATACCTCTCATGGAGATGCGCTACGAGAAGATCGATGGATACGGAGACGGATTCGATTTCGTGGATGACGTCGGCGAACATCGGAGCCTGATACCGAAGGACGGATCGGTCTTCTTCATCTACAGGGTCGAGGTGAAAAACCTGTCCGTGGGCCGCACGGTGAACCCCGACTACGCCGATTTCGACCTCAAGACGACCGACGGCATGTACCGTCCCTGCGAGGACTCCTCGTTCGACAGATATGTGCTGAAGAACGAACCGGCATCCGAGATCGGCCTGAAGCAAGGAGAATCGCACACATTCTGCATCGTGTACGAGGTCCCCGAGAACACTACGAACGGGATCGTCGTCGCCTCGCACGGGTTCGACGGCTTCGAATACCGCATATCTGAGAAGCGATTCCGAATGGTTTGAAGGTCCGGGGTCGCCCCCGGACCGGGATCACTGGCCCAGAAGCTCGCGTATGGATGCGGAAAGAAGCTCGCTGGCCTTCTTCCCGTCCACCTTCCCGCGGAGAGCGCCCATGACAGGCCCCATGAGGGGTCCGATGGCACCCATGCCCTTGGACCTGACGAACTCCTCGCGCTCCGCGACGAGACGGTCGATGATCGTCTTGGCCTCCCCGTCGTCGACGGCGCCTAGCCCGAGCTTCTCCACCGCGGCGGCCGGATCTGTACCGGAGCACATCTCCTTCAGGATGGCAGGGAGGGCCTCCTTGGCGAACCTGCCCTCCTTCAGCATCGAGAAGGCGCTCTCGAGAGAATCCTCATCCAACGACGAGGGATCCAGCCCTTCGTGCTCCAGCTCGGTGAACGTGTTGAGCAGGGTGGTGGCGGCCACCGAGGCCATGCCGTCCGAGGCGAGGATCTCGAACAGCTCGTCCTGACCCTTCCTGACGATCTGCCTGGACTGCTGCGGGTTGAGTCCGAAGTCCTCGACCAGACGAGCCTCTATCTGCTCCGGGAACTCGGGCATGGAGGCGCGGATGCGACCCATGACGGACTCCGTTATCTCCACGGGCGGGACATCGGTCTCGGGATACATCCTGGCGGCGCCGGGAAGCGGCCTGGAGTACTTCGTGGTGCCGTCCGGAAGGGGATCGCGCGTCTCCTCGGGCACTCCGACCAGCGCCTCGTTGGCCCTGGCCACGGCCACCTCCAGAGCATCCCTGGCCTTCTTCTCGGGAGCGGCGCAGATGACGAAGGCGTCGTTCTCAGCAGTCATCCCTATGCGCTGCCTGAGAGCATCCACATAGGACTGCTCGATCCCGTAGTTCGGAAGCTCGTCCGAATGGAATATCCCCTTGACCCCCCGAGTCCTAGCCCTCTGGGCCATCTCCGCGCCGAGACGGAGCTTGCCGTCGTCGCCGTTCATGACACCTGCGAATCCGGGCAGGCGCACGGCTATGACGCGCCCCTTGGACGATAGGGCGCCCTTGATGACCTTCGACTCGCAGTCTGCGAACAGGTCGGTGACGTCTATCGGATTGAACTCCGCGGAACCGGTGCCGCGAGAGGACAGGATGTCCCTTATGCGAAGGAGCATCCTCTGCCTCGCCACCTCGTTCCTGACGTAGTCCGGGATCATCTTCAAGTCCCCTACGCCCTTGAGCTCTATGCGCGCTCCGCCGGGAATGGAGATGTTCAGGTCCTGACGGATCGTCCCTATGCCCCTCTTCACCCTCTTGGTGGCCCTGAGGAGCGTCCCTATGCGGTATGCGACCTCCTGGACCTCCTCCGGAGTCCTCATGTCGGGCCCGGTTGCTACCTCTATCAGAGGTATCCCCAGACGGTCGAGCCTGTACAGGACCTCGTCCCCTTTCGTCTCGACCTTTCTGGCGGCGTCCTCCTCGAGACACACCGACAGGATGGAGATCGACCTCCCGCCGGCATCGACATGCCCGTCGGTGGCGATCAGAGCCGTCCTCTGGAACCCGGAGGTGTTGGATCCGTCCACCACGATCTTCCTCATGTAGTGGATCTCGTCGATCACGTTGGCTCCGAGCATCTCGGAGAACGTCAAGGCTATGTCCAACGCGTCGCCGTTCACGTCGTGGGGAGGCTCTTCATCCAGCTCCACCAGGCAGCTGGTGCCTTCGCAGCACTGGTACCTGTAGCCCATGTGCCTCTGGAACTGGGCCAGGGCGGCGCGGTCGATCTCCCCCATCTCGCTGGTGGTGGGCCTGAGCTTTCTGAAGTACGCTCCCTCGCCCTCCTCGCAGAGACGGCTGTCGCAGTCGCAGAACAGCTTCTTGGTATCGAGCTGCTGGTGGATCTCGATGCCGCACATCATCTCGTAGTCCTCACTCATCGATGAGCCTCCTGTCGGACATCTCCCCTGCAAGAGGAGTCCTCATCACACGGACCGCCTCCTCCCTGGAAGCGGTGTTGGCGATCGCCCACATCAGCTTGACGTAGGCGGTCTCCGGGAGCATGTCGAGAACGGTCACGACCCCTGCATCGAGCATGTCGCGCCCGGTGTTGTAAACGTTGAGATTGGTCCTTCCTCCCAGGCACTGGCTGGTGAGGACGACGATCTTCCCCTTGGACACGGCGTCGCGTATCAGCGGGATCATGCCCTCGCAGACGTGCCCGAGACCGGATCCGGCGATGACTATGCCCTCGCATGCATCGAACACCGGAGCGAACAGCTCCGGAGTCATGCCGGGGTAGTACTGGAGCAGGGCGCAGCGGGTCTCCATGGCGACCCTGAGACGGACCTCTCCCGTTCCGATGCGACGGCCCTCGCGGACCTCGGTGATGCCCGACGCGTCGAGATGGGCAATGGGGAGCGCGTTGATCGAACGGAACGCGTCCCTGCGGGAGGTGTGCATCTTGCGCACCCTCGTTCCGATGTGGACGGCGAACGAATCGTCCCCGGGAGAATCGTGCATGACGACGAACACGCCTGCGCGATCGCCCTTGGTGGCGAAGCGGACGCATGCCATCAGGTTGCTCGATGCGTCAGAGGAGGGACGGTCGGACGAGCGCTGGGCTCCGACGAGGATCACGGGCTTCGGAACGTCTCCGAGCATGAACGACAGCGCGGCAGCTGTGTATCCCATGGTGTCGGTTCCATGGGGGATGATCACCGCGTCGGCGCCCTTTTCCAGCTCCTCGGCGACGGCCTTCGCCAGCTCCTGCCAGTGGGCCGGATCCATGTTCTCCGAGAAGATCAAGAAGAGCACGCGGGCATCTATGTTGGCGAGATCGCGGATCTCCGGGACCGCGTTCACCATGTCGGACGTGGACAGCGCGGGATGCACGGCGCCGGTCCTGTAGTCCACATAGGACGCGATGGTCCCGCCGGTACCGATCAGGACGATCTTGGGAAGACCCTTGCGGAACTCCACCTCGGATTCCTTCCTCTGCCTGGCTACGGGACGGTCCAGTACCTCGATCTCGGCGTCCGGCGTGATCCTTATCCCTATGTTGTACCCGCTCTTGAGCTTGAGGATCAGGACATCCGGAGCGCTGAACTCGTGATGAGGCATCAGTGTGCCCTCGAACGTCCTGCCCTCGCGCACGATCCTGAGCTTCGTCCCCTCGGTCGCCGACAGCGACGAGAGGGTTTCGGAAAGAGATTGCGAATAGCTCATGTTACTGGATACGGGCATGGCGGAGGCGTTTATCATATTGCCGTCAGAAATCTGCCTGACCCTGTTCACAGTTCATGGAGACCGTGTTTGGCACACGCAATCCGGCCCAACCCAGAAATCCTATATCAGAGGGTAGAGATGTGGATTCCATGCACATAGTCCAGCCCGGGACGGAGATCGATGTCCTCAAGGAGAACAATCGGATCGCACATGAGAACTACCGCCTCATGAAGCAGCACGGGATCAGATCCATAGACTTCATGGGCTCTGTCGGATCGGGGAAGACCTCTCTGATCATCAAGCTCGCCGAGAAGCTCCGCGCCAAAGGCGTCCGCGTGTGCATCATAGCCGGAGACGTCACCGGCAACGACGACTACACCCGCTTCCGCAACTCCGGGGCTGATTCAGTGAACTGCAACACCGGACACGAATGCCATCTCGACGCCAACCTCATAAAGAAGTCGCTGAACGGGATGGATCTGGACGCGTACGATGTGGTCCTGATAGAGAACGTCGGCAACCTGGTATGTCCCGCGGACTTCCCGCTCGGCACCGATCTGAGGATCGTCGTCATATCCGTCACGGAAGGGGACGACATGGTGAGGAAGCACCACGACATCTTCCTGCACTCGGACGTGGCAATACTCAACAAGATCGACATCGCCGATGCCGTGGACGTCGATCCGCAGATCATATCCCGCGACTACGACGCCCTGACAGGTAATATCAAGAAGCTGCTCATGTGCAGCGTCAAGAAGGGCACCGGCCTCGACGAGGTCATGACCGCCCTGAAGCTCTGAGGGATCGATATGAAGGTACTCACCATCGGAGGAGGAGGCAGGGAGCTCGCCGCGATAGACGCCCTCCATCGCGCCGGATCCGAGATCTACAGCGTCATGAAGAACGCCAATCCCGGCATCATCGCCAGATCGGCAGACCATCTGCTCTGCGACGAGAAGGACATCGATGCGATAGTCTCATACGCGCTGAAGAACGGCGTCGAGCTGGCGTTCGTCGGACCGGAGGCCCCTCTGGGCGTCGGTATCGTCGATGCTCTCGAGGCCGCCGGCGTGAAATGCGCCTCGCCTACCAAGGCCGCAGCCAGGATCGAGACGTCGAAATCGTTCATGAGGGAGCTCGTGGAGAAGCACGGCATAGCCGGCAATCTGGGCTATGCGAGCTTCGACAACGCCGCGGATGCGGAGGAGTACCTGAAAGGGATCGATCACGAGATCGTCGTGAAGCCTGTAGGGCTCACCGGCGGAAAAGGAGTGAAGGTCCAGGGAGAGCACCTCCACAGCTTCGACGAGACCATGGACTACATCCGCGAGATATTCGATGAGAACATCGGAGGAGCGGGAGTCATACTCGAGGAGAGGGCCGTCGGCGAGGAATTCACCCAGATGGTCTTCTCCGATGGGAAGCACATCGTCCCCATGCCGCTGGTCCAGGACCACAAGCGCGCCTACGA
>DATC01000097.1:21687-36430 GCA_002504495.1 Methanomassiliicoccaceae archaeon UBA537
ATGCCGACCACCTTCTGCCGTTCGTCACGACCGAGGAGCGCGATGCCGCCATATCGATAGTCCAATCCATCATCGATGCCCTCGCTGAAGAAAGGTGCCCCTACCGCGGCGTGATGTACGGACAGTTCATGCTCACACGGAACGGCCCGAAGATCATCGAGATCAATGCCAGGTTCGGGGATCCGGAAGCGATGAACGTCCTGACCATTCTCGATTCGGATTTCGAGGACATCTGCAATCGCATGGCGACCGGGACCCTCGACGGCGATGTCGCATTCAAGCACAAGGCCACCGTCTGCAAGTACGTGGTCCCCAGGGGATACGGGGTCAAGTCCGAAGCTGGGCACGAGATCTCCATCGACGAGAATGCGATTAAAGGATGCGACGCCGTCGCGTACTACGCAAACGTCGATATGAAGGACGGAAAGCTCGTCACGGGAACGTCCAGATCCGTCGGAGTCGTGGGCATTGGCGACTCGATCGAAGAGGCCGAATCCAACTGCGAGAAGGCTCTGAAGCACGTGGTCTGCGACGCGGTCTTCGTACGCCATGACATCGGAACCCGCGATCTCGTGCAGCGCAGGGTCGACCACATGAGATCCCTCCGCTCCGCATGACGGACATCGCTGTCAGGATCGCATACAGAGGGGAGGGCTTCTCGGGTTCCCAGATACAGCCCGGCCTCCCCACGGTCGAAGGAACGCTGCTCGCCTCCATCCGCAGGGTGACCGGCCTGGAGCCGGATGAGATATGTCTCCGTCTCGCCAGCCGCACCGACAAGGGTGTCAGTGCCACAGGCAACGTCGCCTCGTTCGAATCGGGAGGGGCCGACCCCCTTCCTCTTCTCAAAGCGCTCAACTCCATCCATGGAGGCGTCCTGTGCACCGCCTATGCCAAGGTGGATGATTCCTTCCTTCCCCGCCATGCGGACATGCGCACCTACGAGTACGTCGCCAGAGGAACCGGACTGGATCTCTCCGCGGCGCAGGAGTGCATATCGTTGTTCCGGGGAACCCATGACTTCTCCGGATTCTGCAAGGCCGAGGGCAAGGGGACCGTCATAGACATGGTGGAGGCGAAAGCCGAAGCCGACGGTGACGGCATCGTTCTGACGTTCCGTGCGGACCACTTCCTCTGGAACATGATCAGACGCATCTCGTCGGCTGTCCTGCGTGTCGCCTCGGGCCGCCTGGACATCTCGAGGGTGCATGACGGCCTGGAGAACAGTGGCTGGTCCAACTTCGGGCTCGCGCCCGCCGAAGGGCTCACCCTCACCGATGTCAGCTACAACGACGTCCGGTTCATCCCCTCGACGGATCCGGCCCTCGCCAGAAGAAGGTCCATAGGCCTCTACGAGGCGGCATTGGACCGCAGATTCTACGAGAAGCTCCGATTCCGGCGATCCCGATTCTCGATACGACGATCCGGACAACCGATCGGATGATGGAGGCATTGAAGAACGGCGGACGCCTAAAAGACGCGCGCCGAAAGGGTTTTCGCGGGGGAATGCCCCCGCTGGGCGCTTCAGCGCCTGGACTTGGGCTTTCCAAAATTCTTGACGGGCTTCCTGTAGACCCAGATCATGATGATGATCAACAGGACCACGACGAAGGCCAAGAGGATGGTCCACATCGTGTAGTCGCTGTCCCCGATGTAGAAGACGTGCTCCTCATCGAGGCCGCTGATCGACACCAGATTGCCGGAGTCGGCAGGGATCACCTTGAAGGCGTACTGCCCCTCGGCGGGAGCCGCGACCCACTTGTAGGTGACGGACACGGAACCGGCCTTGGCCAGATCGATGGTCTGGTAGCTGTCCTCGATGGTGTTCCACTCGCCGTTCTCGCGGACGGCGAAGTAGACTCCGTATCCGGACAGGTCCACATCGGACTCGTTTGTCAGGGTGACCGACATCGACACGGGAACGACGACCCTGATATCGAAGGAGTCCTCCCTCACGAGATCCTCGGAGGGAACCTCCTTGGTCTCGCCGTCCTCGGTGTAGGAGATCTCCACATCGTAGGTGACGACGAGCCTGAGGTTGCCTGCCTCCTTGGGGGCGGTGACGGTCAGAGTCTCGGACTCCCCGTTCGTCATGGTTCCCGAGCTGGGGCTGACCCCGCTGGAGACCGTGGTTCCGGAGGAGTCGACGAGCTTCGCCTTGTAGGAGACGGAGACGCTGACGTCCTGGCGGTCGTTGTAGTCGGTGTTGTTGTACGTTATGGTGTAGTCCTCTTCATCGGAGATTCCGATGATGGACTCTCCGCTGATGTTCGAATACACCGCATCGGTCTCGGAGACCGGGACGATCAGGAGGATCGCCACCGCCGCGAAGGCGGCGGCGATCGCTGCATAGGACTTCATCTGCGTGAGAACACCCCCCTCTTGCTGGCGAGCCAGAAGATGGCGATAACGAGGAGGATCGACACTGCCAGGAGGAACCAGATTCCGCCGGGCACGGAGGACCTCTCCATCACCGCGTCGCCGCCGGAGACGGTGGTCTTTCCGGCATCGACATCCGCCGAGATGGGCTTCAGATCGAGGGTCTTGGAGGATCCGTCGAAGGAGACCGAGGCGGAGACTGCGGGAACCTCGCTCGAATCGCCCTTCTCGGAGGAGAGGAGCATGCAGGCGAGGTAGTACGTGGTCGTCTGGAGGCCGTAGACCTTCACGGTGCCGCCGACGGCGGTGGCGCAGGTTCCGTCCTCATTGAGTATGACGATGCTCCATCCGGCACCGACGGAGGCGGAGATGGTCACGTCCTTGGCGAAGACGTCCTTGTTGACGAACGTCAGCGCGTACATGTACTGGGATGCGGAGACCTTGTCGTTGGAGGCTCCATCCTCGCCGGCTTTGGAGACGGTCATTCCGTCTGCAACGGTTCCGCCGGTGGCGGAGGGCAGGAGCTCGACGGTCTCGGTGGACGAGGCGTTGATGTCGGAGACCTCAAGGGTCATTCCGGCGGATCCGGGAGCGACGCGGGCCGCATCGTACTTTCCGGTGACGGTCACGGAGGCGGTTCCCTTGGCGGGCACGTTCACGGAGAACGCGGAGTCGAGGGTGAGGTCGCTTCCGGCCTTGACCAGATAGGTCCTGGCGGAATCCGTGTTGTTGGTCACGGAGATCGCGGCGGTGAGCCTTCCGTTGTCGGCGACGATGCTGTCGAGAGAGACGGTGAAATCCTTCTCGTCGTCATCGGCAGGAGCGTCGGCGGACAGCACGGAGATGTTCCTGACGCTGCCGTCCTTCATTCCGGTGAACTCGGCAGTGGCGGTGGACTCGAACTCTCCGTCTCCAGAGGTCACATCGACGGTAGCCGTGACGGACGTCCAGGACAAGGGGAGGGTGAGGGTGTACGCGCCGTTCTCCACATCGAACACATGGGCGACGGTTCCGTTCCTGACCGTGATATCGCCGTTGGCGTCGATTCCGACGACACCGGTGACCTTCATCTTCTCGGAAGAGGCGGTGATGTCGATGGACACGGAGGAGGCGTTCTCCATCTCCACGTATCCGTAGGCGATCTTGTCGCCGTTCGTGCTGGTGAAGTAGTACTTGTATCCGACCTCGAGGTAGTATCCTCCATCGAACCTGTAGTGGCTTCCCTCATCCGTGGAATCCTCGTCATAGGAGACGGACTCGATCTTCACGACGTCGGTGACGTCCCTCTTCACGTCGACCTTTCCGACCTCGATGAGGTCCAGACCGACGAAGACTGCCTTGCCGTCGCTATCGACGCTGCCAGGGTAGAGGTAGGCGGTACCGTCGAAGTAGTATCCGGTGGATCCGTCGACGGTGATGTCGTACTGGCCGGGCCTCAGCTTTACAGGAGCACCCTTCTTGAGGTCAATCTCCTTGTCCTCCACATCCTCGTAGTACTCGAGCTTCATGTCGCAGGGCGCCACGTAGTCCATGAGAGCGGCGAAGTTCTTGTCCTTGGTCTTCTCGGTATCGCTGTAGTCGCTCACCTTGTCCAGATACTCGATGATGATGGTGGAGGAAGTGGTCGCGGTACCAGAGGATACCTTCTTGGTGAGATACTTGGCGTCGAAGAGAGCGGTGTTCTTGAAGGCGCCTCCATTGAAGGACGTCTCGGCCTCGATGCTGTCGGGGATGTAGAACACATAGGTTCCGCCGGTGCCGGTCATGGACGTCAGCACGTAGTCGACGCCGTCGTGGGTGAACGACATCTGGGCGAGCACGAAGGCCAATCCCATGTTGGAATCGCTGGTGGCCTGGTCGAACTTCAGTCCGGCCGTGACCTTCCTGCCGTCGACGAGAGAGACGTCGAGCGCGGTCTTCTCTCCGCTGACCGAGACGCTGTTCACGAAGGACACCTTGTCGCTGCCGTTGTTGGCGTAGACGGTGTAGGTTCCTGCGGGGACGTACACGGAGTACTTTCCATCGCTGTCCGCGCCGGTGGAGATCTGGAAGTAGGAGCCGTTCAGCATGAACGTGACGGTGCCGGACTTGCCGGTAGTACCGCTCTGGAGCTTGCCCTCCGCGAGGACGGCGTCCGCAGCGGAGATGCTGACGGTCGTGGACGTCTCGTCGATCAGGCCGTAGTAGACCTTGTCTCCGACGAGCGCGTATACGGAGTACGCCATCTTCTCGGTGGCGTTGCTGACGGGCACGTCGACGACGGTGGCGCCGGACGCGGTCCTGTAGGACATCGTGCTGAACGATCCTCCGGATACGGCGAATATGACGTCGCCGTACTGCCTGTCGAAATCGATGGTCCTCGCCTCGTAGGCGGGGATGCTGACCGACCTGTTGCCGCTGGAAGCGTTCTGGGTGGTCGTGTAGGAGCTGACCATTCCATTTCCGACGGCCACATTGTACTTGCCGGGGATGACGGTGACGACGGCCTTGCCGTCCTCTCCGACCTCGGCCGTGAACTGGGCGCCGGTGGTCTGGTTGGTGGCGATCACGATGGGAGCCACATCCCTCTTGGTGCCGTCGACGGCATCGCCGTAGACGTCCTCGACGGTGGCTGTGATCGTGTACGTCTTGGGAGAGACTGCGAATCCGACGTTCTCCCCGGGATAGACGGTGACGGTTCCGGTCGCGAGGGAGGATCCGTCGGCCCCGTTGAGGGTGTAGTCGTAGGTTCCGGGGAGCGCATCCCTGATGACGATCTTTCCGTCCGCGACATCGGCCGTGTAGGACGCGGTGCCGTTCTTCATCTCGAATCCCATAGCCTCCTGGCCGTAGACTGCGTCTCCGACGACGACCTCTCCCTCGAGATCGGCGGTTCCGACGGTCATCTTGGCGGAGGACGCGAAGTCGGAGGGAAGCATGGTTCCGAGAACGACGCTTCCGAGCCTGATCTCGACCCTGTAGTCCCCGGATGCGAGGACGTCGAAGGATCCGTCCGCCTTGGTGGCGGCCTTGGAGCTCAGGACGTAGGTCTTGTAGACGTCGCTGTAGGTGTAGACCTCGGCGACGGCATTCTTGACGGGCTCGCCCGCGGAATCGACGACGGTTCCGGAGACGACATCAGAAGTAGTGCCGGTGTAGGCGAGCATGACGATGGACGAGAGGTAGTTGATGAGGCCTCCGTCGGTCTTCTGCTTCTCCATGGCCTCCCATCCGTCCATGTACTCCCAGCCGTCGGAGGAGAGCGTGGCCTCCTTGTCGGGGTTGTACATGACCTGCCAGCTGGCGACCTCGAATCCGGCGAGACCGTATCCGGGGATGGCCTTGGCGTTGTCGTCGGATCCGTCGCTGAGCGCGAGAGCGGAGAGCTGCGCGTAGGAGCTCGAGTAGCCGCGGTCGCTGTAGGAGGGGCCGATCATGGCCTTCCAGAGAAGGGTCTCGTAGATGGCGTCGGTGTAGACGGTGGTTCCATAGTACGTGTTGTAGGAGTAGAACTGGGATGCGGCGCCGTACTTGTCGACGGAATAGTTGGCGAAGTAGGCGATGGTGGAGAACGAGTCCCCGTCGTTGTACTGGAGGGGCAGCATCGATCCGTCGACCAGGATGTATCCGATCTTCTGGCCGGAGCGGTCGCAGATCTTGTCGTACGCGCCCATGATCTCGGAATCGTTCATAGCGGAGGTCATGGCCTCGACGGCCGCCAGGTAGACGGCGTTCTCATCGGTCATGTCGGCCCTGAGCTTTCCGTAGACGTCGGGGTTCTCCTTTATCTCCTCGACGGCCGCCGAGGGGTTCTCGATGAATCCGGAGATCTTGGAGAAGACCTCCGAGTCGGCGAAGCAGTCCTTGAAGTCGACGTCGGAGTTGGACATCATGATGCGGATGATCATGGCGGAGACGGCGGCCCCGGTGCCGTCGGCCAGATACATCTGGGCGACCGCAGAGGCTCCGTTCCCGTTGGAATCGGTGACCGAGGAGAATCCTCCCTGGGTCACGGAATCGTAGGCGTAGTCCATCCAGGTGGCAAGGGCTCCGTCCTTGTCGGCTCCGTCGAACTCGGACCAGACGTTGCCCATGGGGTAGCTGTCTCCGGTCTTGATGGTGAAGGACGTATTGCCGTAGAAGTAGGCGTTCTCGTCCTCGGTGTTGCTGGGCATCCCGGCATCGACAGCGAAGCTGGCGTTGGGGAGCACGACGAGGAGCGCGACCACGAGGACCGTGGCGAGGGGGAAGGGCTTGATGAGCTTCCTGAAGCAACCGGGGAATCCGGCGGCCTTGACAGAGGAGGCATAGGACCTGATGTCGGCCCTTCTGATGATTCCGACGATGGCGGCGGAGGATCCGACCGCGAAGACGCATCCTACGACCGCAGCGTTGGCATAGCTGCTCCAGGCGATGAAGGCCATTCCGAACAGCCAGAGCACGGTGAAGAGCCTGGAGGAGGAGCGGTCCTTCCTGACGAGGCGGTAGGCCTCGTAGAATCCGAGGCAAATCGGGAGCCACATGGTCAGCCATCCGTAGTAGGCAGCCACGTTGGACATCGAGACGCGGTCGCTGCTGAGCTCCTCCATTATGGAGGACTGGTAAACGCTGTTGCCGAAGACGAAGTCGGTGTACAGCTCGGGGGCAGCGATGCTGAGAACCGCGCAGAAGGCCACGAAGGCGATCACGAGCGCGGGGATCGTGACGATCCAGGGCTTGCTCCTGAGAGCGAGGAAGATGTAGGCGAACACGACGGAGACGACGGCGACGAGCAGACAGCCCGAGTACACCGCATCCATCAGATCCGCAGGGATGTAGTAGGCCGCGGGAACGAGCGTGCCGACCAGGAGGATCAGGGCGTATCCGGACAGGATGCCGGAGAAGTCCTTGCCCCTGATGCGGGACACGACGATCTGGACGACCATCATGATGGCGAACAGGACCAGGATGCTGCGGAAGCCGTTCCAAGTGAGCGCTGCGAGCGCGAGGAACAGACCCGCGATCAGAGCGTTCTTGAGGATAGCGCCCTTGGCGGAATCCTCGGAGTCGGCCGCCTTGACCATCTTGACGGCGAACAGCACGGCGAATGCCACGAGGAACGCGGCGAGGGCGTACTCGTTGCCGTTGGAGAACACGGAGGTGCTGATAGGCAGCGCGAGGAACGCATAGATCAGTGCCGCCACGACGCCTATGGTCTTGTCGTACAGCTCCTTCCCGATGAGGAAGACAGGGATGCAGGCCAGGGCCCCGAACACGGGTGCGAGCACACCGAGGGCCAGAGAGGCGCTCTCCGTCGTGCCTCCGAGGATGGAAGCCACTCCCGCCGCGATGAAGTCCATCAGCGGAGGGATGACGAGCAGCCCGCCGACGGGATAGTTGACGGAACTGTCCGTCATCGACCATGTGCCGTCGAGGATGCTTTCGATCACATGCAGGTGGTATTGTGCGCCGGCGCCACCGGACAGTGCGAATGAACCGTCCGCTGAGACGCCGTAGGCGAACACGAAACGCAGCAGGAACGCTACGATGACGATAACGCCTAGGATGAGCGCGCACCGATGGCCGCTGAGCCATCCGTTGCCGCTGCCGGCCCCGTTCTGATCGGGGGCGGCAGACTCTTTTCCGATTTTGCGCATTCTAATAAGTCTCCGTCTCTTTAGAACGTGCGTCCATGCCCGAACTCATATAAAAATGGTCCACAGGCTTTCTCCTTACTAATAATATAAGGACGCACACGCGAGACGGAGGCGCAGAATCGAAGTTCGTTGAACCTTCGATCGGAGCACCGTAGATATGTCGTCGAGGAAGACCTGCGCTGCCGCGCGCGGATCCTCGGCACCGTAGATGGCGCGGCCTACGATGGCGTAGTCGGCCCCGGCCCTGATGGCATCCGATGCCTTTCCACCCTGAGCGCCGACTCCGGGGGACAGGATCTTCTTCGAAGGACCTGCGACAGCCCTGATCGCGGCTATGCGGTCCGGCCTGGTGGCAGGAGCGATGAATCCGTCCACGCCGCACTCCACACCCATCCTGGCCATCTCCTCGGCATGCTTCGCCGTGAACCTCAGCGCACCGGGATGGCTCATCTCCGTCACCGCGTATATCTCGGCATCGGCGGACGCTTCCACGGCGGCCCTCAGGGAATCGTCCCCTGTGAACGCATGGACTATGACGGCGGAAGCCCCTCTGGACACCGCGTTCTCGACGATCAGCCGGACGGTGTTGGGGATGTCCGCGACCTTGAAGTCGCAGATGACCTCGGCGACATCGGAGAGCCTGGTTATCATCTCGGGTCCAGCGGACAGCACCAGGGGCCAGTTGATCTTGACCGCATCGACCGCGTCGGAGACCGATTCGGCGATCTTCATCGCCTTATT
The DNA here is from genome assembly GCA_002504495.1 of Methanomassiliicoccaceae archaeon UBA537. Classification (GTDB taxonomy): domain Archaea; phylum Thermoplasmatota; class Thermoplasmata; order Methanomassiliicoccales; family Methanomethylophilaceae; genus Methanoprimaticola. The sequence goes on from DATC01000097.1 coordinate 30,423, forward strand.
GCCATCGGTCTCATCCAGTGCCAGCACCAGCCTGCTGTCCGTCTTCATGCTCTAACCCAACCCTGCGATGGATATTAAGCCATCGCGACGTTGAAGAGGCATGCTGAGGAAGATGGAGTGCGGCTCGCTCCGGTGCGGAAAGGTCGCCGAGGGCTGCACCAGGTGCATAGAGGGGTCGAAGATGGTCCTTCTCGTCACGGGAAGATGCGGGTGGAACTGCGACTACTGCCCCGTGTCGCTCGAGAAGAAGGGAAAGGACGTCGTCTATGCGAACGAGAAGCGCGTGAGCACGGACGACGAGATCGTCGCCGAGGCCGAATCGATGGACGCCCGCGGAACGGGCATAACCGGCGGCGACCCCCTTATCGACATGGATCGGACGCTGCACATGATCCGCCTCCTCAAGACGCGCTTCGGACCCGACCATCACATCCACCTCTACACCGCCACGATAGACGCGGGCAAGGCCGCCCTGCTGGAGGAGGCGGGCCTCGACGAGATCAGATTCCACCCCAGGGACTCCGAGTGGTCCGACATGGGGGGATCGGGACTGAAGGAGGTGAAGGATGCGGTCCGCATGAAGGTCGGAATTGAGGTGCCAGCACTTCCGGGAAGGGAATCGGACCTCCTGTCCATGATCGCATATGCCAGATCGATCGGGATAGACTTCGTCAACCTGAACGAGCTCGAGTTCTCGGAGAGCAACTGGGACATGATGGAGGCTCACGGATACGACGTGAAGGACGACGTATCCTCGGCCGTGAAGGGCTCCGAGGAGACCGCGATCGCAGTGCTCAGGAAGGCGCCCCGCGGAATCGATGTCCACTACTGCTCCTCGTCGTTCAAGGACGGCGTCCAGCTCCGCAGGCGCCTGACGCGTCGCGCGCTCCATATCGCCGAACCGTACCAGCAGGTCACGGACGACGGCACCATCGTGCGCGGATTCGCGAAAGGCGACGTGCAAGCGATAGTCCGCGCACTGAAGGATGCGGACGTTCCGGAAGATCTCTACCGCCCGATGGACGATAGGGTGGAGGTGGCTCCGTGGGTCCTAGAGAAGATCCATGGATCCCTAGACGGCAGGTCATGGCTGTCGGAGCAGTATCCGACCGCCGACGGATTGGAAGTAGAAAGGACCCCTCTCCGACGGGAGGGGCCCTGAAACCGTTTACCCAAATCCAGCTGAATGAGGCACGGCGGAAAGCCGGAACTCACTCCACGCTGAGGCTCTGGATGTCGTGGTGCCTGTTCACGATGTCTCTGGCGAGGCGGAGGTTCTTCCCGGCCTTGCCGATGGCGCGACCCTTGAGCTTGGGATCGACGGTGACGGTGGCGTGAGTGATGTTGCCGCGCTGCTCGATCACGACCTTCTGAGGGCCGTAGATGTGGAACACGTTCATCACGAACTGCTCCGGATCGTCGGAGTACTCGACGACCTGGATGTTCTTTCCCGTCTTCTCCTTCAGCTTGATGACGTGCTCCCCCTTCTTGCCCACGGCGATGTTGGCCTTGCCCTTCTCGACGATGAACACGAGCTTGTCCTCGGTGTCCATGCAATCGATGGCTCCGGTCTTCGTCACGGACTCGAACAGGGACATGTACCTCAGAGTATCCTCTGTAAGGACTATGTCGGCCGTCATATGGCTCACAGCGTAAGGATGTTGGAGCTGCCCTTGTCTATGATGACCAGAGCGGACACGGAGAACGGCTTTCCGCACAGGGCGCCGAGCTCCATGTTGTTGCCGTCGAACACGTAGGTCTTCACGCCGATGTCTCCCTTGAGGTCCTGGGAGGGGCAGTTCCTGGCGAGAACGACCATCTGGGCCTTCCCGTCCTTGACAGCCTTCATCGTCTGGTCGACGCCGAATTCCACCTTTCCGGTGGTGATGGCGGACTTCAATGCTCTGCTGATATCGATCTTCTCATCGCTCATCTTCATTCACCTTTCTTCTTCTTGGGTGTGTAAATGATGTTTACGGCCCCGGTACCAAGGGTGACCGGCTGGCCCACTATGATGTTCTCGGTCACTCCCTCGAGGGGATCGACCTCTCCGATCATCGCCGCGTGCAACAGGTGCGCCGCGGTGATCTCGAAGGCGGCCCTCGCCAGCACGGACGACTTCTTTCCGGAGACTCCGTGCCTTCCGATGGCCTTCACATAGCCGTCGTTGGTCATCAGATCGGCTACGAGCATGATGTGCCTGATGTCGACATCCAGACCGGCCTCTCCCAGGGTTCCTCTGGCCTCGTTGATGATCGAGTTCCTTGCGGCCTCGATCCCGAGGACGTCGGCGACCTCCAGGATGCTGTTCGTCTGGACCTTCGCGGGGTCGACCCCGTCGACCTTCAGGACCTCCTTCAGGTTGCTTCCTTCCGTGATGATGACCCAGCGCCCGTCCTCCTTGGAGAGGACGGCCCTGGTGATGCCATCGATGCCCTTGATCTTGGCATTCTTGATGGCGTCGAACATCTGCTGGAGCTTCTTGAAGGAAGGTTCGTCTCCCGCCGAGACCACGATCTCGAAGTCGTCCCTCTCGACCTTGCCCTTGACGGCCTTTATCTTGCCCAGCTTCTCCGCAATGTCGGCCTCGGTTATCATCTTGGCGTCCATCTTGCGGAGGTCGGGCTTGACTATGATCCTCATGTTGGTTATGTCCGTCTCGAGGGACGCTATGTCCAGGAGGGTGGTGATCTCGATGTTGGAGGCCACCATCTTGGCCACGTTCTCGTCCTCGGCGGCCGTGCCTATGAGGGGGATGTTCATGGAAGGCGTGCTGGGCACGCGGCGGGCGTCCACGATCTCGATCAGCCTGGGCAGACCCTGGGTGACGTTGACGTTGGCGACTCCCGCGTAGTGGAACGTACGCATGTTCATCTGCGTACCGGGCTCTCCCAGAGAGTGCGCGGCCATGACTCCTGCGGACTCGTTCTGGTCCATGAGATGACGGGTGTACATCTCCATGGCACGGGTGAGGAGCTCGTCGATCTTCCGATCGATGTCGGGCATCTTCTCGACGGCGGAGTCGTCGAGGAGGCCTGCCGCACCGAGACGGTCGGCGATGTCCACCATGACCTTCAGGGGGAGGTTGACCCCCAGAGCCTCGGCCCTGGAGATGATGCGCTGCTCGTCCTCGGTCCTGGTGTAGCCCTTGCGGACCTCCTCGACCGGGGCGGCGACCTCGATCTCCTCGACGGCCTTCTTCATCTCCTTGGGAGCGGAGGGCGCCCTCCTCTTCCCGATCTTCTCGATGACGGAGGCTGCCTCCTCCTCCATCAGGCCCACCTCGATGAGACCCTCCACGCCTGCGGCGGAGATCCCCGAGAGGGTGTTGAACTTGCTCGTCAGCAGGGCCGCAGTGACCTCCGAGATCCCTCTGGACTCGAGCGCTTTAAGCGTGTCCTTCCTTGCCATATCACTCGCCTCCTCCGTCGTAGTCGTAGTCCATGTCGTTGTCGGAGTCCTCGGACTCGTCCTCCTCTATGGATTCGAGCTCGTCCTTCTCCAGGGATCCGTAGTCTCCTCCGACGTCCCTCTCCTCGTGGAGCGGGTTCTCGTAGTCGTCTCCGAAGACCTCGAAGAACAGGTCGTTCATGTCGATGGCCTTGCTGCGGACCGCCTTGGCCGGGTCGACCCCGTCCTCTCCGTAGAGGAACTGGACGATGGTGCCCGCGGTGTTCTTGACTGTTCCGTCGGACGTCAGCTTGAGGTCCTCCAGAGCGGAGATGAGCCTCCTCTGCATGTATCCGGACCTGGATGTACGGACGGCGGTATCGACCAGACCCTCTCTTCCTCCCATGGCGTGGAAGAAGAACTCGGTGGGAGTGAGTCCCGACTTGTACGAGTTGGAGCAGAATCCCCTGGCGTACGCGCCGAGATCGTCCTTCTCGAAGTGGGGAAGGGTCCTGTGGTTGTATCCTCTGGAGAGCCTCTCTCCACGGACGGCCTGCTGACCGACGCAACCTGCCATCTGGGACAGGTTGAGCATCGAACCGCGGGCACCGGCCTGGGCCATGATGACGGCGGGGTTGGACATACCGAGATGCTTTCCTGCGATGCGTCCGGCACCGTCACGGGCCTCTCCGAGGGTCTTCATGACGTTGACCTCGAGGGTCTCCCTGAGCGATCTTCCGGGCATCTGCTCCAGAGTCCCGTCGTTGTAGGACTGGACCAGCTCCGACACCCTGTTGATGCACTCCTGGGTGTTGGACGCGATCTGCATGGCGGCCTCCTCGGGGATGTCCTCGTCGCCTATTCCGGTGCTGAATCCGTGGTTCATGAGGGCGCCGAGGGCGAGCCTCGTGACCTGGTTGATGAACAGCGCGGCGCGGTCCGCCCCGTAGTCCCTGGCGATGCGGTCCAGGATCTTTCCTTTGCTGTTCCCAATCGCCTTGACGTCGATGGTTCCGCAGATGAGCTGTCCATTCCTGATCTTGACGTATCCGTCGGTGGGGCAGTTCTCCTTCTTGCAGGGACCTACGCACTGGCAGATGTTCGCCTTGAACTCGGTGTTGAAGTCCTCGGGCAGAACGACCGAGAAGAGCTGCTTTCCGCTCCAGTACTCGTTGCCGTTCTCATCGATCTTCGGCTCGGGGATCCTGATGCCCATCTTCCCGTCCTTGGTGACGCCGTTCTCCTCGTCGAGCTTCATCAGGATGTTCATGGCCTGGAAGCGGTCGAAGTGGGGGCCGTCCTTGTAGGGGGAGTCGGGATCGTTGTGGGTCAGGAAGTACGCTCCGGTGATGTGGTCGTGGATCGCACCGATGATCGGTCCGCCGTACCTCGGGGAGAGGATGTTCTCCTGGACCTGCATGAGGATACGGGCCTCGGCACGGGCCTCCTCCGACTGGAGGACGTGCAGGTTCATCTCGTCGCCGTCGAAGTCGGCGTTGTACGGAGGACAGTCGCACAGGTTGAACCTGAACGTCTTGCCTGCCATGACCCTGACGCGGTGGCCCATCATGGACATCCTGTGCAGCGATGGCTGCCTGTTGAACAGGACGACGTCGCCATCGACGAGCTGCCTCTCGACGACGTACTCCTCTCCGAGACCCTCCGCCACGGTCTCCTTGTTGGTGTCGGTGACCCTGATCCTCCTTCCGTCGGGACGGATGACGTAGTTCGCACCGGGCACGTAGGGCTTGTGTTCCGCGAGCTGGGTGGGCGGGAGGGGTCCGCGGAGGACGATCTGGCGCGCCTGCTCGATGTTGTGGGAGTTGACCCTCAGGGGGACGGTGAGCTCCCTGGCGGCGATCTCGGGGACCCCGACATCGTTGATGGACAGCAGGGGGTCGGGCGAGATGACCGTACGGGCGCTGAAGTTGACACGCTTTCCGGACAGATTGGATCTGAAGCGCCCCTCCTTTCCCTTGAGCCTCTGGACGAGGGTCTTCAGGGGACGGCCGGACCTGTGCCTGGCGGGCGGGATGCCCGAGGTCTGGTTGTCGAAGTAGGTGGTGACGTGGTACTGGAGCAGCTCCCAGAGATCCTCGACGATCAGCTGAGGGGATCCGGCGTCGCGGTTCTCCCTGAGCCTCTGGTTGATCCTCAGGACATCGACCAGCTTGTGCGTCAGATCGTCCTCGGACCTGTCTCCGGAATCCAGCGTGATGGAGGGCCTGACGGTGACCGGCGGAACGGCCAGCGCGGTGAGGACCATCCATTCGGGCCTGCAGGTCTCGGGATCTATTCCGACGGCCTTGAGATCGTCGTCGGGGATGCGCTCGAGCCTCTCGCGGACCTCCTTGGCGGTCAGCTTGTGGTTGTCGTCGGCCTGCCTGAAGGTGGTGGGCTTGTCGAGCTTGATCTTCTTCTGCTCAGCGCCGCAGTGGGGACAGACGCCCTTGGAGGAGGCGTCCTTGGCGGTCTCCTTGGAGTAGTTCTTGAACTCGATGGTGTCTCCGCCGAGCTCCTCCATCCTGTCCATGCTGTCGAGGCGGGCCTTGATCTGGTCCTCGGAGAGCATCAGCTTGCCGCATTCGGAGCACGTGCACTCCAGCAGCATCTTGATG
>DATC01000104.1 GCA_002504495.1 Methanomassiliicoccaceae archaeon UBA537
GCCTACGGAGGAAGGCAGGACATCACGGAGGCCGTGCGGTCCATAGTCCGCGATGCCGTCGACGGTTCGATCGATGTCGACGACATCAACGAGAGCCTCATCTCCCGCTACATATCCACCACGGGCCTTCCCGATCCCGATCTCGTCCTCCGCACGTCGGGGGAGGTCAGGGTGTCCAACTTCCTTCTGTGGCAGATGGCGTATTCGGAGCTGTACTTCACGGACGTCTACTGGCCCGGATTCAGGCGTATAGACTTCCTTCGCGCCATACGCACGTATCAGCAGCGCACCAGGCGCTTCGGAGAGCGATGCCATGCACTACGACATGATCTTTCTGCACGCGCCCAGCGTGTACGACTTCAGGAAGAAGCCGATATTCTACGGACCGGTATCGGACGTCATTCCGTCGTCCCCGGTGTTCGAGATGTATCCGATGGGGTTCATGACCATCTCCTCGCATCTCGAGGCGGCGGGGTTCCGCACGAGGATAGTCAACATAGCGGTCCAGATGCTCCAGGACGAGAGGTTCGACGCGGAGGAGAAGATCCGCCGTCTGGATGCGGACGTCTTCGGCATAGACCTTCATTGGATGCCTCACGCCCACGGGGCCATAGAGCTTGCGAAGATCGTCAAGAAGCATCATCCCGATGCGCTGGTGGAGTTCGGGGGATTCACCTCGTCCTACTTCTGGAAGGAGCTGATCGAGCGTCCGGAGATCGACCTCGTCATGAGAGGCGATACGACGGAGGAGCCCACCGTCCGCATGATGAGGGCGCTGGAGCGCGGAGAGGATCTGTCGTCCGTGCCCAATCTCGTCTGGAAGGACAAGGATGGACGCGTCCATGACAACGGACTGACCTTCTCGTTGGACGATCTGGATTCCATCCGCTTCGACTACGGGACGATGATCAGATGCTGCATGAGGAACATGCACATCAAGGACGCTCTCCCATGGTTCGGCTGGGACAGGCTCCCTCTGACATCGGTGTTCACCGTGCGCGGATGCTCCGTCAACTGCGCGGAGTGCGGAGGGTCGCATGCCGCCAATGCGAACGTGGTATGCAGGCGCAAGCCCGCCTTCAGAAGCCCCGAGAAGCTGGCAGAGGACGTATCGATCATACAGTCGTATCTCGACACCCCGATATTCATCGTAGGCGACATCAGACAGCACGGCAACTCGTACGCCCAGAGGTTCCTCTCCGAATGCAGACGCCTCGGGGCCGACAACAACCACATCGTCATAGAGCTGTTCCAGGGTGCCGGCCCGGACTATTTCACCGAGGTGGACCGCACCTTCCCTGGCGGATGGTCCATCGAGTTCTCTCCGGACTCCCATGACGAGGCCGTCCGCAATGCGCTCGGCAAAGGGTACACAAATCAGGCGATAGAGCAGACGATCCCCACTGCGTTCCAATGCGGATGCAGCAGATTCGATCTGTTCTACATGAACGGTCTTCCGTACCAGGACAGGGAATCGGCCATCGGTAGCGCCAAGGCTGCCTCCAGACTGTGGGCGTCCGTCGGCAGAGAAGACAAGCTGTTCATCTACAACGCTCCGTTCGCTCCCTTCGTGGATCCCGGGAGCCGTATATTCGAGAATCCGGAGGAGTGGGGGTTCAAGCTCAGAGCCCGCACGCTGGAGGAGCACAGGGTGCTTCTCGACAACCCCTCGTGGAAGCATGTGCTCTCCTACGAGACCAAATGGATGTCGCGCGACGAGATCGCCGAGGTCTCCTATGATGCCGCTCTGGAGCTCGCCCGCTGCGAGTTCGAGGCCGGGAGGGCTACCGAGGAGCAGTATCGCGATCGCGTGGAGCGTACCGAGACCGCCCGTGCTCTGATGCATCGGATAGACGACATCATGGCGATCCCCGACAGGGAGGAGCGGGACCGCAGGCTATGGGAGACGAAGGACGAGAGCGTCAGGATGATGAACTCCACGATAGCCAACAAGCAGGATCTGGATTGGGAGGCCGGCTCCATATGGCGCAATGCGCCGCGTGTCGGAGTCGGCCTCATCCGGTCCCTGTTCAGGCACCGATGCTCATCTGGTCATGCTCTTCGATTTGGCGACCGCCGCATCGACCGCCGCGATGGTGGCGGAACGGAGCCCCATGTCCTCTGCGGCGCGCACGCCTTCGATGGTGGTTCCCGCAGGAGAGCAGACCTCGTCTCTGAGTACATCGGGGTGCTTTCCTGTGTCGAGAACCATCTTGGCAGCGCCGAGCATGCTCTGTGCTGCGAGTCTGATGGCGTCGTCCCTGCGAAGCCCGTTGAGCACGCCCGCATCGGCCATGGCGTCGATCACCATGTACATGAACGCGGGCGAGCTTCCGGCAAGGCCCGTGATGACATCCATCTGATCCTCGCCTATCTCGACGGCGACTCCTACGGCTTCCAGTATGGATCCGACGGATTCCTTCTCATCATCTGTGAGAGTTCCGTCGGTGGTGTAGCCCATGGCGCCCTCGAGAACCGCCACGCAATGGTTGGGCATGACCCTGACGATCTTGCAGTCTGGCACATAGGTCTTAAGTTTCGAAATCGTCAGTCCGGCGACGACGCTGACCACGATGGCGCCCTTCCGCGGCACGGTGCTTTCGGAGATGAACACCTGTTCGACTTGCTTCGGTTTGACCGCAAGGACCAGCATATCCGATCTGGATGCGACCTCCGATGCGGTTGCGAAAATCTCGATGCCGTATGTCTGGCACATATGGGATCTCGTCTTCTGGCTCGGGGCGCAGGCCACGATCTCGTCCTTGTCGAGCACGCCTTTCGCTATGAGTCCGGCGATGAGGGCCTCCGCCATCTTGCCGGCACCTATGAAGCCTATCTTGGCTACCATGGAGCGGGCATCGCGGACATGCTATAATAGCTCCTCAGAACAGCATCGGGAGAGGATCGCGCGTGGCTTTTCTATTATAATAGACAAGGACCGCAAGCCGTAATCAATTATATACTTCCAACCCTTGCGAGCGTCCAATGTCTCTAGTAGCATTTTACATGCCATTGGCGATAGTCGCGGTTATATCCCTCGGCTTCGCACCGCTGGCATGGTGGGCATCGAGGTTCATTCGGCCCCAGAAACCCACTCAGTGGATGGAGTCCACCTACGAGTGCGGTTCGGTACCTATAGGAGACGCGCAGGTGCAGTTCAGGTTCCAGTACTACACCTTCGCGCTTATCTTCGTGGTATTCGACCTGGTCGCGACGTTCCTCATGATCTGGGCGATAGCGTTCACAGGACTGAGCGAGACCGCCAAGCTCATGATGATCGCATTCTTCGCGATCCTGATTCTCGGGGTTTGCTACTCCCTCAAAAAGGAGGAAACCGTATGGATATGAGCCTGTACCCCCATGTCGTGGCTATGAGCGCCGACGAGTTCATGTCGTGGTCTGATGCGATGATCAACGACCTTCTGAGCTCCGGTGTCAAGAAGACCGTCGACGAGCTCACCGGACCCATCTGGTCCTGGGCTATGAAGAACTCCATGCACCCCCTTCACTGGGGTCTCGCATGCTGCGCCCTGGAGATGGCGGCCGCCTCCGCGCCGAGATACGATGCGGAGCGCTACGGTATGATCTACCGTTCGTCCCCCAGGCAGACCGATATCCTGCTGGTCAACGGCTGGATCTCCAAGAAGATCCGTCCCGACCTCAGGCGTCTCTACGAGCAGATCCCCAACCCCAAGTGGGTCGTCGCTATGGGCGAGTGCGCCATCTCCGGCGGACCCTGGTACGACTCCTACAACACGGTCCAGGGTCTCGACCAGATCGTTCCCGTGGATGTCTACATCCCCGGATGTCCTGCCCGTCCCGATGCGATGATCGACGGATTCATGCTGCTTCAGAAGAAGATCGAGAGCTACTTCAGAAGAGGCGCCCTCCTGGAGGACTGAGGATGGACACAGAAGCCGTCTACCAGAAGCCCTCCGAAGAGGAGACCAGCACGCTTCTCGCCCAGAAGTTCCCCGAGGTCAAGGTCGTCAAGACCGAGCCCCGCAGAGTATACTGCACCCTGCCCAGGGAGAAGCTCCTCGAGGTGTGCCACTACATCCACGACAACCTCACCTTCGAGCACTGCTCTACCGTGATCGGCGTCGACTACATCGACCATTACACGGTCGTCTATCATTTCTCCAACTACTGGAACGGTCTCATGATCGAGCTGTCCGTCGACATACCCGTCGACGACCCCCACGTGGACTCCGTATCCCTTATCTGGGACGGAGCCAACTGGCACGAGAGGGAGACCTGGGAGCTCTACGGAATCGTCTTCGACGGTCACCCCTGCCTCGAGAGGCTGCTGACCCCGGACACCTACGAGTTCTTCCCGTTCAGGAAATCGTACAAGCTCAGGGGGAGTCAGTGATGGTTGATTCTATAGCGCCCGTCGTCGAGGCGGAGGAGAAGCTCGCAACCTCCGGCGTCTCGGTCGACAAGATGGACACAGACAAGATGTGGATCATCATGGGTCCGCAGCACCCGTTCTCGCACGGGCTATGGACTCTGAAGGTCAAGGTCGACGGAGAGTTCTGCATCGATGCCGAACCGATCGTCGGATACCTGCACAGGGGATGGGAGAAGGAGACCGAGAACAGGCTCTACCCGAAGATCATCCCGATGGCGGATCGTCTCTGCTACTGCGCATCCATGACCTACACCCACCTCTACTGCATGACGGTGGAGAAGGCTCTCGGGACGGACATTCCGGAGAAGGCCAAGTACATCAGAATCGTCGCCCACGAGGTCTGCCGCATACAGTCCCATCTGATGTGGCTCGCCGCCGTGGGTACCGATCTGGGTAACCTCACCGTGTTCCTGTGGGCCATGAGGGAGAGGGAGTACTTCCTCGACCTCAACGTTAAGCTTACCGGTGCCAGGATGACCACCAACTACCCGAGGATCGGAGGAGTCAGGAACGACACCACCGAGCTCTTCGACAGGGACATCATCCGCGTCGTCGACAGGTTCGAGAAGGCCCTTTGGGATATCATCGCCCTGATGGACGACTCCGCAGTCATCGTGTCGAGGATGAAGGGCATCAGCTACCTCACCAGGGAGCAGGCCGCCAACCTCGGTCTCACCGGCCCCGCCATGAGGGGATGCGGCGTCGACTTCGATATCAGAAGGGACGACCCCTACGACAACTACGACAAGGTCGACTTCGATGTGCCCGTGCTGTCCGAGGGAGACTCCTATGCCAGGTACATGATCAGGACCGAGGAGATGTTCCAGTCCTGCGACATCATCAGGCAGGCCGTCAAGAAGATCCAGGCTCTCGGAAAGAACGCCCCCTACAGGGTCAAGGCCCCCTCCAGGGTCCCCGCAGGCACCGCGTTCACCAGGCTCGAGGATCCCCGTGGAGAGTCTCTGATGTACCTCGTCTCCGATGGAACGGACAAGCCCTACAGGCTCAAGGTCCGCAGCCCCATCTTCGTGAACGTATCATCCGCCAAGGCGCAGTGCGTCGGGGTCAGGATCGCCGATGTTCCGGCGGTTCTCGCTCAGATCGATATGTGCCTGGGCGAGACGGACAGGTGATTCAGGTGTCGGACGTTGTCTACAGCAGTCTGAGGGATTGGGTCGATTTCTTCGCCGATCCCATGCAGAATCAGTTCTATCCGTTCGAGGGCGTCTACAATCTCCCCTTCGACATCAGCTACAAGCTGTGGGAGATCATCGGCGGAACCATCGCCTGGCTGATCAACCTCCTGTTCCCCAACAACGAGGTTTCCGTCTGGCTCATGAGCGATGACGTCACCGTGGCGTTCTCTCTCGTCATATTCATGCTGATCGTGTTCATCGTGGTCTTCGTATGCACACTGTTGTCGCTGTGGCAGGAGCGTAAGTTCCTGGGCAGGATGATGGACAGGCGCGGAACCATGATCGGTATGAAGGGTTTCCTTCAGTGCGTCGCCGACGGTCTGAAGACCTTCATGAAGGAGAACACGATCCCTAAGAAGGTCGACCACATGACCTACATGTGGACCGTCTCGCTCATCGTGGGCGTCTCTGTCCTGCTGGCCTGCATGATCCCCCTGTCCGACAGGTGGTTCGTCGTCAACTACGACACGGGTCTGCTCATCGTCATGGCCTTCTTCGCCCTCGCTCCGTTCTTCATCCTCGTTTCCGGATGGTCCCAGAACAACAAGTACGCCATGATCGGAGGTATGCGTGCGGCCGAGCTGATGATCTCCTACGAGGTCCCCATGCTCATCATGATCGCGACCACCTCCCTCCTCGCCGGAAGCTTCAACATCGGAGCGATCGTCGATGCGCAGTTCGATTCCTGCTGGTACGTCATCCCGCAGATCATCGGTGCCATCACGTTCTTCTTCTGCGCCACCGCCGAATCCGAGCGTGTCCCGTTCGATATCGCCGAGGCCGAGGCCGAACTGGTCGAAGGCTGGCAGACCGAGTACGCCGGAATGAAGTGGGGTCTCATCATGCTCGCCGACTATTTCAGAGGCTACGTGGCCTGCGCCATGTGGACCATCATGTACTTCGGCGGATGGATGCTCCCCGTCATCGGAGACGGTCCCGTTCCCGAGATCGTGTTCCTGCTCAAGACCTGGCTCGTGTTCTCTGCTATGATCCTGCTGAGAGCCGCCATGGGACGTGTCAGGCCCGACCAGATCGTCAACATCGGATGGAAGGTCTTCATGCCCCTGTCCGTGATCAACCTGGCTGTCGTCCTCCTGCTCAAGACCGGAGGTGTGTTCTGATGACCATTAGATATCTAGACAAGTACCCGCGCAGCAACGCGTATCACCTTTGGGTCCTCAAGCCCCAGTGGTACGTGCTCAAGCTGTTCGTCAAGAACATCATCCACAGGCCCGCGACCGTCCTGTACCCCTACGAGAAGGAGTGGGTCCCGGACAACTACCGCGGCCGTCCCGGACTCATCTTCGACGAGTGCGTCGGATGCGGCATGTGCGTGCGCATGTGCCCCACCGCCTGCATCAAGCTCGTCGACGCCCTGGACTCCGACGGCAACACCGTCCAGAGGCCCCAGGTCAACATGGGAAGGTGCGCCATGTGCGGCTACTGCGCCGAATACTGCCCCACCGATGCCATGAGGGTCACGCCCGAGTACGAGCTCGCGGAGTTCACCAGGTTCGATCTCCTGTACGGTCCCCGCAGGCTCGCCTACGACAAGACCACGGACGGCATGAAGGTGCCTCTCGAGGTCACCCTCCAGTCCGATATCGACAATGGGAACGACGAGAGGCGCAGCCCCGTCCACCTCCTGGACAGGCCCGAGCTCGACGATCCCAAGTGCATCGGATGCAAGAAGTGCGCCAAGGTTTGTCCCGTCTCCGCCATCGAGATGGTCGAGAAAGGGAAGAACGAGAAGACCGGGAGGCCCATCCTCAGGCCCGTCATCGATGGCGGGAAGTGCATCGCGTGCGAGAACTGCATCGATGCGTGCCCGAAGGCCGCCCTCAAAATGAAGGAGGTGCTCTGATGGAGTTCATCGGAGACATCTGGAACGGGTTCTGCGGCTGGTTCGGCGACCTGGGGAACTATCTCCTCGCCAACATGGACCTGCTCGCTTTCATCCTGCTCGCGTGCATCGCCGTTCTCGGCGCCCTGAAGGTCGTCACCGACGACGAGGTCGTCCACAGCGCGTTCTATCTCGCGCTCGTGTTCATGTGCGTCGGATTCGTCTACTTCTTCCTCGAAGCGGAATTCATAGGCGTCATCCAGATCCTGGTGTACGTGGGTGCGATCACCATCCTGTTCGCGTTCAGTATCATGCTTACTAGGAGATACATCATGAAGAAGGGGGATTCCGAATGACCGGTCTCTCCGCCAAAAGGAAGGCCATCGGAGCCACCGTGGCCGTCGCGATCTTCGCCGTCCTCGCCATCTCCGTGCTGTCCGTCAACTGGGCGGACTACACCGAGTCCGACGTCCCCAACGAGCTGCCTACATTCGTCACCGACGATGACGACAGCATCTACACGGACGACAGCAAGGAGACCCTCCGCGAGGACAGTCTCGCTTACAGCATCTTCGAGAAATACGGCATCATCATGGTTCCGCTCGCCGTTCTGCTGTTCGGCGCGATGATCGGTGGTGTCGTCATATCCAGAGAGGAGGTCGAGCACGATGATTCCAATTGAGTTCTTCCTCCTGCTGTCCGCCATCCTGTTCGCCATCGGAGCGTACGGCGTGGTGACCAAGAGCAACGCCATCATCGTCCTGATGTGCATCGAGCTCATGCTCAATGCAGCCAACATCAACTTCGTCGCATTCGGAGCGTTCCACCCCGACATCATGGGGCAGACCTTCGTCATCGTGACCATCACCGTGGCCGCCGCAGAGGTCGCAGTCGGTATCGCCATCCTCCTCAACGCCTACAAGCTGAGGAAGACCACCGAGCTCGACGAGGACGGCCTGACATCCATGAGGTGGTAAGCATGTTCATAGAATACACATGGCTCGTGCCCCTCATCCCGATGCTGTGCTTCCTGATCATCGGTCTCGTCGGTAAGAAGACCCCTGAGTGCGGAGGCTACATCGCCATCGCGGGGGCTCTCTTCGCCTTCATCATCGCCGCGGCGATCTCGTACGAGTACCTCACCGGGGACGTATACCCCGATCCCGTCATGTCGCAGATCCTGTGGTTCAACGTCGGATCCTACGAGATCAACCTCGGATACTACGTCGACGGCCTGACCTGCCTGATGATGCTCTTCTCGTCGTTCATCTCGACGCTGATCTTCATCTACTCCGTCGGGTACATGGGCGACCAGGGACAGAGGAAGAACAGGTACTACGCCGAGGTCTCCCTCTTCCTCACCGGAATGCTCGGACTCATCGTCTCCAGCAACTTCCTGGAGCTGTTCATCTTCTGGGAGGTCATGGGACTGTGCTCGTACCTCCTGATCGGATTCTGGTCCTTCAGGCACGCCGATGGCGACGCGGCATCCGCCAACGCCGCTTCCGCAGCCAAGAAGGCCTTCCTCGTCACCAGGATGGGAGACGTCTGCCTGATGGCCGGACTGTTCATCCTCTTCGGGGAGTTCCACAGCCTCGACTACGCTTCGCTCTTCGACCCCAGCAACATCGCCGCGGTCGATTCCAACAACCTCACTCTCGCCATGCTCCTCGTCTTCGGAGGAGTCATCGGAAAGAGCGCTCAGTTCCCCCTGCACGACTGGCTCCCCGATGCGATGGCCGGACCTACCACGGTCTCCTCGCTCATCCACGCCGCGACCATGGTCAAGGCCGGAGTCTATCTCGTCGCCAGGGCGTTCCCTCTCTTCACCCAGAACGCCGACGTCATGCTGTTCGTCGGATTCATCGGAGGATTCACGGCGTTCTTCGCCGCGACCATGGCCCTCAACAACATGAACATCAAGAGGGTCCTCGCATACTCCACCATCTCCCAGCTCGGATACATGATCCTGGGTCTCGGAGCCGGCGGATACCTCATCGCGCTCGGAATGGACATGGGCGGAACGGAAGGAGCGGCTCTCATGGCCGCCGGTTCTGCCGGATTCATCGCAGGATGCTTCCACATGATGAACCACGCCTTCTTCAAGGCCCTGCTCTTCATGTGCTCCGGTTCCGTCATCCACGGAGTCGGCACCGAGGACATGCGCCTGATGGGCGGCCTCGGCAAGAAGATGAAGATCACCTCGATCACCATGCTCCTCGGATCCCTGTCCATCGCAGGATTCCCGCTCTTCAGCGGATTCTGGTCCAAGGATCTCGTTCTCGACATCGCGTTCGAGTCCGGAGAGCACACCATGTGGTTCACCGCACTGTGGATCCTCGGAGTGATCACCGCCTTCATGACGGCCTTCTACATGTTCCGCATGTGGTTCATGACCTTCATGGGCGAGCCCAGGGAGAACGCCCAGCACTGCCACGGCGAGTCCCCCAGGACCATGACCACGCCTCTGATCGTCCTTTCCGTCTTCGCTGTCCTGAGCGGATTCCTCATCATGCTCGGACTCGACGGACAGCTCGCGTTCACCGTCACCGATGATGCATTCATCGTCGGAGGCGGCCACAAGGAGGGCTTCGAGTACTTCACCGAGCTCTTCACCAACTGGAAGACCTACCTCACCATCGTCCTGGCCCTCGTCGGTATCGGAATCGCCTACATCATGTACGTGAAGAAGACCGTCGACCCCGGAATCTTCAACAAGCACGGAGAGTCCGCTCTCTACAAGCTGCTGGCGAAGAGATGGTACTTCCCCGACCTGTACAACCAGATCTCCTGGAAGCTCGGATTCGGTGTCGCCAAGGGCGTCAACTACGTCGACAGGCAGGTCATCGACGGCACGGTCAACGGACTTTCCGCGGCCGTCGTCGGCGGAGGAGACTCCATGAGCAAGATCCAGACCGGAAACGTTCACGACTACTCTTCGATGATCCTCCTCGGTGTCGCGGTTCTATCCGTGGCCCTCGTGGTCATCGCGTTCATGCTGGGAGGCATGTGAGATGGGTATCGATTCGATGATCCTCCCGCTCCTCCTCATCGTCCCGTTCATCGGGACCCTCGCCACCCTCATGATGGGCGGCGAGAGGCAGAAGCTCGCCAAATACGTGGCCGGAGCCTTCTCTCTGGTCACCCTCGTCCTGACCGTGTACCTGATGTACACCGGATTCCAGAACCAGTGGTCCGATTTCGATGTCGACTACACCTGGATCGAGACGGGCGCGTTCAAGATCCACTTCGCTCTCGCCGTCGACGGCCTGAGCATCCTGATGATCTTCCTCAGCGCTCTGCTGACTCCTCTGGTCATCCTGTTCTCGTCCGACGAGAGCGACAGGCCGAACTACTTCCACACCCTCCTCATGGCGATGGAGGTCGGCCTCATGGGCGTCTTCATGGCCTCCGACTACTTCCTCTTCTACGTGATGTGGGAAGTCACCCTGATCCCGATGTACTTCCTGATCAGCTGGTACGGAGGACCCAGGAGGCACTACGCCGCGATCAAGTTCTTCATCTACACCCACGTGGCCTCCCTGGTCATGCTCATCGGTATCTTCGCCATGGCCTGGCAGTGCTATGCCGCCACCGGAGTCGCCGACCTGAGCTTCGATGCCATGGGAATCGCGATGTCCGCCACCGGACAGGCGTTCCAGGCCGCGATCTTCGCTCTGCTGTTCTTCGGGTTCATGGTCAAGATGCCTTCCGTGCCCTTCCACACGTGGCTTCCGGACGCGCATGTCGAGGCCCCCACCGCGGGGTCCGTCATCCTGGCCGGAGTCATGCTGAAGATGGGATCCTACGGTATCATCAGGATCTGCGTCGAGAACTTCCCTCTGGGAGCAGAGTACTGGCAGTGGCTCATCATCGCCATCGGAATCGTCTCCATGGTGTACGGAGCCTACGCCTGCATAGCGCAGACCGATCTGAAGAAGATGGTCGCGTTCTCGTCCATCAGCCACATGGGAATGGTCATGCTCGGAATCGGATGCCTGTCCGATATCGGAATAACATTCGCCATCTTCCAGATGTTCGCGCACGGACTGATCAGCGCCATGCTGTTCATGGTGTGCGGATTCACCGGACACGCTCTCGGCACCAGGGAGATCCCCCTGCTCGGAGGACTCGCCGGAAGGATGCCCATGTACGCCATGTTCATGATGATCTGTTTCATGGCATCCCTCGGACTTCCCGGACTCGTCGGATTCTGGGGAGAGTTCCCGCTCATCTTCGGATTCTACGAGTTCATCCAGGCCGAGGGTCAGCTCTGGCTGATCGTGTTCTGCCTGCTGAACCTCATGCTGACCGCGGGATACTATCTGTGGGCCATGCAGAGGACCCTCTTCGGACCCGAGACCACCAAGATCGACTTCACGCATGTCCACGACATATCGAAGCCCGAATTCGCGGCTCTCGCCGTCCTGACTGTGCTCGTCGCCCTCTTCGGAGTCTGGCCCGACGGAGCGCTCCAGTTCATCGACCCCTACGTCGACTCCCTCATGGCGGTGATCTGATGATCGTGTCTGACATCTTCGGAAGCTATGCCGCGGCCGCTCCGGCCATCGTGCTGCTCATCGCAGCGCTGATCCTGCCCGCGGTCCACATATTCGGAAAGAGGCACACGGCGACCTGGGCGGTGGCCCTGGTCTTCGCGGTCGTCTCCATGGTGCTCAACATCCTGATGCTGACCGACCACTTCGTCGGCGAGACGCTCGGGATGTACACGTACAACGACTACACGGGTCTGCTGGTCCTGCTCTTCCAGATCGTGCTGTTCCTGGCCGTCCTCGTCTCCAATGCGAGCGTCGAGACCACCAGGATCCACACCGGAACCTACTACGCGCTGCTCTTCGCGGCCACCAGCGGAATGATGCTCGTCGCCGGATCCTCCGATCTGCTGACGATCTTCGTGGGCGTCGAGCTCACCAGCATCTCCTCGTACGCCGTCGTCACTCTCAAGAGGGCCGACTCCAGGGCCGCCGAGGCAGGTGTCAAGTACTGCATCGTCGGAGGTCTCTCCACTGCGCTGACCATCTACGGCATCTCGATGCTGTACGGTCTCACCGGAACCACCAACATCGCGGAGATTGCCGCATCCAGCATCGAGATGAACTGGGTGCTCGCCACCGCGCTCGTCTGCATGATCGCCGGATACGGATTCAAGATCGCGGCGGTGCCCTTCCATATGTGGGCGCCCGACGTGTACGAGGGATCCGCCACTCCTGTCTCCATGTTCCTGGCAACGGGATCCAAGAAGATGGGTCTGAGCGTGTTCTTCCAGATCTTCGTCGTCATCTTCGTCGCCGAGTCTTCGATGGGAGCCATCTGCGGTGAGGAGGTCCAGTACCTCTTCGCCATCATTGCGGCCTTCACGATGACCCTCGGCAACGTGGTCGCGATCGCCCAGAAGAACATCAAGAGAATGCTCGCGTACTCCTCCATCGCCCAGGCCGGCTACATCATGATAGCTCTGGCCGTGATGAGCGACACCGCCGTGGCCGCAGGTCTGTTCCACATGTTCACCCACGTGTTCATGAAGGGCGGGGCCTTCCTGGTCGTCGGCGCCCTCATCTGCGTCGGTGTCGGAGAGAGGATCTCGGACTACAAGGGACTCGCAAAGAGGTCTCCCTTCCTTGCCGCTGCGATGCTGCTCTTCCTGTTCTCCCTGGCAGGAATCCCCCCTCTCGCGGGATTCACCTCCAAGTTCTTCCTCTTCGCTTCCGCGATCGGAGGAGACGGAGGAGTCGCCACGCAGTGGGTCTGGCTGGCGTTCATCGCCATCCTGAACTCGGCTATCTCGCTGTACTACTACGCAAGGGTCGTCAAGGCCATGTACATCGAGAAGGGCGCGTCCACCGAGAAGATCAAGGTGCCTGCGGCATTCACCGTGGCCATCGTGATCTGCATCGTCATGGTCGTCGTCCTGGGTGTCTACCCCCAGCTCATCTTCGACTACTGCGAGTCGGCCGCTCTCGCTCTGCTCTGAGCCCGGTTCGATCAAACCTTTTATCAAACATCTTACGGCCCTCCGGCGTTCGAAGGGCCGTCTTATCGTTTCTCGATACTGGCTCTCGTATACCCGGGGCTTGTTCGTATAAACCATTAAATTCGGCGCGGTGATGTGACACCGATGTACGAACCCTGGCATACCTGCATCTCGGATGAGTTGCAGGCCGTGGAAAATCTCATGGAAAGGGATCTCCGGTCTGATAGCGAGGAGCTCACGGAGATGTGCCGCTACACCGTAGGTGCCGGGGGAAAGCGTCTCAGACCGTCCATGTGCATCCTCTCCTACTATGCTTGCGGAGGCAAGGACGGCAGCATCCCTGTAAGGATAGGGGCCGGTTTCGAGATCATACACAGCGCCACGCTTGTCCATGACGATATCAACGATCAGGGAGAGGTCAGGCGCGGAAGGAAGGCCCTTCACAAGGAGTACACGGTCAGCAAGGCGATAATCGCAGGCGATTTCATGTTCGCCATGGGATTCAGGCTTCTCGCCGCAGCCGCTCCGAGGATAGTGGAGTTCATAGTCGAGGCATCCGCGTCCATGGGTGCAGGGGAGTTCGTGCAGAAGGATTTCGAGCACCGCATCTCCGTAACCGAGGACGACTACATGGAGATCATCACGTGCAAGACCGGCAAGCTGTTCGAGGCCGCCGCGAAGTCCGGCGCCATCGAGGCCGGTGCAGACGGCGAGACCCTGGAGGAGGTCGGAGCCTTCTCCCTGGAGGTCGGTCAGGCGTTCCAGATAGTCGACGACACGCTTGATGTGATCGGCGATTCCAGGAAGACCGGGAAGGTCGTCGGCACGGATCTGCTTGAAGGCAAGCCCACCCTTCCTGTGATCTACGCCATGGAGGATCCCGTCGTCGGCGAGGATATCAGAGCCATCTTCGAGAAGCCCGAGCCGACCGAGGCCGATGTGGCCGAGGCTCTGGATCTGATCCACAGGACGAAGGCCGTCGATAGATGCCTCGAGAAGGCAAAACGCATGGTGGAGAATGCGATGAAGCATCTGGATGTCCTCCCTGATTCCAGGTACCGCGATGCACTCGCGGACATCGCCCGCTACGCCATCGCTCGTCAGAGGTGATTCCTATGGAGAACATCGATGTGCTCGTAGTCGGCTCCGGACCTGCCGGCAGCACGGCCGCCAGATACGCCGCCGAAGGCGGAGCGTCCGTCCTGATGATCGAACGCAGGAAGGAGGTCGGAGTACCGGTAAGATGCGGGGAGTTCATGCCCGGCGAATCCGAGATCCTCGACATGTTCCCGAAGCTCGAGGATTCCCAATCGCTGTTCGATGTTCCGGACGATCTGAAGTGCAGGCATATCGAAGGCATCAAGCTCATCGATCCCAAGGACAAGGTCACCCTCATAGACTTCGACGGTTACACCACGGACCGCGATCGTTTCGACCAATATCTGGCGAAGCGCGCCGTAGAGTCGGGCGCGGCCCTTCAGACGGGTTGCAACTTCCTCTCCGCGAAGGACGGCGTCGCATCGACCTCGTCCGGAGGCATCCGCTACAAGGTGCTGATAGGTGCCGACGGCCCCGGTTCCCGTGTCGCGTCCGTCCTCGGACTGCCTGCGAACAAGAATCCGTATCCGGCCGTGACTGCCCAGGTGGACGGGGATTTCGAGCCCTATACCAGCATGTTCTTCGGCGGTATAGCGCCTGGAGCCTACGGGTGGATTATCCCCAAGGACGGCCGCGCCAACGTCGGCGTCGGATTCTCCCCGAGATTCGCCAACGGCAATCTCCATGACTACTTCGACAGGTTCGCGGAGAAGCACGGCTTCCAGGTGCATTCCAAGCTGTGCGGCAAGTTCGTCCCGAGCGAGGGACCGATCTCCAGCACCGTATCCGGGAACGGCATGGTGGTCGGAGACGCCGCAGGGCAGGTCATATCGGTGAACGGAGGCGGAATCCCGTTGGCGATGATCGCCGGTCGCATATGCGGTCGCACCGCCGCCGAGAACATATCCTCCGGAGCGCCTCTCGCGTCCTATGACTCCGAATGGCGCGCTGTGATGGATAAGCCTCTTCGCACCGCCGCCTTCAACAAGAAGATGGCCGATGCCTTCGCGTTCAGGTCCGATTCCTCTACGGCCATCTGCATGGCGATCCTCGGCAAGAGGAGGATGGCCAACCTGATCCGGTGCAAGCGCATATTCCCGTGATCGCTTCCGCCTGCATGCCCTGAGGGGGGATCCGCAGATCGGGCATTCCGGCATGGTCTGACGATACCATTTCCCGCAACCGATGCAGCGGTAGCTCCATTTCACGACCTTGACTATCCCCTTGGTCCCTACAGGCCTGCATCCGATCCCCAGGACGCGGGCGGTGTTCTGGATCGAGTAGTCGTCCGTCAGTATGGTGCCGCCGACATCGAGTGCGAGGGCCAGCACCGTGAGGTCCATGGGAGAGAGCCTGCCGTCGTCTCCCGTCCTCTTCGCGGCCGCACGGGCCTTCTCCAGGGATTCCTGCGAGCAGTCGGATGTCTTAAGCAGATCGCCCCAGATGGCGAGGCGGGGGTCGTCGTGGCTCTCCAGCTCCCTGATGACTCCGGTGGGACAGACGTAGTCCTCGTCCGGAGGGGCGTCCATGGTGAAGAGGGCCGATGTATCGAGGACCAGCATGCCGGATGCATCCTCCGCATCGCTCAAAAACCAATCCCTCCCGCACTCATCTTTTTACCCGACTAGGCGATGACCTCGTGATATCATGGATGCATCGGAGGTCATAGTCGTCATGCTTCAGGGCCTTTGGCTTTTCCTTCCGGCGATGCTTCCGAATTCCGCGGCCGTGGTCTTCGGCAAGATGTCCCGCACGAAGATCGACTTCGGCAGATCCTGGAGGGGCAAGAGGATATTCGGAGACGGAAAGTCGTGGGGAGGACTCTTCGGGGGAGGATTCTCCGGCATCCTGCTCGGACTGATCCTCATAGGGATCTCAGCCATCTTCGGCTCTCAGGACTATTGGGGATACGGACCGTTCTGGTCCAATGTCGGTATAATCGCCTGTTTGTCGTTCGGGGCTATTCTGGGCGATCTCTGCGCCGCGTTCATCAAGCGCAGGCTCGGCATGGAGCGCGGTCAGAAGGCTCCCGTCCTGGACCAGTACGATTTCGTCATAGGGGCGCTCTGCGTCACCGCGCTGTTCTTCCCCGATTGGATCTATCAAACGTACATCGAAGGCTGGCATATACTGGCCCTCCTGTTCCTTCTCGCGATCATGTTCGCGATCCACAGATCGATGAACATCATCGGATACAAGATGGGGCTCAAGAAGGAGCCCTGGTGATCACATGAGCGAACTGTCAGATGCTCTCAAGGAGTGCGGCGCCCTCCAGTTCGGCGAGTTCACGCTCGCCTCCGGCGCCAAGAGCGACTACTACATCAACATCAAGAAGGCCAGCACGGACCCGAAGGTCCTGGGGCTCATCGGCCGTCTGATGGCCGAGCGCATGAAGGAGAGGGGAGTCGAAGCCGACCGCATAGCAGGAGTCGTCCTCGGCGCGGTCCCTCTCGAGGCCGCTCTGGCATTGGAGACCGGACTGCCCTTCGTCATGATCCGCAAGGAGAAGAAGGACCATGGCACCGGCAAGCAGATCGAAGGGGACCTCAACAGCGGCGACAGGATCATCATGGTCGAGGACGTGGTCACTACCGCCGGATCCTGCATCAAGGGCATCCATGTACTCAGGGAGGCGGGAGCCGATGTCCGTTGCGTCATATCCGTGATCGACCGCGAAGCCGGAGGAGCCGAGGCTCTCGAGGCCGAGGGCGTCGATTTCATCCCGTTGGTCAAGGGATCCGAGCTTCTGGGCGAGAGATGAGGCCCGAACCGGACTGCAGCCTCTGCGGATTGTGCCAAGGGCGTACGCAGGTCGTCTATCCGGACGGGGATCCGTCGTCCAGGATAGTCCTCGTGGGCGAGGCGCCGGGAGAGAAGGAGGATCTGGAGGGCCGCCCCTTCATCGGGAGGGCAGGAAGGATACTGGCCGACATGATGGCCGACGCAGGCTTCTCCCGTCGGGACGTCGTCATAACCAACACCGTCAAATGCAGGCCGCCGTCCAACAGGGATCCCACCAGGGAGGAGATGGCCGCCTGCAGGCCATTCCTGGAGTCCGAGCTCGCAGACGCCCGTCTCGTCGTGGGTCTGGGGAAGAACGCCTGCAGGGACCTGATGGGCTACGAAGGTCCGATGTCCGAGGTGGCGAATAGAATATTCGAGATCGATGTCGGCGGGCGGAAGGTCAGGTTCATGCCCACGTACCACCCTGCCGGCACCATATACAGCAAGGAGGCGAGGGAGCGCCTCAGGGAGGCCATGAGGATGATAGGCGATGAAGTGAGGCCTAGGATGAGGTTCGGAGGATTCATGCTCGACATGGACGGGACGATCTACAAGGGCGGGAATCCCATCCCGGGCGCCAAGGAGTTCATCTCGTTTCTGAGGGAGAAGAGGATGCCGTTCGTGTTCCTGACCAACAACTCCTCCCATGCGAGGCCGTTCTACAGCGAGAAGCTCCGGAGGCTGGGCTTCGACGCCACGGAGAAGGAGATCCTCACATCCACCACGGCCACGGTCAGATTCCTGATATCCAATCGCTTCGGAAAGAAGGTCTATCCTCTGGCGACGCCCGATGTCGTCGCTGAGATCGCGGATGCCGGAGTGGAGATAGTCGATCGTGATCCCGACATCGTCCTGCTGACGTTCGACACCACGATAGACTACCGCAAGATCAACGATGCGTTCCATTTCCTTAGGAACGGGGCGGAGCTCATCGCCACCCATCCCGACGACCTGTGTCCCACCGAGGACTCGTACGATATCGACATAGGGCCCTTCATACGGATGTTCGAGCAGATGTGCCAGACATCGGCGACCGTGATCGGCAAGCCCAACAGGCTCATGCTCGAGATGGCCGCCAGGGAGATGGGAGTGGACCCTTCGGACACGGTCATGGTCGGCGACCGCTTGTACACGGACATCGCCATGGCGTCCCGTGCAGGGACCCAATCGATCCTGGTGTTAAGCGGCGAGACGGACAGGGAGATGCTCGACGGATCGGACATCAGGCCGACCGTGGTTCTGGACTCCGTAGCTGACATACCCGCCTTGGTGGAGAGCCAGACCGCACGCAGTCCGTGATGCCGCCCGGTTTTTCCGCTTATTAGGAAGATACGGCGTCTCTTTCGTATTTCCGCGCCTTTTTAAATATACATATCGCATGCGCGTATCGACGTATGCGTATGCGCGCACGGGCGCGTGACTGCAGGTGCGTCGATGGGATGCGAACGCCGAAAGGCGCCGGGATGGGAATCTGCAATGCATTTGAAAGCGGTCGAGATGGAGAATTTCAAATCCTTCGGGGGCAAGATCACCGTCCCCTTCATGGAGGGATACACCGCCGTCACCGGACCCAACGGATCCGGTAAGTCGAATATAACCGACGCGATCCTCTTCGTGCTCGGCCCCAAGAGCTCCAAGGCGGTTCGTGCCGGAAAGCTCACGGATCTGATCTTCGACGGAGGGAAATCCCGGTCGAAGGCGGGATACACCCGCGTTTCTCTGGTGTTCGACAATTCCGATCGTCTCATGCCGTGGGACGACGACGTGGTCCGCCTGACGAGGCACGTCAAGCTCTCGGACAACGGTACCGACTACAGCTCATACTTTTTCATCAACGATCGCAAGTCGACCATGGGGGAGTTCGATTCGCTCCTGACCAAGGCCCGCATATCCGCAGACGGATACAATCTCGTTCAGCAGGGGGATGTCACCCGCATAGTCCAGATGGGCAACATCGAGAGGCGCCGCATCATCGACGGGATATCCGGTATCGCCAGCTTCGACGCCGATATAGAGAAGGCCCGCGGAGAGAGGGCCGAAGCCGAGGCGAACCTCGAGAGGATAGGCATAATCATAGGGGAGCTGGAGGCGCAGGTCTCGAAGCTGGACAAGGAGCGTCTGGATGCCCAGAGGTATCTGGACGCCCAGGCCGCGCTGGAGCTCGCCAAGGCCCAGTACGCCCACAGGAGGCTGCAGATCGAGACCGCCAAGAGGAAGTCCGTGTCCGATCAGCTCGACCGTCTCCAGGCGAGGATCGACGAAGGGAACGAGGCGGGCACCCGCATCCGTGCCGAGATCGAGGAGAAGGTCCGGCAGATCCGCGAGAAGGAGGCGGAAATAGCATCGCGCGTCGGCCCCGAATACACTGAGCTGAAGCAGAGGATAGAGGATGCGAGGATCGAGCTCGCGACGCGCAGGAGCGATGTCGAGAAGGCGCAGCAGGACAAGGAGGAGCAGGAGACCTTCAGGCAGTCCTTCGAGGATTCCATAGCCTCCAATCTCGACCAGGAGTCCGTCCTCCGTCAGAAGGTCGCCGATCTCGAATGCGACCTGGCCTCCCATGAGAAGGAGCAGGAGGAGGCGCTCGCCGACGAGGCGGAGGTCTCCGAGGCCATCTCGAAGACCGGAGGGGAGCACAAGCAGCTGCAGGACCGCCTCGACGAGCTGGATATCGAGATCGATTCGTGCTCCGAAGGACTGAGGTCCGCCCAGGGGGAGCTGTCCCGTCGCGATGCCGAGTCGGACGAGGCCCACAACAAGGTCGCGGCATTGGACGAGCGCATACAGAGCATCGATTTCGAGATCAAGGATGCCAAGTGGAGCCTGGAGCAGCTGAAGAAGGACGCCGGCCCCGGCCTGGAGGACTTCTCCCGGCGCATCCTCGATGCCAAGCGCAGGGAGTCCGAGCTGGAGAAGCAGGAGGCCGAGCTGGATGCGGCGTACAGGAGGGTCGACTCCGAGTACAACGCCATGCAGGCCGAGAAGAAGGTCTCCGAGAGGATGAACGCCGGAAGCGCCGCTGTGGAGGCCATCCTGGCCCTCAGGAACCGCAATGAGATCAGGGGCATTCACGGGACGATACAGGAGCTCGCCGTGGTGGATCCGGGCTACGAGACCGCGCTCTCCGTCGCAGCCGGCGGGAAGATGGCCGCCGTTGTCGTGGACGATGATCAGGTGGCCGCAGACTGCATCAGGTACCTCAAGGCTCAGAAGCTCGGTCGCGTGACCTTCCTTCCTCTCAGCAAGATGGTAGGCGGGAAGCCCCGTGCCAAGGCGATAATGTCGGTCAAGAGCACCGAAGGCTTCGCCATAGACCTCATAGACTTCGATCCGAAGTATCAGAACGCGTTCTGGTACGTTCTCGGCGACACCCTCGTGGTCAAGGACATGGACCGCGCCCGCGCCATAATGGGCGGCATAAGGATCGTGACGATGGCCGGGGAGGTCGTGGAGGCCTCCGGAGCCATGGTGGGCGGAACGCTCAGCCAGAAGAGCATGATGAAGTTCGGCGCCGCCTCCGAGGACAGGCTCGCCCAGCTGGGAGAGAAGCTCAGAGCAGCATCCGACGCCCTCGCAGACGTCCGTTCCAGGCTCCGCGAGGTCCGTGCCGAGATGAAGGAGATCGACGACGAGATGAGGCGCGTCTCCTCTTCCGGCATGGAGCAGAGGGAGCAGATAGCGAAGATCGAGGGGCGTCAGGCGGAGCTGGAGAAGACCAGGAAGTCCTCGGCCGAGGAGATGAGGGCCGCCCGTGAGAGGATGGCCGAGGCGGACGAGGCGCAGGAGAAGGCCCGTGTCGCATTCTCCCAGGCGTCGGACCGCATGGCATCCCTTACCGACGAGAGGACGCGCATCAAGAACCGCATAGCGGAGATCGCGCCCGTGGAGCTCCAGACCCGCATACAGGCGGTCCGCGAGAAGCTCTATCGCCTCAAGACCGCCATAGCCGACATCCGCATGGAGATCGGAGGCGCCAACACGGAGATCGCCGGAATCGGCAAGCAGAACGAGTCTCTGCGCATGCAGCTGGACTCCGTCGTCCGTTCCATAGCGGACGACGACGCCCGCATCGACGAGGGCGGCCGGCTCATCGACCGTGCGAGGATAGATCTCGACGCGCTCAAGAGGATAGAGGCCGACATGGAGAGCGGAATAGCCGATCTCCGCGACCAGAAGGACGCGCTCAACGAGCAGAAGTACCGCCTGGACTCCGACCTCAGGGAGAACAGCAAGGACCTCGAGAACTCCGATGCGGCCCTGCAGTCCTTCAGGGCGCAGCTCATACAGGCCGACGAGGCCGTGGAGCGCTGCCGCCAGGAGGTCGACGCTCTGCGTGTGAAGGCTCCCGAGCCCATACCCTCCGAGGAGGAGATCCGTCGCACCATCAGGTCCTACGAGAACACGATCTCGCAGCTCGGCAACGTGAACCTCCGCGCCATCCAGGACTACGAGGAGAAGAAGGCCCGCTACGATTCGCTGTCGTCCGAGGTCGAGACGCTCGAACGCAGGATATCCGAGCTCAACGGCCTCGTCGGCTCCCTCGTAGGCAAGAAGAAGGGCCTCTTCATGAAGGCGTACGATGCGATAAACGCCAATTTCAAGGCGATCTACGCGGAGCTCTCCGGCGGAGGGGAGGCGTTCATGGGACTGGAGGACGAGGAGGACCCGTTCTCCGGAGGTCTGATGATAAACGCTAAGCCCAGGAACGGCAAGCTCCTGAGGCTGGAGGCGCTGTCCGGAGGCGAGAAGTCCCTGACTGCGCTGTCTTTCATATTCGCCATACAGGAGCATCAGCCGTCGCCGTTCTACGTGCTCGACGAGGTGGACATGTTCCTGGATTCCGTCAATGCGGAGATGGTCGCGAAGAGGGTGAAGGAGAGCTCGGCCAAGGCGCAGTTCATACAGGTGTCCCTGAGGAAGGTCACGCTGGCGCTGGCAGAGCACCTCATCGGCGTCACGAGGCCGCCGAGCGGCGTGAGCAAGGTCATAATGGAACCGGACCTGGCGGAGGTCTCCAAGTACGAGGAGCAGGCCGCCAAGCCGGAGGAGCAGGATTGAGATGGACGGTAACACGAGCATGGAGGATCTGGAGCAGCACCTGCTGTTCCACAAGGCGCTCGCCGACGACGGCGAATCCCTCAGGAGGATGGGGGGCTACATGTCCATCCTCTCCAAGGCGGGAGAGGGCGAGAGGCTCTCGGATCCTGTCGATGAATCGATAAGGGCCGTGTTCAGCCTGGTCCTCGAGAACGGCATAGATCCTTGGGAGGTGGACCTCTCCGAGTTCGCGAGGCTCTACGAATCCAAGGTGGCCGGCGACCGCTTCGATATGATCGTGGCGGGGAAGCTGATGCTGATGGCGTGGAGGATCCTGAGGATGCAGTCGGAATCCACCAGGATCAGGAGCGAGCCGCCGGTCGAGCAGCCCGTCGAGGAGATCGACGACTCGTTCTTCTACGACGACGATCAGCTGTTCGTGCCGGAGGTCAGCTTCAAGGAGACCTACGCGAGGACTCCCGAGAGGCCGGTCACGGTGTTCGAGCTCATCGACGCCTTCGAGGACGCCCGCAAGGAGATGGAGGTCCAGAAGGAGCGCGAGAGGGTCCGGGCCCAGCTCAAGGCCAAGGAGCCCCGCAAGTTCGAGAACAAGGCCCACGACGAGGACGACGAGCGCGACGTGGAGGCGGTCTGGCAGAGGATCGAGAGTCTCGGCGCCGGCCAGATAGGGATGGACGATCTGTTCGTCGGCAATCTGAAGGACGATCTGACGACCTTCGTCGCTGTCCTCCATCTCGTCAGGGACGGCAGGCTCGACGTATGGCAGGATTCGCTGCCGTCCGGCAGGATATACATCGAGATCCTCACGGAGAGGTCGTCGGGCATGATCGAGGATTCGGAGAAGAGCATCCGGGCGGTGGAGCGATTTGGGCGTCAAGGGAGCAGTCGAGGCGGCGCTCTTCTCGAGCCCCGAGGCGATGGGGATATCGGCGATAGCCGAGAAGACCGGGTTCCCGGAGGAGGAGGTCCGCACAGCCCTCCTCGATCTGAGAAGGGACTACGACGACCGCGATTCCGCGATAGCGATCGCCAAGATCGGTTCCGAATTCCGCATGATGCTGCGCTCCGAATACGCGGATTACACGGGCAGGTGCGGAAAGGCCGAGATCCCGTCCGGAGTGATGAGGACCCTCGGCACGATCGCCTACAACCAGCCCGTTCTCCAATCGGATCTGGTCAAGACCCGCGGTCCTCGCGCCTATGAGGACGTGAAGAGGCTGGAGGAGCTGGGATTCGTCTCCGGCAAGCGCGTCGGACAGACCCGTGAGCTCACGACGACCAACCGTTTCGCCGAGTACTTCGGCATAGGGTCCACACGGAAGGCCGACATACGCAGATGGATCGAGGCCAACGCCGCCAACCGCCGCGACGAAGAGGAGCGACGGAGCCATGGCGCTATTCGGTCCTGGAGGCTTCCGCGGTGCGATCAACAGGGATATCACTCCTGAGACGGCGCTTCAGCTCGGACGTTCCTTGGGTCGGCTGTACAAGGGGACGATAGCGGTCGCAGACGATGCGCGCGATTCCGCACCCGCGTTCAAGGCGGCCATCCTCGCGGGCATAACGGCATCGGGTTGTGCGGCTGTGGATCTCGGGACTCTTCCCACTCCTGCTCTCCATCATCATGTCGCATCCCATCCGCGCATAACCGCGGGAGTCATGCTGACCGCCTCCCACAATGCCCAGGACTACAACGGCATCAAGCTGATCCTCCAGGGCGGCAGGGACGCTTCTCCGGAGGATGAGGCCATCCTCTTCGATTATTTCCGGCGCGAGCTGCCTGAGGAGTCGTGGTCGACCGTCGGAGAGATCCGTTCAGAATACGGTGCGGCGGACGACTACGTCGATGCAGTCGTCTCCGCGGTGGATGCCGATGCGGTGCGGAAGGCGGGGCTGACGGCATGCATCGATTGCATCAACGGCGCCGCCGCCGTCACGACACCTAGGATCCTGGCGGAACTGGGGGTGCGCACCGTCTCGCTCGGCTGCGATATCGGTTCCGTTCGTCATGATTCCGGCGGTTCTTCAGACCTGAGCGCGGTCGTTCCGGCCGTCGGAGCCGATCTGGGAGTGCTCCATGACGCCGACGGCAGTCGTGCAATCTTCGTGGATTCGGACGGGGTCTGCATCGCAGGTGATGAGATCGGAGCATTGGTCGCCCGTACGATGATATCGGAGGGATCCGAGGTGGTCACGCCGTTCACCTCCTCCAGAACGCTGGAGGAGACGGTGTCTTCTCTCGGCGGAACCGTCGCGTACACTCCTGTCGGCACCCGTGCGGTGCTCCGCAGGATGATGGACGACGATGCGGCCCTCGGCGTCGAGGAGGACGGAGGGCTGATAGTGCCTTCTTTCCAGATGTGCCGTGACGGCGGCATGGCTCTGGCAAAGGTGTTGGAGATCATAGCCAAGGGCGGTTCTCTGAAGGAGCAGGTCTCCGCTCTGCCCCGTTATACGAAGGTCAAGCTCGTCCTGGACTGTCCGAGCGAGGAGAAGATGGCTGTGATGGATCTCATCCGTTCCAGGCTAGGGAGCACCGGGACGGCCTTCGACGATTCGGACGGGCTGAGGATGCAGTATCCGGACGGGTGGGCGCTGGTCCGCGCATCATCCACCGAGGATGCGATCAGGGTGTTCTCCGAGTCGGGCGACGCATCGGTCGCGGAATCCCGTGCGAAGGAGCTCTACGGAATGGCCGCGGAGGCCGTCGCCGAGACGGAGAAGAAGGCTGCCGAAATCTGATATCAGCTCAGACTCTTGGAATGGACCGCCACGACCTCGTTGATCAGCCTGGCGGCGAGGATCGACGTGATCCCCGACGGATCGGACGGAGGGCAGACTTCATTGACATCGAAGCCCACGAGCCTGTCTCCTATCATGTTTATCGTCTTCTTCACATCCATGGGAAGAAGTCCGAAAGGCTCGGGAGTGCCTGTTCCGGGAGCATACGCCGGATCTATGCCGTCGATGTCCAACGTGAGGTAGATCTTCTCGGCCTTCACCTGATCGAGAACCGTGGACACGGCCTTCTCGATTCCCATGTCGAAGATGTCGTAGGAGCTGATGAACGGCACGGAATCGTCCCTTTCCAGCTCTTCGGCGCCGATCGCACGGGCACCCAGAACGAAGACGTTGTCGAGTCCGAGGTGCTCTGCGGCACGCCTCATCACGCAAGCATGGCTGAACGGAGTGCCGAGGTACTCGTCCCTGGAATCGAGATGAGCATCGATCGATATGAGTGCGATGCTCCTCTCCGGGAAGGATCTGATGACCGGGATGTTCATGGAGTGCTCTCCTCCTATCCCGATGAGGAACTTCCCGTCGTCTATGGCAGGCTTCACGGCGAACTGGACCTCGGAAATCATGTCCTCTGGGAGGACGAAGTCGTCCACGTTCCCGTAGTCGCAGATGGGCGGGATGTTCTGATCGAGTCCGTGCTCGAAATGGATCTCTTCAAAATTGTATGATGCCCGCCTGATCGCGGTCGGAGCCTCGCGGGCCCCGGCCTTGAAACAGGCGGTGTGGTCGTACTGGACCCCGTATATCATGATCTCCGCATCGCCGTATTCGGCGTCGGCTCCGGCATATCCGAGTCCGTACGACATGATGGACCTCACATGATCTTGTAGCGGCCCATGGCTTCGAGGTACAGGAGCTCCGCACCCTCGCTGAGGGGCTGCTCGTGATCCTCGTTGATGGGGATGGAGATCTGCTCGAAGGTCTCCAGGTCCATGATCAGAGCCTCGGTGTCGCTGAGGGTGAGGACCTGTCCCTTCCTCTTGTCGATGACGGGGACCTGCACCTTGGTGCTGACCGGACCGACGATGGACTTCTTGGCACCGGTGAAGATGCTGACCGCCTCGACGTTGGCCTTGGCGGATCCGTGCTTTCCGGGCTTGGAGGTCGTGATCTTGATAATCTTGCAGGGCTCCTCGTCGACGTTGACGTATCTGCCCTCTTTAAGCTCCCTGATCTCTTTCATCTCCCACATAGGACACACTCTCTTGAATTCGGCTTCCTGCCGCTTACGGCCGGAAGTTCACCCCCGAGACGGAGGCATAGATGCGCATGCTGTTTGAAATCATGCTATCCGGACGCACATACTGGCATACGGATATTAAGATTCGCTTGTTTCGACTCCGTCTCCGACTATGAAGTCGAGGATATCGGCGATGTTGTCCGTCTCCACCCAGAACGTGGTCGCATCGCGGGTCCACGGGTCTGCGGGATTGACCGCCACCGAGGTTCCTGAGGCCTCGAACATCGGGATGTCCGTATACGAGTTCCCTATCGAGACGGTTCTCGCGGCCTCCGTGCGGTACTCGCCGATCAGACGCTTCACATGGGCGCCCTTGTCCCTGAGGTCGATGTTCTGGATGCCTTCGCCGGTGAGCGTCCCGTCGGGATTCGTGCCTATGCCGTCCGCTACGAAGCCGTCGAACCCGAACTCGTTCTTCAGCATCTCCGCTGCGAGGTCTATGCCGCCGCTCACGATGACGCATGCGATGCCGTTGTCGTGCAGGCAGGCCACGGTCTCCTGGATGCCGTCCACGAGTGGCATGTCGCGGAACGTCCTGGCTATGTCCGAGATGGTGACCTCCGGGTTCTTCGAGGTCCAGAGGCCTATGTCCCTGCGCATGAACTCGAGCTCGTCTATCTCCCCGTTGACGAAGGCGCGGTAGTTGGGTTCGCTGTCCACGCCGAAGCATTCGTGCACCCATTGCCATGAGCTACGGACGCGGGTGAGGGTGCCGTCCATGTCGAAGCATGCGAGGTCGTATCTGCCCATGTCCCCTCAATCCGCTGTCCGATATGAGTCGGTTCCGCCTGCATCGCCTCTTCATGACCCGTATGGCGGCGATCGCGAAGAAGAGGACAGAGATCGCGAGCACGTACGCGACGGAGGTCGCGGCGGAGAACTCCAGTCCTCCGAGGCTCAGATCGAATCCCATATCGCATCTGAAATCGGTCAAGGCCTCGGGCGGTAGTCCGCTGAACGACTGCCCGAGGGCCTCGCAGGCCAGGGAGTCCCTGAACAGCGCGGCCATCTGGCTCGCGGGCAGGAGTGTCCCTACGATGTTCATGCCGTCTGGCATCGATCCCATGGGCATGTAGATGCCCGTGAGGAATCCTATCAGGACGCTGAGAGTGACGAACAGTCCTGAGAAGGCGCCGGTGCTGCGTATGAACGATGTCACAGCGAACAGAATCACGGATGCGGAGAGGGACGACGGAACGGTCAGGAGGACGCACCCTGCAGCTCCCGAGATCGTCACGGGGCATCCGGTGGCCATAAGGTAGGCGAGGCACAGGAAGAGGGCGATGATGCTCATCGTCAGGCCGACGGCGAACGTGCTCAGTATGTGGGCCGCGGCGATGCCGCTTCCCGTAAGGGGCGCGACGAGCATGTCCTTCTCTCTCCCGGATGCGCGGTCCTCGACCATGTTCTGAAGGGACCCGGCGCACGTGGTCACCGGCACGATAGCAAGGATCCCGGAGAGGACCCATGCATCCATCAGATGATCCATCTCGTTCATGTCCGGATAGCTCTCCAGCAGCATGTCACGGAGGAACAGGAGATAGAGCATCACGACCACGAGGACGCCCATGAGGGAGAAGAAGACGTTCGATCTGTCGCGGAAGTAGACCAGCAGGTCCCTCCGGGCCAGGGCCAGCACGCAGTTCATTCGCTCCCTCCGGTCATGGCCACGAAGGCCTCGTCCAGCGTTCCTGTGCGGACCTCGAAGGAGTCGATCACGTCTTTGACAAGGTCTATCACGGGTATGGCGTCACGCGTCCTTCCCAGGCCGATCTCGAAGACCCCTCTGTCGATCGAATACGCGATTCCCGCGGAGGACAGGCGAGATTCCAGCTCCTCGGCATCGGTGGGCACTATGGTGAGCCGGTCCTTGCTGAAGCGCTCTTTCAGTTCCTCAGGGGTCCCTACTGCTACGATCCTGCCGTGGTCGATGACCGTCACGGAGTCGGCTCCCGATGCCTCCTCCATGTAGTGGGTGGTGAGCAGGATCGTCATCCCGCCGGCATGGAGACGGTCTATGGAGTTCCATATCACGCTCCTCGTGTGGGGATCCAGGCCCGAGGTGGGCTCGTCGAGGATGAGCAGGCGAGGGGAGTGGACCAGGGCTCTCGCTATATCCGCCCTGCGCCTCTGGCCTCCGGACAGCATGCCGTACGGGCGGTCCGCGAACTCCATGCAGTCGGACGCCTCCATCGCCCTCGATACGGACGCATCCACATCATCGAGGCCGTACATGGATCCGCGGACCTCCAGGTTCTCGCGCACGGTCAGCCTCTTGTCCAGCATAGGGTCCTGGAAGACGACGCCGATGTCCTTCTTGACGAAGGGCGACGACGAATCGTTCCCGAACACCGAAATGGATCCCGAATCGGGACGCAGCAGGGCGCAGATCATGGCGATGGTGGTCGATTTGCCGGCGCCGTTGGGTCCTAAGAAGGCGACGAACGAGCCTTCGGGCACAGTCATGGATACGGAATCCACCGCATGCAGGTCCCCGAACGATTTGGAGACGGATTCGAGCTTGAGAGCGTCCATCGGAGGTTCTACTTCGTTGTTCTATATGACGCTTGACGAAATAGACTCCGCAGTTTATGGATTGGGACTGTTTCAGGTCTCTCATCTCTTCGGAAGTAAGCTAAACCTCAGATGAACGAAGATCCAGCACTATATCGTTCAATGTGCCCTAGTGCGGGGCGATTCGACCATCGAGACCTGACGGGATGCCGCGATGAAGCCGTATG
>DATC01000105.1:0-5577 GCA_002504495.1 Methanomassiliicoccaceae archaeon UBA537
TTGAGGAGGTCGTCGATGTACTTGCGGGACAGCTGCGTCCTGTATTCCATCTCCAATGTCGCGATGACCGGGACCAGCGCCTTGTTGCACCTGCCGTACTCGTTCAGCTTGGTGAGATCCTTGTCGTCGAAGAGGACGACCTTGACCGCCCTCATCGTCTGGATGTAGGAGTCCTGGTCGGGAAGCGTGTCCGGACGGACGCTGGTGACTCTGCTCTCGCACTTCTTGAACGCCTCTCTGATCTGGGCCAGGGAGCTGCCGTCCGTGAGGGCGTTCCCGGAGATCTCCAGATTGGGATGCTGGATGAGGACGTTCAGCATCTCGATCGGTGTCCAGGAGTCCACGTCGCGGAGAGCCTTGAACGCGTTGTGGATGGAGCTCTTCACCACTTCCGGCGGAGGCTCCGTCGTGACGCCTGCGAGCTTCACGATCTCCTTCTCGTTCACGCCCTCCCAGTTGAGCTTCTTCAGATAGGCGTTCAGCACCCCGTTTATGACGACGTACCTGCCATCCGTGAGGATGACGCAGTCCTGCCTGAGCTTCTGGACCATCCCTTTCAGGATCTTCGCGTCCTCGTCGAACTCCCTCTTCTTCAGGATGGGATCCGACATCACCCTCTTCATCTCGGGGACGAGATCGACCAGATGAGAGTTGCTGAACCTCACTCCAGGGTCGTTCTGCTTGTTCTTGCTCTCGTTGGACCATTTGCGGCTGCGGTCGTCGATGCGCTTCTCGATGAAGGCGTAATCGTATCCTTCCGGCTTCAGAGGGTCCAGACCCAGGAGCTGGCAGTAGTTCTCTTTCTCCATGCGTCGTCCTCGGATCAGTTGCGGTCGACGATGTTGCGGGAGTGTCCGTCGGAGTTCCCGACCCTCAGTCCCATGCTGCCGGTGTTGATCGCCGTCGCGATGGTTCCGAAGGTCTCGCCGAGCCTGTCGATGGTGGTGAACAGCGCTCCGTCGTCGACGGTGGCGATCTGCCTGAGGAAGGACGTGTCCGCCTCTCCGAGTCCGACGGCGATGATCGTGATGTTGTCGTTGCGGCATCCGATGGCCTGCTCGACGGCTCTGTCCCTCTTGCCCCATATGCCGTCGGTGAGGACGACTATGATGCCGACGCCCGGCCTGGAGGCGAGCATCGCGCGGGCGGTGTCGAGGGGGCTGGCGTCGGTTCCCCTGCCGACCATCTTGACCTTGAGCAGATCGATGGACTCGAGAACGGCATGGGGGTCGCTCGTCAGCTCCTGGACGACCTTGACCTTGTCTCCGAATCCGATCAGCGAGAAGTAGGTGTCCTTCCCTTCGAGCGCGTTGACGAAGTCGCGGATGGAGGCCTTCGCCCTCTCGATCGGCTCTCCGTCCATGCTCCTGGAAAGGTCGACGCAGATGGCGATGTTCTTGACGATGCTCTCGTCGGTCTTCCTGTCCTTGGGACTTCCTCCCATCCATCTGATGTCCTCCTCGATGGGGCAGGTGTCCACGGTAAGGGGCTCGCCGTCCTGGAAGGCTGTGATCTTGATGACCCCGTTCTCGTCGTAGTTGTACTCGATGTCGACGATCAGCCCGTTGCCGTCGTTGTAGAACCCGGTGATGACGACCTTGGCGAGGACGTTGCAATCCAGGGGGACCTTGGATTCTCCCTGCATCGTGTAGACCTCGATCTTGTTGGTCATGTTGCCCTTGTTGATCTTGAACTGCTTCCTGTTGGTGCAGGGGACCTTGGAGTTCCTCTT
Source organism: Methanomassiliicoccaceae archaeon UBA537 (assembly GCA_002504495.1). Classification (GTDB taxonomy): domain Archaea; phylum Thermoplasmatota; class Thermoplasmata; order Methanomassiliicoccales; family Methanomethylophilaceae; genus Methanoprimaticola. The sequence goes on from DATC01000105.1 coordinate 1,733, forward strand.
GATGATGATGTCGTTGACGAACCTGGATCCATCGGTCGAGACGGAGAGGACCCCGAGGGAGTGGGCGGTGACGTCCGAGATGGTTCCTCCGACCCTCAGGCCGGTGGAGGAGCTGGTGTAGAGTTCGCTGACGATGGCCGCGCCCTTCGCGACGGCGAGGTCGGTGTCGCTGTGTGCGATGACCTCCCTTCCTGTGAGGTTCTTGAGGAACCTCGCCACGGCAGGCATCCTGGTGGAGCCTCCGCACAGGAGGATCTCGTCGATGTCGGTCCACTTCATGCCGAGCTCGTCCATGAGCTTGACGCAGACCTCCTCGGTAGCCACGAGGAGATACTCGGTCATGGCCTCGAACTCGTCCCTGGTGAGGGTGTACTTGGCATTGTAGCCTTCGTAGTTGATCGGGATGTTGACGGTCTCCGCCAACGACAGGGTCTTCTTGTAGCCCTCTGCGGCGACGATGAGCTCGTTCTTCTTGGACAGGTCGTCCCTGGGGTCGATCTCGAACTCGTCGATGAAGCGGTCGCAGACGTACTTGACGATGGCGGCGTCCCAGTCCTTTCCGCCCAAGATGTGGTTCCCGTCCGTTCCCACGACCTCTATGTTCCCCTTGTTGATCCTGACGATGGTTACATCGAACGTGCCTCCTCCGAGGTCGTAGACCATCACGGTCTTGTCGGAGGAGTGCTTGTATCCGTAGGATATGGCGGCGGCGGTGGGCTCGTTGATGATCTTGGATACCTTTATCCCGCAGGCCTCTCCGGCCCTGATGGTGGCGGTCCTCTGGAGGTCGCCGAAGTAGGCCGGAACCGTGATGACGGCCTCCGTGACCTTCTCGCCCGTGCTCTTCTCGGCATCCTCGATGAGGTGCTTGAGAAGCATGGCGCTGAGCTCCTCGGAGTTGTAGTCCTTTCCTCCGAAGCTCACGGTGGTGGAGCCGTCGCCCATGTTCCTCTTGAACGCGGCGGCATTGACTCCGGTTCCGTTGGCCTGCATGTCCTTGGCGTCCTCTCCGATCAGGATGTCGCCGTCGTCCAGGAAGCAGATCACCGAGGGTGTGGTCTCCTTGCCGAACGTGTTGTTGATTATGACAGGTTTGTTGTTCTTAGTGTCGTATCTAGCAACTGCAGAGTAGGTCGTCCCTAGGTCAATTCCAACCTTCATATCCCATCGTTCAACGTATCATCAGACTTGTATAAAACACGATGGAGGGTCCTACGAAAATCGAAGGGAAGGTGATTAATAGAAGAGGGAGAAGCTCGGCCGAGCAATGGTGCTACGATAATCGTAGATGTCGGAATCTGGCTTCGCGGATATGCTCCAAAGCCATCTCGAGAACGGTCCTCACATGCTCGTCGCACAGCGAGTAGTAGGCGTTCTTCCCCTCCTTGCGGAATGAGACCAGGTTGGCATCGCGCAGCATCCTCAGCTGGTGGGATGTGGCGGACATGGACATTCCGAGAGCTTCGCTGATGTCGCATACGCACATCTCCCCGGAATCCAGCGCGAGGAGTATCCTGACCCGGGTGGTATCGGAGAATATCCTGAAGAACGATGAGAGGTCCTCGATCTCATCGGTCCCGGGCATGCTGTCGACGGCTCTCTCGACTTTGTCGCAATGGACCTCGTGCTCCTCGCAGACGCCTTTCAGGAAGAGCCCCTCCTGGTTCTGACGAGGATCATCATCAGCACGACGATGACGATGACGGATACAACGCCTCCGGCGATAGCGATGGACTCCACGCTGTCGGGGAACGCGACCGAAAGGAATGACAGGACGAGCAGCACCCCTGCGAGCGCAGCGACGGCGTAAACGAGCGGACCCTTCTCCATGGTTCCTCATCGTCGGCATCGTTGAAAAACTGAACGCAAGCAGGCTCATACTTATCATCGCGACGTCATCTGCCGTGCATGACGAGCGCGGAGGATCTGTGCGAGCAGGCTGTCGGCATATACGGGAAGGACCCATGGAAGGCTTTCGATCTGTTCTCCCAGGCCGCGGCCCAGGGAAGCGGCAATGCGATGTTCGGCATGGCCGAGATGAAGATGCAGGGGATAGGCACTCCTCGCGATCCCGAAGGCGCGGAGATGTTGTACGAGCAGGCCGCGGAATCGGGCCATCCCCCGTCCATGTACCGCCTCGGTCTGCTCTGGACAGGGGATTGCGACCATGAGGAGGATCCGGAGAAGGCCGTGCGCTGGCTGAAGGCCGCCGCGGAAGGTGGATTCCCTCCGGCGTACCCGGAGCTCGCGGAAGCCCTGCTGTGCGGCTACGGGGGGAGGGCCGATCCCGAGTCCGCGTTCCGCTGGTTCAAGGCTGCTTCCGATTGCGGCGATCCCGTTTCCATGTTCCATGCGGGATACATGCTCTCCGAAGGGCTCGGCTGCGGAAAGGACGAGGCCTCTGCAACGGAGTACTTCAGGAGTTCCGCGGAGGGAGGGGTCCCGGAGGCCATGCTGAAGATGGCAGGCCTCTGTTCCGAAGGCGCCGTCCCGGGCGGAGCATCCGCCGCATACGAGTGGTGCAGGGCCGCCGCGGACACGGGATTCGTTCCTGCGGTCTACAGGCAGGCCACCATGCTCTATCAGGGAGACGGCGTGCAGAGGAACCTGGAGGCCGCGTACTCTCTCTATCGCGGACTCGCGGATGCGGGGGAAGCGGATGCCATGTTCATGGTGGGACGCATGAAGCTGGACGGCTTCGGCGTCGAGAAGGATGAAGAGGACGGTCTCCGGTGGATCGAGAAGGCATCTAAGTCGGGCTCGTCCATGGCGATGCAGCTCATGGAGGATATCCGTCGCAGACAGAACACCCAGCTAATACGCATCGATGGATGATGCGGTTCGAGAAGGAAGATGGGGCCGAAGCCCCGTTTGAGATCGGTGTTTGGAATCGGCAGTCTCGTCGATCGTGACGTTGATGGGATTGCCTCCGCGTCTCTTCCCGCAGGAGCAGGATCCTCCGCAACCGCCGCATGCTATGCCGTTCCTTCTGTCCCTGCGGATCGAGTATATCGAACCGAGGACCATCAGTACTATCGCGGCTCCGACGACGAGATCGCCGATCATCACATCTTCACCTCGTCTCCGGCGTCGTACTGGTCCTTGCCCTTGAGCTGGTGGAACGGGTCCTTGGTCCAGAGCATGTAGATCCAGACGGCTAGGATGACTATGGACAGGATGACCCACATGGATCCGCCGTAGTCGGTTCCTCCGACGATCTCGTTGCGTCCGGGGATCCAGGACACGAATCCGAAGATCATCTGGGCGAGGCACCATGCCATGACGCACTGGTATCCGACGGCGATTCCCGTGTCCTTCCAGGATCCGAGCTCCCTGTGCATGGCACCGATGGCGGCGAAGCACGGGGCGCAGATCAGGTTGAAGAACAGCAGGGACAGGCCGCCCGCGTAGGTCAGGGTCTGGCTGAGGATGTCGAGGCTGTCGCCCTCCTCGTATCCGAACAGGATCTCGAAGGTGCTGACGAGGTTCTCCTTGGCGATGAGTCCGGTGATGGATCCCGCGACGAGCTCCCAGTTGGTTCCGGTCTCGCTCCATCCGAGAGGCACGAAGATGTAGTGGAGCGCGCTGCCGAAGGCTGCGAGGATCGAGTCCTTCATGTCCTCGTCGGTGACGAATTCGAAGCCGGGGGTGTAGTGGCTGAGGAACCAGATGAGTATGGCGGACAGGAGGATGATGGTCCCTGCCTTCTTGACGAATGCCCAGCTCCTGTCCAGGGTTCCCTTCACGATGTTGACCGCGGAGGGGATGTGATAGGGCGGGAGCTCCATGATGAACGGAGTGGCGGCGCCGGAGAGGCTCCTGAACTTCTTCAGGATGATTCCGGA
>DATC01000105.1:5675-8100 GCA_002504495.1 Methanomassiliicoccaceae archaeon UBA537
GCGCCGCAGGGGATGAACGTGACGGTCATCGCGGTGATGCGACGGTCGCGCTCGGACTCGATGGTCCTGGAGGCCATGATTCCGGGGACTCCGCAGCCGGTTCCGACGATGAGGGGGATGAGGGACTTTCCGGAGAGGCCGAAGTGCCTGAACACGCGGTCCATGACGAAGGCGATCCTGGACATGTATCCGGCATCCTCGAGGATGCACATGACGAGGAACAGGATGAGCATCTGGGGGAGGAATCCGATGACGGCGAACACTCCGGAGAGGATACCGTCGCACAGCAGGCTGGTCATGGCCTCGCTGACGCCGTTCTCGGCGCACCAATCGCCGACGCTGCCGTTGATGGCATCGAGGGTGTCGTTCATCCAGTCGGTGCACCAGGTTCCGATACCTGTGATGCTGATGCTCTCGTCGTACGTCGAGAATCCGATGACCCCCAGGAAGACGACCATCAGGACGCCGATGAATATCGGGATTCCCCAGATACGGCTGGTGACGATCCTGTCGATCCTATCGGACAGTGTTCCCTTCTCGTCCTTGGGCGCCCTCTTGACGGTGTCGGCGACGATGCTGGAGATCGCGTTGTAACGGGCATCCGCCATGATGGAGTCCGCATCGTCGTCCTTCTTGTCCTCGAGGGCCTTGACGGACTCGGAAACGGCCTCTGCGGCCTCCGGGTACCTCTCGACGGTCATCTTGTCGTTCTCGACGAGCTTGACCGCGGAGAAGCGGCTCTCCTCCTTTCCCTCCAGGGCCTTGGCGGCCTCGGCGATGACGCTCTCGATGTCTCCGTCGAAATGGACGGGGCTGGGAACGGTCTTCTTGCCTGCGGCCTCCTCGATGGAAGCGATGAGGTCCTCTACTCCTCTGCCGGTGGTGGCGGAGATGGGGACGACCTTGCATCCGAGCTCCTTGGAGAGCTTGTCGACATCGATCTTGTCGCCCTGCTTGTCGATCATGTCCATCATGTTGAGGGCTATGACCGTGGGCAGTCCGATGTCGAGGATCTGCAGAGAGAGGAAGAGGTTCCTCTCCAGATTGGTCGCGTCGACGATGTTGAGGATGGCGTCGGGCCTGTTCCCGTTCTCATCGCCTTTGATCATATAGTCCCTGGAGACGATCTCCTCGGGAGAATAGGGGGACAGAGAGTAGATTCCAGGGAGATCCACGACCTCGATGTCATGGCCGCGGATCTTCCCGGTCTTTCTATCCACAGTAACGCCGGGCCAGTTTCCGGTACGCTGGTTGGCACCCGTCAGTCTGTTGAACAGGGTGGTCTTCCCGCAGTTGGGGTTACCGGCCAATGCAATTGTGAAACTCATCATCTCACTCCTTCGTGACGATGCCTCGATCGGCATCGGTCCCGAGATCAGGCGATCTCGATGCTCTCCGCGTCGCTCTTTCTGAGGCTCAGCTCGTATCCTCTGACCGTGATCTCGACGGGATCACCGAGGGGAGCTATCTTGCGCACATAGATCTGGCATCCCTTGGTGATGCCCATGTCCATGATGTGCCTCTTGAGAGCGCCTTCGCCGTGGATCTTCACCACCGAGACGGTGGATCCGACCTCGGCATCTCTCAGCGTCTTCATGCTATCAACTCGACGGGCAATACAGGATCTTGCTGGCCATCGACCTGTCGATGGCAATCTTGGAACCCTTGACATCGAGGATGAGATTGCCGCCCGACTGGCTGACGATTCTGATCGCTGCTCCCGGTGTGAATCCCAATTCGTTCAGGAATCTCCTGGAGTTCTCTCTCCCGGTGATGCTGACTATCGTTCCGCTGTCTCCCGTCTTGCAGAAGGTCAGAGGCACACCGGGCCCATCGAATACGACCTTCCGATCGTTGCAAGCGTCGACGGCCGAATCGGCCATGACACACGGTGCTGCTGGATTCATGGGGGTTTGCATATCCTTGCGATATTTAATCATTAGCCACTCCTAAATTTTTTCCAAGCATGTCTAAATTTATATAGGGTTGATTAAACCGAACATGCCGAATTCGACATCCCTAAAATAACTCTTACTGAAGATTGGAACTGGATGGATGGGTAGACCATGGATATCGAAGGAGCTAAAGGGGCGTTATCCTCCGGTTGTTCGCATAACGCCCTCCCTACTGGAATCCTTTTTAATGAGGGAAAGGTAACGATGCGCATGGACGACATAGAGATCGCTCAATCGGCCAAAGTGAGGAACATCAAGGAGATCGCCGCCACCATCGGACTCTCCGAGGACGACATCGAACCCTACGGGAAATACATCGCCAAGGTCCCCTACGACAGACTCCAGAAGATCTGCGGGGACAGGAAGGGCAAGCTCGTAGTCGTTTCAGCCATCACCCCCACTCCCGCCGGAGAGGGCAAGACCGTCACCACCATCGGCTTGATCCAGGGTCTCGGGAGGCTCGGGAAGAA
>DATC01000105.1:8142-8464 GCA_002504495.1 Methanomassiliicoccaceae archaeon UBA537
TCGGCGCATTGAGGGAGCCGTCCATAGGACCCACATTCGGCGTCAAGGGAGGAGCCACAGGAGGTGGCATGTCCCAGGTCTATCCCATGTGGGACATCGACCTCCATTTCACCGGCGACATTCACGCCGTCACCGCCGCCCACAACCTCCTTTCATCCATCATAGACAACGAGCTCGTCAGGGACAACGCCCTCGGCATAGATCCCACCAGGATCGTGCTGAAGAAGGCCATGGACATCAACGCACGCGAGCTCAGGAACATCGTCACCGGACTCGGCAGGGACAGGATCCTCGGAGGGGTGCCTCACGAGGGAGGATTCCT
>DATC01000105.1:8509-13611 GCA_002504495.1 Methanomassiliicoccaceae archaeon UBA537
CTCCGCCATCCTCGCGCTCTCCAACGACAGGGCCGACCTCCGCAGGAGGCTGGAGAGGATGGTCGTCGCGTACACCTTCGAAAACAAGCCCGTCACGGTGAAGGACCTCGGATGCGTCGGCAGCCTCATGGTCCTGCTCAAGGACGCCATCAACCCCAATCTCGTTCAGACGTTCGAGGGACAGCCCGTCTTCGTCCACGGGTTCCCGTTCGCGAACATCGCCCACGGTACCAACAGCACCATCGCAACCAGGTCCGCCCTCGGTCTCGGCGACTACGTCATAACGGAGGCCGGATTCGCTTCCGATCTGGGCGGGGAGAAGTACATGGACATCGTGTGCAGGGAGTCCGGATTCAAGCCCGACTGCGTCGTGGTCGTCGCATCCATCAGGGCCCTCATGACCCACGGCGGCGGTCTCGTCGATGACGCCTCCACCATGACCGACGACGCCCTCAAGGCAGGCCTCTGCAACCTCGACAAGCATGTCGAGAACATGAGGAGCTACGGACTTCCCGTCGTCGTCGCCATCAACAGGTTCTCCTTCGATACCGAGGCCCAGCTCTCCATCGTCAAGGAGCACTGCGACGAGCTCGGTGTCAGAAGCGCGTTCTCCGAGGCCTTCGCGAAGGGAGGAGAGGGAGCGGTCGATCTCGCCAGGACCGTCCTGGACGTCCTCGAGAACGACAAGCCCGACTTCCACTACCTCTACGATGTGGACGAGCCGATAAAGACCAAGATCGAGACAGTCGCCAAGAACATCTACGGCGCCGGAGAGGTCGTCTACACCAAGGAGGCCGAGAAGGCCATCTCGCAGATGGAGGCAAACGGATACGGGCAGCTCCCCGTGTGCATCGCCAAGACGCAGGCGTCTCTCACCGACGATTCCAAGGTCAAGGGAGCTCCCAGAGGATGGACCCTCACCGTCAGGGAGGTCAACCTCTCCGCCGGAGCGGGATTCATAGTCCCCGTGTGCGGCACCCTGACCCTGATGCCCGGTCTGCCCAAGGTTCCCGCGGCGATGAGGATGGACCTCACCGACGACGGAAGGATCATCGGACTGAAGTGAAGCAAACGCGGGGCTTCGCCCCGCTTCCATAGTTATACGGCGGAGCAGCCCTCGATCAGAGGGCCCGACGCGAGGTCTCGTCCGGACGGTCCGATCGGAGCCTGGAGGGAGGATTCGTCTTGCCGTCGGCCATATCGTACCAGCGGTCGGATTCGGCGATGTCCACTTGGACGTCGTCTCCCGTGCGGTACATGTTGCCCAGCATGATCTGGGCGCCCTTGTGCCTGTTGAGCGCGGCCGACGTGAGCCATCTGACGGCGAGCTTCGCATCCTTCTCGGTGCCGGCGCCCGCCTTGAAGAACTGCCCGAGCACGAACTGAGCCTCCGGATGGCCGGCCTCCGCCGCGTTCTCCATCCATGCGAATGCCGAATCGAGATCCCGTGGCAGCTCCTCTCCTGTGAAATGCATCAGTCCGAGTTCGTACATGGCTCTGCAGTCCTCGTCTGCCACGGATTCGAACAGGCGCCTCGCGGCGTCCGCGTTCTTCTCCGTGCCGAGCCCGAGGAGGTTCATCTTTCCCAGGAAGTAGCCTGCATTGAGGAAGCCGCCGTCGTATGCGCGGATGAACCAGTTGAGGGCCGCCGCGTAGTCCTTGGCTATGCCTTGGCCTCTCGCGTACATGAGTCCGAGGCAGTACTCTGCCTCGTGGTTGCCGGAACGGGATTCCTGGAGGAACGTGTTGTACGCGTCCATGTACTCGCGTTCGTCCCTGTTGCGGATGGAGAACTTGGCCTTCTCGAACGGCCCCATCCCGGCGGCATCCATGCTCATCGCCGGTCGGATACCGTCGTCGTTCTTAAAGGGGACGATTGATCGCTCGCGGAAAGACCTCGGACACTCAGATTCTGTGAGCACCCGATATATAGGATGTTCCAATCGACGTCCGATGAACGACGGTCGCGATCAATTCTCCGCTCTCCGGATCCATGCCATCGTAATATTCGTGGTCATGGCCTCGGCGTACTTCTTCGTCTACTTCCACAGGATGTCCGTCAGCATAGTCGGCTCGGATATGGTGGAGGAGGTCGGAGGAACGATCGGCATCCTCAGTAGCGCGTACTTCTGGACCTACACGGCGATGCAGATCCCCTGTGGGCTCCTCACCGACAGGTTCGGACCGCGGGCGTCGTGCACCGCGTTCCTGATCATGGCGTCTGCAGGCTCTCTGCTGACGTTCGCGGGAACCGAGTTCTGGATGCTCGTCCTGGGGAAGATCCTCATCGCCGCAGGCATGGCCGTCGTCTACGTTCCGCTGATGAAGATCGTGTCGGTGTGGTTCCCCAAGAGGGACTTCGCCGCTCTCAGCGGGATCGTCATCGCCGTCGGCAACGTCGGAGCCATCGCGGCCAGCGCGCCTCTGGCGCTTCTGGCGGATGCCGTGGGATGGAGGGACGTCTTCCTCATCCTCGGCATGGTGACCCTGATGCTGGCCGTTATGTGCTTCGCGATAGTGAGGGACCATCCTTCGGAGAAGGGCCTGCCGTCCACCGAGGACATGGAGAGGTCCAAGGGCATCTCCGTCGAGGAGTCCACTTCCGCCAGGATTCCAGTCCTGAAGGGGCTCCGGATCGTCATGTCCGGAGGCAGGAGGTTCTGGCCCTGCGCGTTGGCCTACTTCTTCGTGTACGGATCCATCATGACATTCCAGGGCACATGGGCGGTGAAGTACTTCGATTCCGTCTACTCCTTCGCGTTCTCGGCCGCATGGATGGTGACGGCCATCGGCATAGGTAAGATCATATCGACCATGGTGGTGGGATTCCTGGTATCGTCCGGCATCGTCACATCGAAGCGCAGGACCATGATCGCCGGAATGTGCGCATTCACCCTCGTCTGGCTCGTCATATTCCTATTCGCAGGGGAGATCGAGAGCTACGGATTCTGGCTCGCGGTGTCCTTCGTCTTCGGGTTCCTGGGCGGCTTCATGACCTTGACCTTCGCATCCATAAAGGAATGGTATCCCATCGCCGTCGCAGGCACATCGGTCTCCGCCGCCAACATATTCCTGTTCCTGGGAGCCAGCATAGGCACCACCGTTTCCGGCATGATCATCGGCACCTCGTACACGCTGGAGAACTTCCGCACGGTATGGGGCCTCATGCTCGTCTTCGCCTTCGCGGCGGTCGTCCTGCTGTGCCTGTTCAGGGAGAGGTCCACGGAGGATCCGCTGTTCGGAACGGACGGTACAGATTCATCCAGATAATTTACCTATTTCTATATGGGAAATATAGAACAGTCTAAATACGGCATGGGAATTCCCGAATTCGCCGGGATTCCGGTAGGAAATGTCTATGGCCGATTTCGATGAACGCTACAGGCTGAACAAGGAGCTCGCCCAGATGCTGAAGGGCGGCGTGATCATGGATGTGACCACTCCTGAGCAGGCCAGGATCGCCGAGGAGGCGGGGGCTTGCGCCGTCATGGCGCTCGAGAGGATCCCCGCGGACATCCGCGCGGCCGGAGGGGTGTCGAGGATGTCCGATCCCAAGATGATCAAGGGGATCCAGGACGCGGTCTCGATCCCGGTCATGGCGAAGTGCAGGATCGGCCATTTCGTAGAGGCGCAGATCCTCGAGGCGATAGAGATCGACTACATCGACGAGAGCGAGGTCCTGTCTCCCGCGGACGACGTCTATCACATCGACAAGAAGAGGTTCAAGGTCCCGTTCGTGTGCGGCGCGAGGGATCTCGGAGAAGCGCTCAGGAGGATCGGAGAGGGCGCCTCCATGATAAGGACCAAGGGCGAACCCGGGACGGGCGACGTCATACAGGCCGTCACCCACATGAGGACGATGAACAGGCAGATCGCGGAGCTCGCCTCCCTGAGGGACGACGAGGTCTACGAGTACGCCAAGACCCTCCAGGTCTCTGTCGATCTCGCCGAGTACGTCCACGAGCACAGGGCCCTTCCGGTCGTCAACTTCGCAGCAGGCGGAGTGGCCACTCCCGCCGACGCCGCGCTGATGATGCAGCTCGGAGCCGAAGGCGTCTTCGTGGGCTCGGGGATCTTCAAGTCCGGAGATCCCGCCAAGAGGGCGGCCGCCATCGTGAAGGCCGTCACGAACTACGACGATCCCGCCGTTCTAGCCGAGGTCTCCGAAGGACTCGGAGAGGCCATGGTCGGCATCAACAAGGACGAGATCGAGAAGCTGAACAACATCAAGATGGCGGAGCGCGGACAATGAGCCGCGTGGGCGTCCTGGCCGCCCAGGGGGCGTTCGTAGAGCACGAGCGCGTCCTGAGGGAGCTCGGAGCCGACTGCTTCGAGATACGCCAGGCATCGGACCTGGACGAGGCCCCGGACGCCCTGGTCATCCCGGGAGGCGAGAGCACCGTGATGGGCAAGCTCGTCCGCGATCTGGGGATTTTCGACCGCCTCAGGATGCTCATCCGGGGCGGAACGCCCGTCCTCGGCACCTGCGCGGGCATGATCATGCTGGCGGAGAAGGTCGAGGGCGGTACGCCACATCTCGCCACGATGCCCATCGCGGTGAGGAGGAACGCTTACGGGAGGCAGCTCGGCAGCTTCTCCACCGTATCCTCCTTCGCGGGCACGGAGATCCCGATGGAGTTCATCCGCGCACCGGCGGTGTCCGCTGTCGGCGACGGAGTCGAGGTCCTGGCGACCGTCGACGATATCCCTGTCGCCGTGAGGTACGGGAACCAGCTGGCAGTCTCCTTCCATCCGGAGCTGACCTCCGACACGACGGTGCACAGGTACTTCCTGGGCATCTGATGCTGAAACACTGTTGATCTTCTGTCACGGATCTTTACCGGCATGGTGCCCGTTCGTAGGAGCGGTCCATGCCGCATCTTCTTTTGACGGCGAATCCCATCATCCAGGAGTCAATCGCGATCTGGCAGCTTGGTTTGCGTGGATGCTTCACTCTTCAAAGTTTAAGAGCGCGACGCATCAACACGCAACGGTACGATATCATTATATCACGCATAATGATATAACAATCTTAGAATCAAGGCGGGAACAGCAACTTCTGTTACTGCCCCCCTCTCGAAGGCGATTCGGGGGGGGGGGTC
>DATC01000108.1:0-13404 GCA_002504495.1 Methanomassiliicoccaceae archaeon UBA537
CGCAGGAACGGTTCTGATATGCCTCTGCATCAAGGAGCTGAACCTCATATCCATAGGGGAGGATCAGGCCGAGGCCCTCGGAGTCAACATCAGACGGACCAGAACCATGTTGCTGATCGGTACGGCGTTGACCGTGGGCGGAGGAGTGGCGATAGCCGGAATCATAGGATTCGTCGGACTGATCATCCCCCATATCTGCCGTGCCATCGCAGGCCCGGACCACAGACTGCTGGCTCCCCTATGCATCACATCGGGGGCCGTGTTCATGATGGTGATGGATCTCGCCGTCAAAGGAATAACGATCTCCGGCCAGGAGCTTCCTATAGGCATTCTGACCTCTCTTCTAGGAGCACCCTTCTTCATATACATCATGAGGAAGAAGAAAGACGAGCTATGGGGATGAATCGATGAGACTGGATGTCAACGGCGTTCAATTCGGATACGGCTCCACCCCTATCCTCAAGGACGTCACATTCGAAGCGAGGAAGGGGAGGATCCTAGGAATCCTCGGAGAGAACGGATGCGGAAAGACGACTCTTCTGAAATGCATCAACAGGATGCTGAAGCCTCAGGGAGGCGCGGTGTTCCTGGAAGAACCCGACCAGAGCATCTTCGACACGAAGGATTCGTACGAGGACAGGGTCGACATCTCCGAACTCAACCGCAAGGAGCTGGCCCGCTGCTGCGCTGTCGTATCCCAGACCACCTCCATGCCGTTCCCGTACACAGGATACGACGCAGTGAGGATGGGATTGTACGCCAGACCCTCCGCCACGAAGAAGGAGGAGAACGAGAAGATATACAACGCCATGCAGGAGGCTGGCGCCTTGGAGTTCGCCGAGAGGTCCGTGAAGGAGCTGAGCGGCGGAGAGCTGAGACGCGTGATGATAGCCCGCGCCCTGGCCCAGGATCCGGAGGTCCTCCTTCTCGACGAACCCACCCTTCATCTGGACATGGATCACCAGTTCGCGCTGATGGATCTCATAACCCATCTCCGGGACACCAGGAACATGATCGTCATCATGGTGACGCATGACCTGACCTACGCTGCACGGTACTGCGACGATGTCATCCTCATGGAGAAAGGTGAGATCGTCCGTACCGGACCCGTCGCGGAGGTCCTGACGTCCGACATCGTGAAGGAGATCTTCCACATAGATGCCGTGATCGAGCATGACGAAAGGGTAGGAGGGCTCAACGTCGTGATGATCGGCAGGACATCGTCCCGATGACGATCGTCTGTCGGTGATCTCCTCTATCCTTCCCTCGAAATCCATATAGGTCTGCTTGAGCCGGTCCTTCATCTCGGGGGACGGGCTCCAGAACCCGCGCTTCTCCGCCTCGTAGAGCCTGGCGAGCATCGCCATCATCGCATAGGGATTCTCGTCCTTGATCCATTCCGAGGTCTCCTCGTCGAGGACGAAACGGTTCGCGAGGTCATCGTACATCCAGTTCTCCACGATATCGTTGGTGGCAGACCACCCCATGGTGTAGTCGAACAGCTTGGACAGCTCCTTCGCTCCGGCGAATCCGTGCTTCTTCAGCCCGTTCAGCCATTTCGGATTGTCGATCTTGCTCCTGAAGATGAACCTACACTCCTCCGCGGTCGTGCGCAGCTTCAGATTCTGCATGTCCGAGGAGTCTCCCATATAGGATTCGGGCATCTCGCCTCTTATCGCCGTGACCGCAGCGGTGAATCCGCCGAGACTGTCGAAATCATCGTCCATATCGAGCATGTCGACAGCCCTGGTGTTGTGGTTCTTGATGGTGGCGTCGATCCTGGACAGCCTTCTCCTGAACAGCTCCGGCCTGGACTCCCCCTGCAGCCCTCTTCCGTAGACGAAGCAGCCGTGCTTGACGAATATCTCGCCCAGATCCTCGACGGTCTCCCATCTCCCGGTCTGCACCGCATCCGATATGCCGTTGCCGTACGAGCCGGGCGGGTCGCCGAATATGCGTATGGTCGCGTTGCGCCTTGCTTCGTCGGCCGGCATGCCCGCCGCGATGGCCTCGACCATGTCCCTGCGGACGTTGGCCGCCAGACGGTTGCTCTCATCATCCTCGTCGAGGGATGCGATCGTCTGCACCCCGGAATCGATCATGTTGGACAGGTTGGGGAACGTGTCCCTGAACAGTCCGCTGATCCTCAGGGTGACGTCGATCCTCGGCCTTCCCAGCTCCTCCAGGGATATGACCTCGAGATCGCAGACCCTTCCGCCGTACCCGGTCCATACGGGACGGAGCCCCATGAGCTTCAGGATGTATGCGATGTCGTCCCCTCCCGTCTTCATGGTGTCGGTCGCCCAGAGCACCATTCCGACGGAATCGGGATACCTGCCGTAATCCTCGAGATACCTCGATACCATGTCCTCCGCCATCTTCGAGCCGATCTCCCAGCTGGAGGCCCACGGGATGCCGTCGGGATCTATGGAATAGAAGTTCCTCCCGGTGGGCAGTATCTGGGCCCTCCCTCTCCCGGGGCATCCGGACGGACCCGGCTCTATGTACTCCCCGTCGAGCGCTCTTGCGATGTTGCCGAGCTCGTCCGGCATCCTGCGGACTGCGGGAGCAACGAATCCGCACATGAACCCTATGGCCTCGAACGCATCATCCCCGAGACCATCGACGATCTCCGAGGCTGCGGAACGGGTGCGTCCCTCGTCGAAGCCGCAGGCGCATCCCGCCTCTATTATGAGATAAGCGTCCGCATCGATCGCATCTATCAACTCGCCGTTCAGACGACCTCCGATGCCCGTGCCTGACGGATCCTTCAGGAGGTCCTCCATTTCGCACCCGTAGGCGTGGGCGACGGATTCCCTCAGAGACGGGATGTTGCCGTTCGGATATCTGACGAGGGAGTACACGGTCTCGCACATCCTCTCGTCCTCGGGGACCTCTCCCAGGATGTGGAGCCCGTCCTTTATCATGGCGTCCTTCACCTCGAGGATGTAGTCGTAGAGGCGGTCCATGGCCTCGTCCATCTCCTCCGCCGAGCATCCCGTCTCCAGATCCAGATCGGAGAGCATGTTCATGCTCCTGCACATCTCCAGGATGGCCTCAACGGATGATGCCATCTTCTCCTCGTCCCCGATCTCCCTGGTCTTGAGATACGCCTGAACGGCGGTCTCCAACTTCGAGAGCTCGTCGTATCCTCCGGCACGTCCCATCGCCGGGATCATGTGCGTGGTGGTGACGGCGTACTGCCTCCTCTTGGACTGCATGCCTTCGCCGGGATTGTCGATTATATACGGGTTGATGTCCGGGATGCGATCCAGGATCACATCCGGATCGCATTCTCCGGAGAGCGCGACGCTCTTTCCCGGAAGCCATTCCAGCGTGCCGTGGGTGCCTACATGGACTATCGCATCGGCTCCCCACTCCCTCGAGATCCACCTGTAGACTCCGAGGTACTGGTGCGGAGCCGCCGTCCAGGGATCGTGATACGCCTCCGTCGTGCACTTGCCCCTGTCCGGCTGGAACCCTATGTAGACGTTGCCGTCCACGAATCCTCCGACGAGCTGCCTTCCGTCCACCATGTGTATGTCTCCGGGAGGATCGCCCCATCCGGATACCATCCTCTCCTGCATCGACGGAGGGATGTCTCCGAACCATCCTCCGTACTTCTCCTTCGGAATCAGGAATGCGGCGCGCTCCCTCAGAGCGGCGTCCGAGGCCCAGTTGTCATCGTTGGTGACTCCCTCCAGAAGACGCTCCGCAAGCTCCTTCCCGTTCTCCGGGATCCAGTCGATACTGTATCCCCTGTCCTTCAGGACGCGGAGAAGGGATACGACGCTCTCGAACGTGTCGAGCCCGTACCCCCCTCCTGCCAGATCCTGTCTGGGAGGATACATGTAGATCAGGACCGCGACCTTCTTCTCCCGCTCGGGGATCCGCCTCAGAGCCCCCCACCTGAGAGCCATCTCGGCCAGGGCGTCGCAGCGGTCCTCGATCGGAACCTGCCTGAACTCGCCGCCCTCCATCTGCTCGGTGCCGCAGTACGCGGTGGCGTCTATCTGACCGTCAAACTCGGGGGAGACGACACAGTATGCTATCTCCGAGGGCGTGAGACCGAAGGGGCTCTCCTTCCACCTCTTCATGGAGCCCATCAGATTGATCGCCTGTATCACCGGGACGCCCAGCCTCTGCAGGAAGTTGTCCGCCGAGACCTGCTCCCCGCATCCCGGCTGAGAAAGCACGGTCAATGCGAACCCCATGGTGTTCAGGACCGCGTCCACTATCGGGCGGCCGTCGCGAAGGAGGTGCTCGTCGATCAGACGACCGAGCCCGATCGCACCTATCGCCGGATCCTCGTACGAACGGGTGAACACGGCGAGAGGCTCTCCCCCGCGTGCCTCCACCGCACAGCACAGACCGTCCATCGCATCGGTGTTCCCGCGCGTGTTGAATGCGGATACGAATAGAACGAGGATCACGGGACGCCCCGTGGATCCGACACCCTTCAATCCTTCCGACAAGGGCACCGCGCCCCTGCCCGGGATGTACACCCCCTGGGCCATCGGTACCACCGGCGCCGGGATCTCCGTATCGATGCCGTCGTACCTGCGAAGGCACCACAGCAGCGCCGAACGATGGTTCTCGTCCCCGCCCAGGGTCTCCAGCAGCCTCAGCATGCCGTAGTCCTCATCATCGCCGTCGAACATATCGCGATACCCGAGAACGACCGACTCCTCGCACCCGTAAAGGAGGGTGCTGATACCGGACCGCTCCACCGCATCCTTCAGATTCCTGAAGTGCTTGAAATAGGAGACGTCGCCGTGGACGTCGATGAACAGGATGTCCGAACGGCGCACGGTCCTGATGAAATCGGCAAGGCGCTCAGGGTCGTCGTCCAGCACGACCGCATCGGCGCAGACCATGACCACATCGTACCCTTCGGAAATCAATCCGTCCGCCGCAGGCCTCATGACATGACCCGCATGCCCGCCTATACCCAGAACAGCGACCTTGACCATGTCGAGATATCTATTCGATACGGATATAATATGTTGGATGAATAATCCCACTGTGCCCGACGGATCGGTTCCTGCGACACAGAGGATTCATTGGTTTAGGGCGAGGATGTGCGGGCCTCGATCGTTCCCTCCGGAACGAAGCAGGATCCGTCGCGAAGGATCACATGAGGGCGCCCTTCGTCCTCGATGACCACCGAATCCACTCCGTATACCGTCCTGATGCTCTCCTGGGTGAGAACCTTCGACGGCACTCCTGCAGAATAGATCGTCCCCTCGTGCATCAGCAGGATGTTGTCAGCGTACTTGGAGGCGATGTTGAGATCGTGGCATATCATGACGATTATCATGTCCTCGGAACGCGAGATGTCATGGAGGAGGCGAGTCACCTCCAGCTGGTGCTTCACATCGAGATTCGCCGTCGGTTCGTCCAGTAGCAGGATCCTCGGCTCCTGCGCCAGCCCTCTGGCGAGCATAACCTTCTGATGCTGACCTGCGCTGAGTCCGTTGAACGGACGCATGGAGAGCTCCTGTATGTTCAGCATCTCCAGTATCCGATACACGGCGCGGACATCGGACTCCGATGTCTTCCAACCGCTTCTGGGATGGCGCCCCAGCAGGACCGTGTCCACCACAGTCATGGGAAACGCGTCCGTGGCGGAATACGGAACATACCCGACCACTCTCGCCAGCTCCTTCAATGAGAAGTCCGAGACGTCCCTGCCGTCGATCAGCACCTCGCCTTCGGTCTTGTCCAGGATCCTGTTGATGCAGTGGATGAGCGTCGATTTCCCGACGCCGTTGGGCCCCAGGATGCATACCAACTGAGGTCCGTCTATCGAGAACGAGATATCGTGAAGGACCCTGCGGTCCCCGTAACTGTAGCCGAGCCCTTTCAATTCCAAAACCATTCGTTCACCTCGGTTCCAAGCGCTCCTGCGCTGTTTTATGAGGAAGTACAGGAACAGCGGACTTCCTATCAGAGCTGTGATTACTCCGACCGGGAGACCGGACGAGCCTATCACGCGCGCGATCATGTCGGACCCCACCAAGAGCAGGGCTCCGAGAAGCGCGGATGCGGGGATCAGCCTCTTGAGATCGGATCCCACGAGGATCCTGCCTATGTGCGGAACCACCAGTCCCACGAATCCTATGGATCCGGTGAAGCAGACCGTTGCGGCGGTGCAGACCGAGACCGCGATCAGCACGATGAGGCGTGTCCTCTTCGGATCCACACCCAGTGCGACGGACATCGAATCTCCCGACGAGAGGACGTTTATCCTCCCGCAGAAGGCCATCAGCAGAATCGTGAGGACGGCGGTCGTCGCCAGAAGGATCCATACGGCATCCCATCCGACCCCTACGAGAGTCCCTACCCCCCATTCGTAGATCTCCGCTATATGCAGCGGATCCGCGGAGTACTTCAGCATCGTAGTGGCCGCGGAGAACATGTACATCACCCCCAGACCTATCAGGATCATTGCGGTAGGGGTGACCTTGCGATGGACGGAGAACAGCACTATGACGGCGGCGGGGATCAATGCGAACACGAAGGCGTTCGCGATCTTGGAGACCTCTCCCGCGCCTGGGATGACGGATATCCCGAGTATGACGGATATCGTCACTCCGAACAGGGCTCCCGACGATATCCCCGTTGTATACGGATCGGCCAGCGGATTCCTCATGGAGGATTGCATCACGGCCCCGGACATACCGAGCGTCGCACCCGCCAGTATCCCTACGATCGCTCTCGGGACATTGCCCTCGAACACCAGATAGTCGAGTATGCGGTCGTCGTACTCCACGGGCACGATGCCGTTCCAACGATTCCTGAGCACCGTCACGACATCTCCGAAGTCCATAGGATAGAGGGAGACGCAGAAGGAATACACCGCGACTGCGACCAGAGGAACCGCCAGCGCGGCGATGAGGAGATACGACAGCCTTGTCTTGCGGATGAATCCGTCCGCATCCAAGGGCTCATCCCTTCCGAAGCGCTTCAGATCACCAGATATCCGAACCCCTCCTCACCAGAAGATACAGGAATATCGGGGCGCCGATGAAGGACACGATCACCCCTACGGCCACCTCCCCGTTCGGAGAGACGATCCTGCATATTATGTCGCACACCAGCAGCAGGGCCGCACTGAACAGGGCCGAGGCGGGTATGACGTAGCGGTTGTCCGAATCTATCAGCATGCGGACTATATGCGGCGAGACCAGCCCGAGGAATCCGATGATGCCCGCGTAACTCACCACGGATGCCACCATGAACGCCATGACCAGAAGCAGGATCATCCTGAGAGTGTTCACATTGATCCCCAGGCTCTTCGCACTGCTCTCTCCGAGGGAAAGGATATTGAGCTGTCTGGACAGGAGGATGATGATCGCCGATCCGACGACCGTTGCGACAGCTACGATCGGAATATCCTCCCAGATGATCCCCTCTATGCTGCCCACCTGCCAGCGATACACCTCGGCGAGGGTCTCCTCCTCGGTGGAGACCATCATCAGCGTGTTCAACGCGTTGAAGATGTATGCTATCGCGGTTCCGGCCAGGATCAAAGTTGCCGGGGATGAACGTGTCTTTGGTGCTACGGCCACGATCATCAGCACAGGTATCAGAGCGAACACGAACGAATTGACAACCAGGCCGATGTTGCTGTAGCTCTTCCCGGCGACGGTGAATCCGAGGATCATGGCGACGGAGACCCCGAAGCATGCTCCCGACGATATCCCCGTGGTGTACGGATCGGCCAGAGGATTGTTCATTACGCTCTGCATAGCGACTCCGGCGATCGCAAGGGATACTCCCGCCAATATGGCGAACAGGGCTCTCGGGACCCTGTAGTCCCATACCACCGCATCCTCGACCCAGTCGACGCTTCCGAACTCGTGCTCGACGCCGAGGATATGCTCGAAGAGGAGTTCGTAGACTCTTGTGAAGCTCATCTCCCTGGCACCTATGCCCAGAGAGAATCCTACTGCCGCAACGACGACAGCGAAGCACACTGCAATGAATATCGATTTCTTCAATAGAAGAATGTGATAATCCCGGACCAGAATGTCCTCATTGTACTCGGATACGTCTTCCATCGGAGTTACCGCACCAATATGATAAGAAATGCGGAGACGGTCATCCCGCCTCCGCTCAAAGCGTTTACTTGTAGTCTGCGACGTTGTAGATGAACGTCAGCTTGGAGATATCGATTCCAACATCCGAGTAGAACTTGTCGCAGAACTCCTGATGGAGCGTGTCGGCGTATCCGTCCTCGAAGAGATCGGGGAACAGCACCTCGGCAGCGTAGGCGAGCCTCAGAGGAATCGGAAGCTCCCCGTCGATGATGTAGCACTGATTGTTCTCGTAGGCCTTCAGCTTGGACATAGGGGCGAAAACGGCCTTGATGCCGTCGGCAGTGAAATCTCCGAGATACCAGCTTCCTCCGAGTCCGCCTCCGGTCCTGATGCTGACGATGGAATCAATCTGAATATCGTACAACCAATCAGCGCTTGCAATCTTGACTGTAGATGATTCGAATCTGGAATCATCAGGAAGAACCGCACCAGCTTCAACAAGCAGCTGAGAATAGTCTGAAGACGCTTTAGCCAGAGATCCGGGGGTATTGGACGCGGCAGCAATCGGGTGATCGGTAACGCCCGCGATCTTACTCTCGACGTCCTTCATGACCTTCTCGCTGAATTTGCAGATCTCTACCACATTCTCATTGGCATCAAACAGGAAACCGGTGAGCAAAACGGACCTCAGGAAGTCATCGGTCGACACTCCGGTCGCGTCGATTCTGACAATATCGATATTGTGCTTCTCTATGTCCTCATAGTTCTTCATGTAGCTGGTATTGGAAGACGTGAGAATCGCTGTGCATCCGTAATCGGTCACATACTTCGATGCGTTGTCGAATTCGATGCTGGTGCTACCGCCGATCGATTCCATGCCTTTGAACTCAGGAACAAGCAACGTGTCCGGAGGGCTCGAACTTCCGTAACTGATGGCCTTGAACTTGTCTCCGATACCCAACATGGCAATGTATACTGCGACATTGGGCGTAGCGGTGGCCATGGCGGCCTTAATGGGCCACTTGGTCTCCGCGACCATCTGCTCATCACCGAACTGGTTGATGTGCCAAACGGAGGTCGCGGTCTTGTCGAGGATGGCCTTGACCTGGTCGATGTCCTTCTGGTCCATGACACCATCCTTGAAGGCATCCGCAAGAGGGTACTCCTCAAGGGTCTTCTCTCCCTTGACGACGGCCTCGACGATCTTCAGATCCTCTTCGTCGATCTGATAATCGCCGTTCGCATTGCCGTATACCGGAAGGACGCTCTCGATATTGAGAGCATCGCTGTCGTCGTTCTTGCCGAACGCCACAGCGCATACCGCGGCGATGACGATGACGAGAACGACCCCGATGACGGCGATCTTCTTCGTGCTGCTCTTATCTATAAGAAACACCGAGCGAGCCATCTCCTGTCGGATATATAGCAATTGGCACTATCATCCAACTCGAAATCTCATAAACCCCTATATCTACCGCATCGATTCCGAAAGCATGAACGGATCCATCGTGATCGACCGCGAGAAATGCAACGGCTGCGGACTCTGCGTGAAGGCATGCCATGAGGGCGCTCTTTCCATAGTGGACGGAAAGGCCGCGGTGACCAGACTCGATTCCTGTGACGGATTCGGAGACTGCCTTCCCGCATGCCCCATGAACGCCATCTCCATAGTGAAGAGGGAAGAAGAGCTCAGGACGATACCGTCGGCCCCTCCATGCCCGGAAGGCGTTCAATGGCCGATCCAGCTGGGCCTCGTCCCTGAGAGATCTCCTCGGTTCAAAGGGGAGGTCGTAATCGCCGCCGATTGCACGGCATTCGTCATGGACGGCTTCAGAAAGGACATCCTGAACGGAAGACCGCTGATCATCGCATGTCCGAAGCTGAAGGACGGGGACCGCCTGGAGAAGCTGAAGGCCATCCTGTCCGGGAACCCCATCGACCGCGTCGTGGTGGTCAGGATGGAGGTGCCCTGCTGCAGCAGGTTGACATCCATGGTCGAAGAGGCGGCCATGGAGTCTGGAAATAGCATACGGGTCGATGAGATCGTTCTCGCCAGGAGCGGGAGCATCGTCCGTCGAAGACGCACCGAACGATCCCCCTCCATATTAGATATATGAGTTGGCTGATTAATCCAACATGATGATGAGGATCGTATACGTCACCATCCAGAGCATAGATCCGTCCACGATGAAGGGTCCAGTGGAGGAGATTTGCAGAGACAAGGGATGGGACGTCGACTTCTTCGGAGCCACCGATCGCGACATAGACTCAGACCCGCTGCTCTACCAGGATCTCGTCGCCAGAAGCAGGAGGGCCGATCTGATCCTCGTCAGGGTCATGGCCGACCCGACCCGCATGAAGAGGTTCGAGAAATGGGAGGCGGTCCTGAAGGAATGCCCCGGTTTCGTATACATCTACTCAGGGAATCTCGACGTCGCCCTGGTGTACCGCGACCTCTTCAAGGGCACCGACCAGCAGTACATGGACCTGCGCGGGTACATCCGCGCCAGAGGAGCTGAGAACGACAAGTGCATAGCCAGATGGCTCCACAGGGAGCTGACCGGCGAAGGCGATGTCCCCGCACCCGAGGAGCACCCGGCGGACGGCATATACCACCCCGACTGCCCCAGGGACGTGACCCTCGAAGACTATCTGAGCCGTCTCGATCCGTCGAAGCCCGTCGCCGGACTCCTGTTCACAGCCAACAGCTGGATCTACGGCAATCTGGAGCACATTGACGGGCTCATCCGCGGTCTGGAGGCCAGAGGGATGGAGGTCATCCCCGTGTTCTTCAGCAGCATATCCTCCAAGGTCCCGGAGAACGACGGGACGATAAGGGTCGTCAGACGCTACTTCATGGACGGCTCCGAGAGCAGGATAGACGTCATGGTCATGGCCACACCGTTCTCGCAGCTCAACAACTCCCGCGACTGCAACGGGGTGTACACCCCGGACGATCAGAACTTCTTCCACACCATGACCGACGTTCCCGTGCTCCAGGTCATGACGGTCTCCGGCCATTTCGCCGACTACGAGGAGAGCGCGGAGGGACTCGGCTCCGGAGAGATGGGGATCAACGTCATATGGCCGGAGGTGGACGGGCAGATCATCACCGTTCCGTTCGCCAGCAACGAGCGCGGAAGAGGCGGTCCGAAGCTGTACGGCCCCTTAGAGGAGAGGATAGCGCACATAGCGAAGGTCGCCGGGAACTGGGCGGATCTGAAGCGCACCCCGGCATCCGAACGGAGGATCGCAGTGATCATGTGGCAGTCCAGGCCGGAGACCGGACGCATCGGCGGAGCCGCCGGGCTGGACACCATACAGAGCATCAGGGACATGCTCGAGAGGTTCGACGACCTGGGATACACCGTAGACCATGTGCCCTCCACCTCCAGGGAGCTCATAGACGAGATCAAGGACAACGTGACGAACGATCTCGAATGGTCGTCCGAGGAGCGTGTGAGGGAGAAGGCCGCCGACATGGTCGGTCTGGACGAGTATCTGCCGGAGTACGGGAAGGTGCCGGAATTCGACCGGAGGTCCATGGAGGGGACCTGGGGGCCTCCCCCGGGGGAGATCACCGTCCAGGACGGGAAGTTCGTCATCCCCGGGATCGTGAACGGGAACATCTACATCGGATACCAGCCCCTGAGGGCCTGGTCGGAGAAGATGGAGGCTGTGTACCACGACCCTGTCCTGCCGATAACCCACCAGTACCTCGCGTTCTACAGGTGGCTCAGGAACGACTTCGGAGCGCAGGCCGTCGTTCACGTCGGAACCCACGGCACCCTGGAATGGCTTCCGGGCAAGAGCGTGGGCCTCTCCGGGAAGTGCTTCCCGGACCTCGTCCTCGACGGGATGCCGGACATCTACCCGTACATTATCGACGATCCGGGCGAGGGGATCCAGTGCAAGAGGAGAGCCGAGGCGGTGCTCATAGGGCACATGTGCCCGACCATGGCGCGCGCGGGGACCTACGACGCCCTGGAATCCGTCGACGGCCCCCTGCAGGAGCTGTTCAAGAACATGTCCGTGAGCGGAGAACAGCGCACCGCCGTCGTGAGGGAGATCCTGGAGGCCGCGAGGGGCGCGGACCTTCTGACCGAGCTCGGAATATCCGACGACGTGTCCATCGAGGACTTCGAGAAGGAGCTCGGGAGGATCCACGACTACATATCCGATCTGAAGGACGCGATCATAAGGGACGGGCTCCACGTCCTCGGCAGGGCCCCTGAAGGAGAGCTCATGGAGGAGAGCGTCTACTCGCTCACCAGGCTGCGCAACGGTACGATCCCGTCCCTCCGCAACGCGGTGGGATCCGCCATGGGATTCGACATCGACGCCCTGAAGGACGATCCGACCGGAACAACGGACGGAGAGCTCAACAGCGCGCTCCTCGACCGTGTGGACGAGAGGACCATGGCCCTGATCTCCGAGATGCAGGAGTCCGGGTATTCCAAGGAGCCCTGCCTCGCCGCGGCGGAAAAGGTGGGCGATTCCGAGGATCTCGCGGCCATCGTGTGCTACATCTGCGACACCCTCGTGCCCAACCTGCTGAGGATGAAGGACGAGATGGGCAATCTGATGCACGCCTGCGGAGGGGGGTACGTCCTTCCGGGGCCGTCCGGCGCGCCGACCAGAGGGAACGCCGACATCCTCCCGATGGGGAGGAACTACTACGGCATCGATCCGGACATCGTCCCGACGAAGGCAGCATGGGAGATAGGAAGGCGCATGGCGGACCAGATGATCGAGAGGTACACCGAGGCCAAGGGCACGTATCCCACGGAGATCGGGTTCATCATCTGGGCCACGGACACCATGAAGACCAACGGGGACGACGTGGCCTACATACTGTGGCTCATGGGCGTCAGGCCCGTATGGTCCGCTAGCGGGGGACAGGTCGTGGGGCTCGAACCCGTGCCGCTGGAGGAGCTCGGAAGGCCCAGGCTGGACGTCACCGTCCGCATCACCGGCCTGTTCAGGGACGCGTTCCCCAATCTCATAGAGCTGATCGACGACGCCGCGAAGCTCGTGGAGGGGCTCGACGAGGACGATTCCGACAACATCATGGCGGCCAACCTCCGGAAGGACATCGTCGAGAACATGGCATCCGGCATGACCGTGGACGAGGCGAGGAGGAGGGCCTCCTTCAGGGTGTTCGGATGCCCGCCCGGCGCGTACGGTCCGGGGGTCAACCACGCCATAGAGTCCAGCGACTGGAAGACCGTGCAGGACCTCGCCGACATCTACACCGAATGGAGCAGCTACGCCTACGGCAGAGGGACCTCCGGAGAGGCCATGAAGGACGAGTTCGTCCGCCGCTTCAAGAAGGTCAAGGCCACGGTGAAGAACATGC
>DATC01000108.1:13455-22664 GCA_002504495.1 Methanomassiliicoccaceae archaeon UBA537
AGATAGACCTCCTGGACATCGACGACGTCTACGGATACCTGGGCGGGATGAACGCGTTCAACCGCGCATACGGCGACCAAGAGGCGATGTCCTTCATGGGGGACGGCTCCGATCCCGATCGCGTGAGGATACGCGGAACGAAGGAGGAGCTGCAGTTCGTCTACAGGAGCAAGATCCTGAACCCCAAGTTCATCGACGGGCTGAAGCGCCACGGATACCGCGGGGTGGCGGAGATCGCCAATCTGACCGAGTACACATTCGGATGGGACGCGACCTCGGACATAGTGGACGACTGGGTCTACGAGAAGCTGACGGAGACCTACCTCTTCGACAAGGACACCCGCGAATGGATGGAGGATGAGAACCCCCATGCCATGATGGACATGATGAACAGGCTCTTCGAAGCCGTGGACAGAGGGATGTGGAACGCCGACCAGGACACCCTGGACAGGATGAAGGACATCTACATGGAGCTCGAAGGGAGGATAGAGGAGCTCCAGGACAGATGAATGCCGGAGTCTGGCTGAATCCTGATATATACCCGCACCGCTTCACATCGCACAGAGGATAACCATGATCGACAGAGACATTGTTCTCGGCAACCTGGAGAAGTACGATCTCAAGGATGCCAAGATCGGCGTCCTGGCCTCCCACTCCGCGCTCGACACCTGCGAAGGCGCGGTCTCCGAGGGATTCAGGACCGTCGCCGTCTGCCAGAAGGGAAGGGACGCCACCTTCTCCAGATACTTCCGCGCACAGAGGTCCGACGACGGAACGCCCATCCGCGGGGTGGTCGACGACGTCATAATGCTCGACAAGTTCAACCAGATCATGAAGCCGGAGGTGCAGCAGGACATCATGTCCCGCAACGCGCTCTTCGTCCCGAACAGATCCTTCACATCCTACAACCCCATCGATGCTGTCGAGGACGACTTCGCCGTACCCATGGTCGGAAGCAGGAACCTCCTCCGCTCGGAGGAGCGCGGAGGAGAGAGGGACTACTACTGGCTGCTCGAGCAGGCAGGCATGCCCTTCCCCAAGAAGGTGGAGAAGCCCGAGGACATCGACGGCCTGACCATCGTGAAGGTCCACCACAAGGTGAAGAAGCTCGAGAGGGGATTCTTCACAGCCAAGGACTACGACCAGTTCGTCCAGAAGTCCGAGGAGCTCATCGCCCAGAACGTCCTCGAGCCCGACTTCCTCAAATCCGCCAGGATGGAGCAGTACATCATCGGCCCCGTCTTCAACCTCGACTTCTTCTACGACCCCCTCCAGGAGAGGGGGGAGAAGCTGGAGCTGCTCGGCGTCGACTGGAGATTCGAGAGCTCTCTGGACGGATACGTCAGGCTCCCTGCCAAGCAGCAATGCGAGCTGGAGGACGACGGCATCATCCCCGAGTACACCGTCTGCGGCCACAACTCCGCCACAGTCCGCGAATCCCTTCTGGACAAGGCGTTCGAGATGGCAGAGAAGTACATCGCCGCATCCAAGAAGTTCTACGACCCCGGTATCATCGGACCGTTCTGCCTGCAGACCTGCGTCGACAAGGACCTGAACTTCTTCATCTACGACGTCGCTCCGAGGATCGGAGGCGGCACCAACGTCCATATGTCCGTCGGACACCCCTACGGCAACACCCTCTGGAGGACCAACATGTCCTCGGGAAGGAGGCTCTCCAAGATGGTTCGCGAAGGCATCGAGCAGGAGCGCATCGAGGAGATCATAACATGAGGGCATCCAACATCGCCTTCGCGGTCTTCGCCGTCCTGGCGCTGACGATCGTCCCCCTGGCGATCGCCGATTCCGATGCCGCGTCCCTGAACAACGACGTCACCACCTTCACGTTCAAGAACGACGAGGGAGGAACCCTGACGTTCACCATCGACAACTCCGGCGGAAGCAGATTCACCGCCAATATCGCAGTCACCGAGAACGGCCGCACGGTCGCGACCACCAGCCAGGAAATAGAGGCGAAGAAAGTCGTCGAAGTCTCGGTTCCGATGAAGGACTTCAGGTCCGTCGGAACCCACACCGTTGTGGTCACGGTCGCCCCCGCGAACCAGTTCGGTGCAGGCCTGAACGAGTTCACCGCCACCATCGTGGTGGAGAAGTCCCTCCTGTCCAACTGGGTGACCTACCTGGTCATCGCGCTCGTCGTGATCGTCATAGCCGTCTTCGCGATCCTGAAGTTCCGCGACCAGCCCAAGAAGAAGGCCGAGATGACCTTCGAGCAGCTGGAGGAGGAGCGCAAGGCCCAGATGGCAGCCAAGGCCTCTGGAGAGAAGAAGGCCGAGAAGAAGGCCCCCTCCACCGAGAGGCAGAGGTACCTGGCCTCCAAGAACAAGAAAGAGTGAAACCCTTTTGCCGCAGGGGGATCGACCCCTGCGGGACATTGTTCTCAATTCCTTTCCGCAGCATCCGTACCCGGACGACGGATGCGATCCAGCGCCCCGGGATCATCGGATTCCTGAGCAGACCGGTACCTGTTGAGGATGGTGACGCTCAGGCCCACACGCGGATCGTCCCTGACCTCCGCCTCGATCTCGAACAGGCGTCTCATGTTCTCGGGAGTGATGACCTCGCGGGCCGTCCCCGTAGCAGCGATGACGCCGCCCTCTATCGCTATGATGCGATCGCAATACCTGGCAGCGAAGATCAGATCATGGGTCACAATGACGACCAGAAGGCCCCTGTTCTTGGAGAGGTCCCGGATCAGATCCATCAGATCGAACTGATGATTGATATCGAGGTGGAGAGTAGGCTCGTCGAGGAGGAGCACCTCCGGCTCCTGGACCAGCGCACGGGCGATCATCACCCTTCTGCGCTCGCCTCCGGACAGCTCGTCTATATCCCTGTCGGCGAACTTCAGGATCCCCGTGTCCCTCATCGCCTCGTAGATGATCCTGGTGTCATCATCGTCCTCGTCCGCATCGAAGGTGCTCTTGCGCGAATACCGTCCCATATGAACCGTCTCGTACACGGTGAACGGAAATGTCGTGCTGGTGGTCTGCATGACGAAGCCCATCGCCCTCGCGATCTCCTTCTTCGTCAGCGACTGCACATCGCGGTCGTCGATGGAGACCGTCCCCTTGGTGGACTTCAAAGTCGTGTTGATGCATTTCAGAAGCGTCGTCTTGCCGCACCCGTTCTGACCTATTATCCCTATGACCTCTCCTCTTCCTGCTTCGAAGCTTATGTCCTTGAGGACATCACGGGAAGGGTATGAGAAGCCGACATCGTCTATCTTCAATTGCATGCGATCACTCCCATATCTCCTTCTTGCGCGTCTTCAGGATGTAGATGAAGAACGGCGCTCCGAGAAGCGATGTGAATATCCCTACCGGGAAGGACATCGTGAAAGCCGTCTTCGCCAAAGTGTCCATAATCATCAGGAAAGCGGCACCTCCGAAGATGCACATGGGAATCAGAAGCCTGTGATTGGGTCCGACGATCATCCTGAAGATATGAGGAACGATCAATCCAACGAATCCTATCGTGCCTGCCAGCGAGACCGCGCCCCCTACGCAGAGGGCGGTACCTATCAACGCGACATATCTCACGCGCTTCACGTTGACACCCATGTTGGATGCCTGCTCCTCTCCGGCGGAGATGAGATTGAGCTCGCGATAGATCAGAACCTGGGATATTATCCCGATCAGCAGAAGAGGTATCGATCTGTCGAACGAGTCCCATGTGACCTTGTTGAAGCTTCCCATGGTCCAATATACTATCGCACCGAGAGTATCGTCGTCAGCGACGTACTGAAGCAGGGAGACGAGGCCGTTGAAGAAGGCACCTACCGCCACTCCCGCCAGAAGAAGGGTTACGGTCGATACGCCGTACTTCGATCTGGCGATCAGATAGACGAGAAGGAGCGTAAGGAAGCACATCAGACAGGCCATCGCAGAAGTTGCGTAGGCTCCGAAGATCGCGGTGCCTACTCCGAAGGAGATGGCTACGGATGCACCCAACGCGGCACCGGACGAGATCCCGAGAACCGAAGGGGACGCCATCGGGTTCTTGAAAAGGCTCTGCATGGACAGACCTGCTATCGCAAGACCAGCACCTACCGCAGCTGCGGAGATGACTCTGGGCAGACGGACATCCTGTATCATGTAGACCAATGTGCCGTCCTCATGCATACCGAACAGCGCACAGAAGGTATCCGGTATCGAAGCGCTGTAGTTTCCGACGCTCATGCACGCGATGAATGATACCGCGAACAGCAGAAGCGTCCCGAAGATCGCTATAGACGATCTGCGCCTGTTGCGTCTCTTGAGGCTGTTCAGCCCGTCCAATGTGTCTATTTCCATAGAGCTCCCTCTGCTTCCACGACCCTTCTTCAAGAACACATCGCCCGTCCAGATAATACAATTCTGAAGTTGGATGTATAATCCAATATCCGATTGGATTATTCTATTTAAAAATAATTAACAAAATAATATATAGTAAAGGCATAATTGAAAAACATTGGAGTTATCATCCAACTCAGGGAGTGGTTCTTAAATGAACGGAAAGATAATCGCAATTGCTGCAGTCGTGGTGATAATCGCGGCCGCCGCAGGTGCGACCGTCTTCATCGGAGACGATGGAGAGGATGTCAAGAAAGGCGGGCTCTATGAGCTGAACGCCAAGATCATCGACGTCGATATGGGCGGAATGAGCGGAACCCCGAAGGTTATCGATACTCTGGAAATGATGTATCACGCGGTCTATGGTGACTTCGCAGAAGGCACCGACAAGCTGACGATATCCGATGCGAAGACTGATTCCGAGTTCTGGTCCAAGTACTGCACGTACGACCACCTTGCAAAGGTCGAATCCGACGGAACGATCAGATACCACACGGTCGCCGATGAGAAGATGACCCTTATGGAGAAGACCCTGCCTGCAAATGGCGCCAACAAGCTGATTGCGACCGGAAGCGCGTACGCATTCACGCAGTACTATATGATTTGCGCGAAATACAACGTCGAACCGTTCTCCGATGAAGCGAGCAAGAACAGCGAACTGCTCAAGGAATTCCAGAGTCTGAACTATGCGGGGCTCATGCTGGACGACATCAAAACTTCCAGCGAGAAGCTCGCGTCGCTGTATCCTGCGGACTACAAGAGTCGCTGCGGATCCATCAAAACATACGATCTTGAGATGATCGGACAGGACGTCAAGGATGCGGGAGCCGGCGGAAATACCGTCATAGTCATGGGATCCGGAACGATCAACAAGAAAAACAATGCCCAGATCCTCTCCACGATAGAGAACAACGGCGGCCACATGCTTCTGAACAACGCCAAGTCGATTCCTGAGACTTTCGCAATGGTAGAGGAGATCGGAATCGTCCTTGGATACTCCGAATATGTGGATGAGGTGATCGAAGGACTCGAGCTGCAGCTCTACAAGATCTACTACTCCCTCCAGCAGCATGCGGACGAGAAGCACAAGGCCTATTTCGAGGGCAGCAGCGGAAAGGCGAGCGGAAAGACTGGAAGCGGATACTCCCTCTGCGGAGACTTCTTCGGATGGGACGTCAGCCTCTTCGACGGAGCCGAGCACGATACCGAGAACCTTCTCCAAGAGAAACCCGACATCATCCTGTTCTACACAAACGATGAGCGTAGCATGGATGTCAAGATGAGAATCTCTTCTGTCTAAACTGTTTAGGGGCGGAAACGCCCCATCTTTCAGTTCTTCAAGATTCTGGACAAGGGAAGGCGAACAACAGATCCGATGCAGAGGAAACTGAGATGAAACTGCCTGCCTCCATAATTCGGATGATTACCCCCTGAACCTTATCCGTGAAATCAATGTATTTTCACGGATGATATCTGTGATTTAACTGCATTTTCACGGATAATATCCGTAATTTTAATGTAATATAACGGATAAATATAAAGTCCCTTATCCGATGCTACATAATATGGAAAGAAAGATAGACCAGGTTTTGGAGAACTGGTTCGAGAACAGGAATCACAAAGCCTTGGTCCTTCGCGGCCCTCGCCAAGTAGGGAAATCCTATGCGATAAGGAGATTAGGCGCGAAGAGATACGACACGATGATCGAGATCAACTTCGAAGATCATCCCGATTACAGATCCATATTCGAAGACGATCTTTCAGCCGACGCGATCTTCGAAAGAATGAGCTTCATCTTTGTCAAAGAAAGGTTCGAAGGTTGCCTCCTCTTCTTGGACGAGATCCAATGCTGTCCGGGTGCGTTCTCGGCACTGAAGCCGATGGTTGAAGACGGAAGATGCGACATCGCCTGTTCAGGCTCCGTCCTATCCGAGATGGTGGCCAATGAGAGGCTGACTCCGATGGGCTCCATAGAGCTGGAGTACATGTCGCCGATGGATTTCGAGGAATTCCTATGGGCGATGGGATTCTCCCACGCTCAGACCGAGACGATACGTTCGCATATACGGAACAACGAACCTTTCGACAATTTCGTTCTGAATCAGTTGAACGACCTGTTCAAAAGATACGTGGTGATCGGCGGAATGCCCGCCGCCGTATCAGCATACGCGAAATCCCACATGTACAGCGACTCCTACAGAGAACTGGATGGCATAGTGAAGCTTCTATCCGATGACATCAGCCGCTATGTCAAGGACCCCACGGATAGGATCCGCATAGAACAGTGCATCGAATCCATTCCGCGCCAGCTGAGCCGCGAGAAGAACGCATCCTTCCTTTATTCCGACATCTCGATCAAGGCAGGCTACGGCCAAAGAGAGTACGGACCTGCCATAGCATGGTTGGAAGGTGCGGGAATCGTGGATATATGTCGCAATATCGAGGAGGTGTCAGAACCGTTCAAGGTCAAGATGAACGGCAACATGTTCAAGATCTATGTCAGAGACACCGGAGTATTGGTGCATATGCTGGGCCCGGCAGTGGCCAAAGGCGTGATGGATGGAGAATATACCATCAACAACGGGGCGGTGATAGAAGATGCCGTAGCAGAAGCTCTGATCAGGAAAGGTTACAAGGTCCACTATTACAGCAACCCCTCACGCAGAATGGAATTGGATTTCGTCTTCAACTACAATGGCAAACTGGCCGTCATAGAGGTCAAATCCGGAAGAAAGAAATCAGCCAAGTCCCTGAACAAGGCTCTTACCGAAGATAGAGCAATAGATGTGGCGATGAAGATATCCTCGTCCAACCTATCTGTAGATGAGAACGGCGTGTACCATTATCCCCTCTTCGGACCGTGCTTCTTCGAAGATTGCCATGTTTTGGAGCTTCCTCCGATGAACGACCTCAACATGCTCATGGAGGCTCTGGATCGCAAATCGTGATCGGCCGATGGTCGCCCGAATGATGATGTCGATGATGCCGGACCTCCGGC
Organism: Methanomassiliicoccaceae archaeon UBA537; assembly: GCA_002504495.1. GTDB lineage: Archaea > Thermoplasmatota > Thermoplasmata > Methanomassiliicoccales > Methanomethylophilaceae > Methanoprimaticola. Next base: position 20,806 of record DATC01000108.1, read on the forward strand.
TATCAGCCCAACGGCGATACTGCCTATGTCATGCGCGCGTGCATGCGATTTATATAATGCGCGCATGAAGAAACGCCTTTCATCTGATAGAAAATTTAATATATTATTTTTTGAAAAATTGAAATTAATCGATGTATAACAATATGCATTGATAACAATAAACGATGTTAAAATCTGCTTAAATGTATAATTCCGACATTCAATACATATACTTATTACCAAAAAATTGGTTGATTCTACGATTTTATGAGGATAGGTCATCCATCCATCATCATCCATTAAATAGTTGGCACCCGGATGATAATCTTGCTCTGATGAGGAACGACGTCGGAACGACCGACGGACTTCGGAAGAACGAAAAAGGAGGACTAAGAATGAGCAAGGAACAGATTCTCGAGGATCTCGCCAACGCAGTCGTGAACTGCAAGGCAGACATAGCCAAGAGCACAGCCGAAGCCGCACTCGCCGAAGGCATCAACCCTGTCGAAGCGATCAACGAGGGCCTCGTCAAGGGCATGAGCATCGTCGGCGACAGATACGCCGAGCACAAGATCTACCTTCCTCAGGTTCTCGTGTCGGCCGCCGCGCTGTATAAGGGACTCGACGTCCTTCTCCCCGCGATTCCGAAGGAGGACCTTGCAGACTCCAAGAAGGCCGCCACCGTCGTTGTAGAGGGAGATGTCCACGACATCGGAAAGAACATCGTGAAGACCATGCTGACCGCCGGCGGATACATCGTATCCGATCTCGGAAAGGACATCCCATCCGCTCAGATAGCGGATACCGTGAAGAACGACGGAATAGACGTTCTCTGCATGTCCACGCTGATGACTCCCACGATGGACAGGATGCCGGAGGTCGTGGATCTTCTGAAGGAGAACGGCTCCCGCGGGAACTGCACGGTCACGATAGGCGGACCTCCCACCTCCGCTTCGTTCGCTTCGCAAATAGGAGCGGATCACAGAGACGGCAATGCACAGGACTGCGTCAACTGGCTGAAGGCGATGTGAAATGGTCAACGAAATGACCCCCTACGAGAGAGCGCTGGCCTCGATCAACAACGAGCCGGTGGACAGACTCTGCTGCTATCCCCTGGCCGGAGCCACGTACCGCAAGATCATCGAGAAGCCCGCGACTCTGCGGGAGATGTCCCAGGATCCGCACATCTGCGCTCAGTCCTTCATAGCCGGAGCGAAGCGCTACAATCTGGAGTTCACCGTCACCCTCACCGATCTGGCCGTCCAGGCCCACGACTACGGTGCGCATGTCAGGATGGACGAGGAGAACACCCCGTTCGTCGACGGTCACGTAGGCCACAGCCCGGAGGACTACGAGAAGTTCGAGCCTCTGGACGTCGACAGCGGAAGGATCAAGTTCCTGATCGATGCGAATAGGGAGATAGCGGAGAACGTCAAGAACAAGTCCTATCTCGCGGTACATGTGGAAGGACCTCTCCTCGCCCTTTCGCAATCCATCGGTGCGGAGCAGCTCTTCATGGACATGTTCACGGACCCGGAGCCGGTACACAAGGCCCTGGCCAACACGACCGAGACCTGCTCCAGGATCCTTGACAAGCTGGCCAACACGACCGAGACCCCCGCCATCCTGTGGAACTTCCTGTGGGGCAACTACTCCGTCCTCGGAGATGCGGAGTACCACGAGTTCGAGGCCAACGACAAGTACGCCAAGAGGCTGATCAAGGAGACCCGCGCCAACAAGCTCGGATTCGCCATACACAACTGCGCCGACATGCCCCACCTGGACACCCAGATCAAGGAGTACGGAGCGGACGTCTACTCGATGGCATACTATCCGGACAACCCCAACTCGCCTTCGGCGACGAAGGTCATCGAGGGCGG
>DATC01000107.1 GCA_002504495.1 Methanomassiliicoccaceae archaeon UBA537
AAATATCGAGGATGAAATCCGGAACAGCCTGCGCCTGATCTCTGCCGATGTTCGGGCGGAACGCCAACCCGCCCGGATCGGCTCCCACCAGAGGATGATGGCGCAGAAATCGAGCCTTCGGACGCCTGCGATCGAATCATGACAGGATGATTCCGGTAACGAGAATCCTCCGATTCGGACTCAAGGCAAAGGCTATACGTGGAGAGGGCGTGGAAGGCCTCATGGCGGAACCCTGCGTGCATTCGTTCCTATCGATCGTCGGGACGCTGAGCGTCGCGGACGACGGATGCGGAAATGTGATGCGCGTATATCTGCCGTGCGAGAACCTCGATCCGATGGCCCAGGGCTGCACCGAGGTGCTCCGTACGGCCGAACATCAGATCGGAGAATACCTATCCGGCAGAAGGACGGAATTCGATCTGCCCATATCATTCTCAGGAACGGATTTCTTCAGCGACGTCCTGGACGCCGTATCCGAGATACCGTACGGGGAGACCCGCACGTACAAGGAGATCGCAGAGGCATCGGGACATCCGGGGGCGTACAGGGCCGTCGGAACGGCCTGCGCCTGCAACCCTCTCCCGATCCTCATCCCGTGCCACAGGGTGCTGCCGTCCTCCGGAGGCATCGGGAGATACGCCGGAGGAACGGCATTGAAGAGGACCTTTCTGAACTTAGAGAGCGGACTGCGAGCACAGATCGCGCACCAGTCTCTCGATCTCGTCCGCGTTGGACGAGCCGACCCTGGCTCCCCTGCGCTCCAGCCAGGTCCATCCGCGACGCTCGCATTCCTCCTTGAATGCAGGGGATGTGACGGCGATGAGTCTTCCGTCGCCGATACCGCCCTTCTCCAGGAACATCCTGAACATGTCATTAGGGACGCACATAACGGTCCTGTCGAAAGGACGTGTGAGGAAGGAGGTCTGCTCCACGTATCCCTTCCTCTTCTCCGCCTCCTCGTATCCGACACGATCCGACATCACGTCCGCGTACGGCATGATCTGATAGTTGCCGGGGACGAAGCCGTACTTCGTCGAGATCACACCGAACGAGACGTCGACGAGCTTCCTCCCGGAATCGTCCGTCAGGGCGTCGAGGCGATCGACCAGGTTCTTGACCTCGGTGACGCGTCCTCCGAACATGTCCCGTGCGCTGCACAGGCCCTTGCCGAGCATCACCGTGGAATCGTTCGTCACGACGAGGATCCTCCTCCTCATGACGGTCTCGGTCATCAACGGGGTCCCGGTCATGATCGGAGCCTCTTGGAACCGAGACGGTACGCTATGGAGCAGTTTCCTTCGGCCGAGACCATGCACGGTCCGAGGGGGCTCATGGGCTTGCAGGCCTTCCCGAACATCGGGCACTGCTCGGAGGATATGATTCCTCTGAGAACGTCCCCGCATCTGCATCCCTTCGCCTCGGCCTCGACCTCCGGCGTGAGGGACAGGATGTCCTCATGGACCTTGGTCGCGTCGTGGGCCTCGAACTCCGGCCTGAGGGCGAGCGCGCTCTTCCTGATGACCGGGAATCCGCGCCATGCGCGGTCGACCGGAACGAACGTCTCGTCCATCAGCCTCCTGGCCATCGGATTGCCCTCCGGACGCACCAGGCGGGTGTACTCGTTCTCCACCTCGGCGCGGCCCTCCTTGATCTGCTTGCAGAGCATATAACAGGACATGAGGATGTCCAGGGGCTCGAACCCTGCGATGACCTGGGGCACATGATGCTTCCTGGAAACGGGCTCGAACATCCCTGTTCCGGTTATGACCGCCACGTGCCCGGGCATGATGAATCCGTCGATCCTGTTCTCTCCAAGATCGAACAGGGTCTCGATGATCGGAGGGCAGATCCTGTGGCAGCTGTAGACGCTGAAGTTCTCCGGACAGTCGTCCTTTCTGAGAGGGACGCAGGTGGACGGGGCGGTGGTCTCGAACCCGACTCCGACGAAGACCAGCGGCTTGTCGGGCTGGTCCCTGGCCATCTGGACGGCATCGTCGATCGAGTAGACTATCCTCACATCGGCACCATCGGCCTTGGCTGAGAAGAGGGAGCCTATCGTGGTCGGCACCCTCATCATGTCCCCGAAAGCGGTAACAGTGACACCGTTGCGGGCGAGCGTTATGGCATCCGCGATCTCCGCGCTGGTCGTGACGCACACAGGGCATCCAGGCCCCTGGGCTATCGTGACTCCGACGTCGTTCAGCATCTCCTCGAGACCGAACCTGACGATGGTGTCCTGATGGGTGCCGCAGATGTGCATGAAGCGGGCCTCGACGCCCAGCTCGTCTATGTGCTCGAGAATCTTCTTGGCAGTCGCCTCGTCCCTGTACTTGAACATCGCTCATCGACCTCCTCGATATCCATGCTCCTGACCGAGCACTCCATGCCTCTGACGACCGTGATGCTCCCTCCGCACTTCGGACAGGAGAGCACCGGTATGGCATGGGAATCATAGTCCGGATCGTCGATCATCCTCGTCGGTCCTTCGTATCCGCACGAGTCGCATCTGACCTCCACCGGGATGTGCTCGATGACGAGCTCGGATCCCTCCAGGATCGTTCCGCGTGTTACGATCTCATAGGCGAAGCGCATCTGCTCCTCGCCCAGACTGGTCATGTCCCCGATCATGACATCGACCGAGTTGACCTTCTCCAACCTGTACCTGGAAAGCTCGGCTATGACGGCGTCGACAATCCCGGTCACGACAGAGACCTCGTGCATGCACGGGGTAGAGTCGGCGATGCTTTAATCCTCGCGCCGGACTCCGGCCTCGCGGGCATGGATGCAATAGTCCGATACAGGGCATTCCCCGCAATGAGGATGGCCCGGAAGACATACGACCTGTCCGTGGCGGACCAGGTATCTGTTGATGTCGTTCCACCGGTCCACGGGCGTGATCTCCATGAGAGCGTGCTCGGTCTGCTCCGGAGTACGGGTGTGCACGAGGCCCATGAGGTTGGAGATCCTGTGGACGTGGGTGTCCACGCAGACGGACGGTATCCCCATGGCGTAGGACCTGACGCAGGCGGCGGTCTTTCTCCCGACCATGGGAAGGGATGTGAGGACGTCCGTGTCCTCCGGGACCTTTCCGCCGTATCTGTCCCTCAGGATCCTGCAGCATTCCACTATCGCGGCCGCCTTCTGATTGGGGAATCCCGCCGGGCGTATCAGCGAGGCGACCTCCGCCGGATCGGCATCGGCGAGGGCGTCTATCGAATCGAACCTTCCGAAGAGGTTGTCGGATGCCCTGCGCGTGTTGTCGTCGCGTGTGCGTTGCGACAGTATCGTAGCGATCAGCACGTGGAACGGATCGGCGGGCCAACAAGGGTTCAGACCCTCCGAGTTCCGGCCAGGATACGCTCCGCCCACGTAGATCCCGGAAAGGATGTCAAGTATCGGAACGATCTGCTCTCCAGCCATCTCAGCACCCCCTCGGCCGTACGGAACGAGCCTGTGGCGAGGACGATTTCGTCCCCTCTGGATTCCAGAGCGGAATCCATGGCCTCCTCCACCGATGCGCATACCTTCTCCACACGGATGTGACGCGACACGATCTCCGCCAATCTCTCGGCGGGCATCGCCCTCGGAGACACGGGAGCCGCGACGAACGCCCTGTCCGCCACGCGAGACAGCGCTTCGGCCACGCCGTCGGCGTCCTTGTCGGAGAGCATCCCTATGACGAGGACGGCCCTGCCGTAGATCTCCTCGATGTCGGATGCGAGGCATCTCGCGCCGCCCACGGTATGGGTGACATCGACGACCACGGGATCCGCGAGAAGCTTCTGCATCCTGCAGGGCCATGCCGCCTCCTCCAGGCCGCGGTGCAGATTGGGACGGAACCTCTCCTCGAAGTCCGGAAGGGCGTACAGGGCCGCCATGGCCAGAACGGCGTTGCGGGCCTGATGCCTGCCTGGAAGCCCTATCTCGAACGCCTCCCCGCGATAGTCGGCGACCACGGTGCACGGATCCATCGAGAGGACGCCGACGTCCTCCGAGAATATCCTGCGGAGCGGACACCCGATCTCCGACGCATGCCTCTCCAACACGGCGAATACGGAATCCGGGTTAATAGTGACGCACGGGACGCCGGGCTTCATGATGCCGGCCTTCTCCGAGGCGATCTCCTCCACGGTGGAGCCTAGGAAAGCCGTGTGCTCCAGCTCGATGTTGTTGATCACCACGGACTCCGGGACGACCACGTTGGTGGCGTCCAGACGGCCGCCCATGCCGACCTCCACGACGGCGAACTCGGATCCAGCGAGCACGAAGGCCGTGAGCGCGGCCGCGGTCAATACCTCGAAGGACGTGCAGGGCCTCCCTTCGGCCTCCATCTCCTCCGCCGGGCCTCTGACCGTTCCAAGGACGCTCTCGAGATCCTCCTGCTCGATATCGCGCCCTCCGATGCGGATGCATTCGCAGATGCTCAGGATCTCGGGAGAGGTGAACATCCCAGCCGAGGCGCCCGATGCAAGAAGTATCGATTCGATCATGGAGCAGACGGAGCCCTTGCCGTCCGTTCCGGCCACATGCAGGATCCTGAGGCGGTCCTGCGGACGCCCGAGCCTCTCCAGAAGCTCGGCCTCGTTGTCGAGGCCTAGGGCCATGCCGCGGCCGGAAAGGCCTACGTACCACGCCGTGTTGGGTCCCATTGACATTTGTATTCGCTCCGCGCGCATGACCGGCCCGCATATATTGATAGCGTCGCCGAACGCGAAAAACGGGAAAAAGGATGGACGGGCGGACCCGTCCTGGAAATGGTTGCTCACTCGAAGATGTCCCTGTAGATATGGTCCACGAGCTCGGAATAGGTCATGCCCTTCTTCTTGGCGCACGCCTTGACGAGATCCATGGTGCCGGATCCGTACTGGGCGGCCTTCTTCCTCTTGTCCGCGATGAACGGATACCCGAGGTCCCTGGCAATGTCCCTGAGGAGCATCTTCCTCGAATCGCCGTCGCGGGGCTTCAAGGCGTCGAGGTCCATGGCGTTGACCTGCATCGTCACCAAGGGGTCCATGAAAGGGTAGAAGATCTTCTTGTTGAAGTGGTCGGCTACGAGGGTCTCGTGGGGGATCGTGGAGGTTATCAGCTTCCCCAGATCGGACTTCCTCATCCTGACAAGCTCGTCGTCGGGAAGGCCGATGTACTTGTTGTAGCCGTAGAACAGCTCGTCCGCACCCTGTCCGCCGATGATGTACTTCTCGTGGACGGTTCTGCAGACGAAGAACATGGGCAGCTCGAAGGACAGCGTGAGAGGCGAGGAGGTGCCGGTGATGGTGATCATCTCCCTCAGCCTGGCCTCTATGTTGTCCTCCGTGATGGGTATGTGGAGCCACGGGAGGCCGAGCTTCTCCGACATCTCCTGAGCCATTACGACATCGTACGACTGGTCGCGACCGGACGTATAGAGCGTGACGGACCTGGCGTAGTCCTTGGATATGGCGGCCACGAGACCGGAATCGAGTCCTCCGGAGAACGCAACGGCAACATCCTGGTCCTCAACATCGTTCCTGATGGCGGAGACGATCGCCCTTTCCAGATTCTCGAAATCGACAGACATCGGAGAGAGTATCCCGGCCTCCGTATAAAGGGGATGCGCCTGTCGATCGGCAAACGGAACGCTCTTTAGCTTTGAGGGTT
>DATC01000131.1:0-6175 GCA_002504495.1 Methanomassiliicoccaceae archaeon UBA537
CTCGCCTTCGGCGACGAAGGTCATCGAGGGCGGATACGCCGACAACTGCCTGATAGACGGGAACTCTGATCCGCAGATCTTCGCAAGAGGAACCCCGGACACCATCGATGCAGCCGCCAAGGGCCTCTGCCAGGAGGTCAAGACCGCACTGTGCAAGCGCGGACTCAACTCCCGCTGGTGCATAGGCAGCGGATGCGAGGTGCCTCCCGAGGTCCAGACCCCCATCGAGAACGTCGACGCCTACGTCGCCGCCGTACGCAAGTACGGGATAATGGGCTGAAACCAAAGCCCTGCCAAAAGGCGGGGCACCCTTTACCGGTGATGATGCGATGACCACGACCTACTTCGACGCGATGAAGGACAAGGGATTCTCCTATAACACCACGGCTTCGGTCAGGAAGAGCTTCACATGCCCCAGATGCGGATTCGTCTTCTCCCTCGTATACGCCAGATCGATCGCCTGCCAAGGCTGCTCCGAGGCCGCCCTCGGATGCCCCAAGGTCAGATGCGCGAAATGCGATTGCGAGTTCCCTGTCCAATCCTCGACCGACATACACGGAAAGGTGGACGAGAGGATCCTGTCGAACCATATGGGGTCGATCATCACGGACCGCAATATAGGTCGCGGCATCGTCTCCACCAAGCGCTGAGATGCGCTTCGAAACGCCTTTCTATTCCTTCAAACGCCGCTCTTCGTGAAACGATTTCCTCCTAAACGCATTATCGGACGGGATCCCCCGTCCGCACCCAGGCGATGATTCAAATGAGGATCGGACTAGGATTGGACACCGGCGGAACATTCACCGATGCCGTTCTGATGGATCTCGAGACCGGGAAGCTTCTCTCGAAATCCAAATCCCCTACGACCCATGAGGACCTCTGCATCGGCATCCGCAAGACGATAGAGCTCCTCCCGTCGGAGCTCCTCTCATCATCCGGAGTCGTATCTCTCTCGTCGACTCTGGCGACCAACTCCATAGTGGAAGGGAAAGGAGCGCGCGTAGCGCTCATATGCATAGGAGAAGACTACGACGGCTCGTATCCGGCCGAGCATTCAGTCCGCATCGAAGGATCCCACGACCTCGACGGCGACGAGACGGTCCAACTGGACGAGGATGCAGCGATGCGGTTCCTCGAATCGATCCGCGGAAAGGTCGACGGTGTGGCGATCACCGGATTCCTGTCCGTCCGCAATCCGGAGCATGAGGTCCGCATCAGGGACCTCGTCCGTTCGACCCTCGGCATACCGACCGTATGCAGCCATGAGCTCTCGTCAGGTCTCGGATTCAGCGAAAGAGCCGCCACATGCGTGATGAACGCACGCCTTCTGCCTGTAATAGACGATCTCATCCTCTCTGTCAAAGCGGTACTGATGGAGAACAGCGTGAACGCTCCATTGATGGTCGTCCGCGGAGACGGGACGATGATGGGCGAGAAGGAAGCCCGCATCAAACCGATCCAGACCGTGATGTCCGGCCCCGCCGCCAGCCTGATCGGCGCATTGCGCCTTACCGGCCGCCGCGACGCCATCGTCATGGACATGGGCGGGACCACGACCGATATCGGAATCATCAGAGACGGCAGACCGAGATTGGATGAGGAAGGTGCCATCGTGTCCGGAATCCGTACGAAGGTATCCGCTGCGAAGATGTCCACGACAGGCATAGGCGGCGACAGCCGCATAACGGTCGAGGGCGGCGAAGTCCTGCTCTCTCCGTTGAGAGTCGTTCCCTTATGCCGCGCCGCCGAGATGTGGCAATCCGTCAGGAACGGATTGGACCGTCTTTCCGCAGTCGATGCGGATCGCGACATCCGGCTGGACTGCGAATTCTTCCGGACGCTGAAGATCCCGTCCGATCATTCAGGGCTGACCGAGACCGACTTGAAGCTACTGAATATCCTCTCTGGAGAACCGGTCCCGCTTCGCGAAGCGGGTGAAGCCATAGGCGTGCACCCGTTGATGCTCGATATCGGGAGATTGGAATCCAGAGGCCTCATCCAAAGGATCGGGTTCACTCCTACGGATGTGCTCCATGCATCCGGCGCCCTGGCTACCCATGATCCCATGCCTTCGGCAATCGCGGCCGCATTCCTCGCTTCGAAGATGCATCTGGAAGCGGATCGCTTCCTGGAATCCTGCATGGATGCGATAAGGCTCAAGCTCTGCAGAGCCCTGATCACCGAGGTCATGTCGGATGAAGCCGGATACGTGAAACTCGGTCCGGGAGGGGAGGCTCTTCTGAGAAAGGCCGTATCGGGTTCCATCGATGGCGGATACGGATGCAGGATCTCCATCGATATCCCGATCATAGGCATCGGAGCCCCGGCCTGCGCATATGTTCCCCTGGTCGCGGGAACATTCGATGCGGAGGCGGTGATAGATTCCGATTCGGACGTAGGCAATGCCATAGGAGCGATCTCCTCATCGGTATCGGAAACGGTATCTGTCCTGATACGTCCGATCGGCTCGGGAACGGACATCTCGTTCAGAGAGTTCTCCGGAAACGGCACCTTCGATTTCGATGACCTGGACGAAGCGATCGCCCATGCAAGGATGCTCGCCGAGACGAAGGCCGTGGAAGCGGTCGAATCGGGAGGAGCGACGGACATCGTCGTCTCATGTGAAAGGAAGGACAAGGAGTTCCGCTACGGTGGCACGATGGACAAGGGCATGCTGGGAGTCGAACTCACGGTGACCGCGGCCGGCCGGCCGGACCCTTTCGGTCCATGAACGGACGGAAGCGGCCGCGATGTGCCGTTCCGTCCGCAGATGATGGTTTTCGGAATCGCAGCCTGAGATTCGGATCGCGCAGATCCATCAGAGCGACATCCCGACGGTCGATGAAGAATCCGATCTTCTTGTGAAGGAGTATGGAGGGGGCGTTGTCCGGCTGGATCGTGCTGTGGGCGACGGTCGCGCCCATCTCGATACCCTTCCTGATGCATTCCCTAAGGAGACGGTATCCGATCTCGTTCCTGCGGAAGAAGCGGTGCACGCCCATGTTCTCGATCCACAGGAGATTGCTCTCGTCGCAGACATGATGGAGCATCTGGGCGAAGATGAACCCGACTATCTCCCCATCCTCCTCCGCGACGAAGCTCAGGCCGCTGTCCAGGTAGCATTTGAAGTGGTTGGGGGAGCTGGCCCCCAGATTGTCCTTCCAATCCTGGGGGAGATCCTCCCATTTGTTCTCCAGGGTCTCGGCGAAGTATTCGCGGATGCAGGAGAGCTCCAGCTCGCGGACCTTCTCTATGTCCTTGATGCGGACGTTGCGGAACTCCATCTCACATCTCCTCTGGAGCGCCCATTCCGAGGCAGTCGAGGACGTCCGCCATGACGGTCTTGGCGCACTCGACCAGCGTCAGTCTGGCGTTTCTGCGAAGGGCATCTCCCTCGTCGAGAACGGATACCGCGGCGTAGAACTGGTTGAATGCAACCGCCACATCGTGCCCGAAGGCGGGAAGCATATGGACCTTCCCTCCGTCGCCGGCCTGCCTCAGCACCTCGTTGTAGCGTGCGAGGGTCTTGACCAGGTTGATCTCGGTGGGCTCCGTGAGCTTCGAAGGATCGGTGCAGTGATCGAACGCCCCTGCCTTCTTTAGCATGCTGCACGCCCTGGCGTGGACGTACTGGAGATACGGACCGGAGTTCCCATCGAAATTGAGGGCCTCGCTCCATTTGAAGACGAACTGCTTCTCCGGCTGGACACGGACGATGTTGTACCTGATGGCACCGGTTCCGACGATGCGTGCGATCTCCCTCATGCGCTCCTCGGACATGGCGGAGCCGCGCTCCTTCCTGACCTCCTCCCTGGATTTGATCTCCTGATACGCATGCTCGACGGCCTCGTCGATCAGGTCGTCGAGATAGACTACCACTCCCTTGCGGGTGGACATCTTTCCCTCCGGAAGGGAGACGAACGCATAGAACAGAGGTTCGGGCTGCTTCTCGCAGCCGAGGATCCTGAGAGCGGCGCAAAGTTGCTGGGAGCCGAGCTTCTGATCCTCTCCGAGGACGTCTATGACGCGATCGGATCTCGAGAACTTGTCCAGGTGGTAGGCGAGGTCGCGGGTGGTGTACAGGGTCGTCCCGTCGGACCTGGTGTAGGTGAACTTGGTGTTCTTCCCCTTGATCCCGAAGTCCTTGAGATCGACGTAGCGCGCCCCGTCGTCGGTGACGCCCGCGTACTTCGATTCCGACAGGTCCTCCACGACCTTGCGAGCCGCACCGTTCTGGATGAACTTGGACTCCCAGGTGTATGTGTCCAGCTCCACGTTGATCGCACGGAGGGTCTGCTTCAGCCCGTCGAGCATGGCCTCGGCGGTCCTGCGGACGGAATCGATGACCTCCCTGTCCCCAGCCTCGAACCTGCGAAGGTCCTCGGCGATCTGCGCCTGCACCGAAGGATCCGTCTCCATCAGCCTGTTGGCCACGCGGTACTTGGCGACGAGACGGTGATCGGTCTTGTCGTCCCTCTCCTTCTCGTTCTCGTTGGCGGCGGCGTGGGCCTGGCGCTCCTTCTCGGCATCCTCGTCGGAGACGTGGTTGACGCCCCATGTGAGTATGACGACCTGTTTCCCGACGTCGTTCACATAGTACTCCGTCGAGACGTCGTGGCCGCATCTCGCCAGGCATCTGGCCAGCGTGTCCCCGATGATGGGGTTCCTGGCCCTGCCCACATGGATCGGACCCGTGGGGTTCGTAGAGGTGTGCTCCACATTGACCCTCAGGCCGTCGGAGGGGGACCTGCCGTAGCCGGACCCCTGTTCCAGGACGTCCGAGAGGACGCCTTCGACCATGGCCGTGTGGTCCACGCAGAAGTTGAGATATCCGTTCACCGCACGGACGGAGGCGATCAATCCGGACGGGGATATCCTGGATGCGAGATCCTCCGCGATGGCCGCAGGGGCCTTCCTGAGTGCCTTGGACATGGTGAAGCACGGAACCGCGAGATCCGCATCCTCGGTGGCCGCAGGCTCGATCGAGAACTGCAGATCGGATGCGCCCATCGAATCGAGGGCGGCCGACACCGCGCACCTCACCTGCTCTTCGAATTCCATTGCGAGAGTCATTGAATCATCATCCGTTGATCTTGTATCTGAGAAGGGCCGCGATGCCGCCGAACGCCTTGAGGAGCATGTCTCCTTCCTCGGAGTCTCCCGATATGAGCTGGAGACGGGTGTTGAACGCATCGGCCTTGTTGAAGAAATCGTCGATCAGATCCTCGTCCTCGGTCACCGCCGCGGACTGCCCGCAATCGGGGCACTGGAACTTCTGATCGGAATTCGGAACGGTCATCTGATGGATGTGCCCGTTGGGGCATTCGACGGTTATCCTCCTCTTCTTGAGGGTATCCGACAGGAGGAGCATGTCGACCGCGCCCATGTCCAGGGCGTAGCGGACCTCGTTCTCTCCGTAGCACGAGAGGCCGCCGTCCGCCTTGCGTATCTCGGTGAAGAGCCTCTGCATGTACTTCTTCTCGGTGGCGAGCTGCATATCCTGGATGATGCCCTGGGAGTTCTGCACCAGCTCTCTGAGACCGGATTCATCGGTGTATCCCGTATCGACGAGGGGAGACATGATGATCTTCCTGAGCTCGTGGTGGAGGTACTCCTCCTTCACGAAGTACTCCTTGGTCGCTCCGGGCCCTCCGATCAGTATCCCCATGATCTCGGGACGGTTGAGGAACAGCTCGTTCGCATTGTCCGCGACCTTCTTGAAGAACTCGTGGGCCGCGATCTCGATCAGTCTCTCGAAACGGACCGAGGACTGACCTCCCTGGTGGTGCTTGCTCGGAACCAGCGAATCGAAGTGCTTCAGGACCTGGATCCTGCTTCCGATCAGAAGCCCTATCGTAGCCTCCGATCTGTCGATCGTCAAGAGCCCGTAGCACTTCTTGTCGAGGAGCATCGAGTCGAGAGGCTCCGTGAAGAAGGTCGAGTCGCACCTGTAGAGGAACGCGGTGATGGCCTCGGGCGGGTTGATGACGTACTGGACCATCTTGGTCTGGTCGCCGGCCCTGGGGACCTCTCCGCAGAAAATCACCACACCGTTCGCCGGGGGTGCCTTGTACGTTTTGAGTCGAGCCGCAATGGAATCGATGGCGCTCTGGACGTTCTTCATCGTCGTCTTCGACTTGATGTTGGACGCCTGGGACTGCTCGTTCCTGAGATA